>JAGRDU010000107.1:30368-30982 GCA_020446905.1 Paracoccaceae bacterium | reverse complement strand
GGTTTCAAGCCCGCCAATGCCGAATTCATTGACGGCGTAGAGTACGACGGACGCCAGCCAAACACCTACTTGCGGCAGTTTCCGATCGGGCTGAAAAACGATGATGACGCCAGTTGAATATCGCTGAGTGACTAGGGGCAAAACATGACAAGTGCAGCAATAAACCGTATGGGATTGGCCAGACTGGCGTCGATGTTAAGCGCCAGCAACGGTGGCAACGGGCGGGTGCAGTGGGAGGCCATCGGGCGCACACTGGGTATCCCGCTGCTGGCGCTGGTACTGTTTCTGCTGTTGTGGCAGGTAGCCGCAGCACAGGTGCAGACCAGTCTGGGCAGCATCCCTGGTCCGATAGCGGTCTTTCAGGCTGGTGTCGGGCTGGTGCAGGATCACTACCGTGAGCGCGAAAAAGAGGCCGCTTTCCATCAGCGGCAGGAAGATCGCAATGCCAGGAAACTGGCCAAAGATCCGAATGCCGAGGTCAAAACACGCGCCTATACCGGCAAACCAACTTACTTCGATCAGATTCTGACCAGTCTGAACACCGTTTTTACCGGCTTTTTGCTGGCAACACTGGTGGCGGTTCCGCTCGGTATTCTGAGTGGTATGAGCAAAAC
>JAGRDU010000107.1:0-30243 GCA_020446905.1 Paracoccaceae bacterium | reverse complement strand
TGGTTCGACAAATCGTTTTTGACCTCGGCTATCACGGTCACGCTGTGCTCGCTCTGGCCTACGCTGATCAATACCGCAGTCGGCGTGTCCTCGATTGACCCGGATCTGATTAATGTATCGCGCATGCTGAAGCTGAACGCGTTTACCAAAGTGACGAAAATAGTAATTCCGTCGTCCCTGCCGTATATCTTCACCGGCTTGCGCCTGTCGCTTGGCGTGGGTTGGATGGTGCTGATCGCCGCCGAGATGCTGGCGCAGAATCCGGGCCTGGGTAAATTCGTCTGGGACGAATTCCAGAACGGCTCCTCGCAGTCTCTGGCCAAGATCATGGTCGCGGTGCTGACCATCGGCATCATCGGCTTCCTGCTGGACCGGCTGATGTTCGCGATCCAGTCGCTCTTCACCTTCTCTTCGAACCGGTGAACGCCATGGGAATCATCGAATTCAATAACGTCTTCAAGGGCTTCGGCGATGGCGCCGGCCGCCATGAGGTGCTGCGCGACGTCTCGCTCGACGTGCGGGAGGGAGAGTTTCTGGCAATCCTCGGCTTTTCCGGCACCGGAAAGTCGACGCTCATCAACCTGATCGCGGGGCTCGAGACGCCAGACCGGGGCAGCGTCACCTTCAAGGGCGCGCCGATCACCGGCCCGGGGCCGGAGCGGGGGCTGGTGTTCCAGTCCTACTCGCTGATGCCCTGGCTGACCGTCGCGGGCAACGTCGGGCTGGCGGTCGATGCGGTCCATACCGGCATGTCCAAGGCCGAGCGCCGTGCGCTGGTCGAGAAATACATCAAGATGGTCGGCCTCGGCCACGCGACGGAGCGGCGCCCAGCCGAATTGTCTGGCGGCATGCGACAGCGCGTCTCGGTGGCCCGGGCGCTTGCCATGAACCCCGAGGTGCTGCTGCTCGACGAGCCGCTGAGTGCGCTTGACGCGCTGACGCGGTCGAACCTGCAGGACGAAATCGAGGCGATTTGGGACGCCGACCGCAAGACCGTCATCCTCATCACCAACGATGTGGACGAGGCGATCCTGCTGGCCGACCGCATCGCGCCGCTGACGCCCGAGGGCACGCTGGGCGAAGCGTTCGAGGTTGCGCTGCCGCGCCCGCGCGACCGGGCCGCGATGAACCATGACGCCGCCTTCAAGGCGCTGCGCGGCAAGGTCACGACCTACCTCATGGACCTCGGAATCGCCGCCAAGGTCGAGGATCGGCGCCTCCTGCCGAACGTCACGCCGATCCACGCCATGCCCAAGGCCTGGGCGGCGGCGGCGGAGGGCGGGATCGAGGAGCGCTATCTCGACTATTCGCAGCTTTGCAAGGTCTACCCGACCCCGAAGGGGCCTCTGACCGTGGTCGACCGGTTCGACCTCAAGCTGAAAAAGGGCGAGTTCGTCAGCCTGATCGGCCATTCCGGCTGCGGCAAGTCCACGGTGCTGACGATGACCGCGGGGCTGAACGACATCTCCTCTGGCTCGATCAAACTGGACGGTTATCACATCGCCGGCGCGAACCCCGAGCGGGCGGTGGTGTTCCAGTCGCCCTCGCTCTTCCCCTGGCTGACCGCCAAGGAGAACGTCGCGATCGGGGTGGACCGGGTCTATCCGCGCGCCACTCAGGCGGAACGGCAGGAGGTGGTGGAATACTACCTCGAGCGGGTCGGCCTTGGCGATGCGATGGACAAGCCCGCCTCGGAAATGTCGAACGGGATGCGCCAGAGGGTCGGCATCGCCCGGGCCTTCGCGCTGTCGCCCAAGCTTCTCCTGCTCGACGAGCCCTTCGGGATGCTCGACAGCCTGACGCGGTGGGAGCTTCAGGAAGTGCTGATGGAGGTCTGGAGCCGCACCAAGGTCACCGCCGTCTGCGTCACCCATGACGTGGACGAGGCCATCCTTCTGGCCGACCGGGTCGTCATGATGACGAACGGCCCCAACGCCACCATCGGCCGGATCCTCGACGTGGATCTGCCCCGGCCGCGGACGCGCAAGGCGCTGCTCGAGCACCCGGATTACTATCAATACCGCGCGCAAGTTCTCGATTTCCTTGAGGAATACGAGCATGGCCACAAAGGCGGACAGAAGGCCGAGCCGAAGGGCAAGGCGGGACCGGACACGAAGGAGGCCGCATGATGGACGCCGCGCTGGATGCCGTGATCGACGGTGCGAAACTGACCTTTGTCGAGGTGTCGGAAGTCTGGGTGCCGAAGGAAGGCCGTCTGGTCCTTGCCGAAGGGGACTATGGGCGTCACACCGACTTCGCCAAGGCCTCCGGGACGGAAAGCTTTGCACCCGGTGAAGGTCTGCCGGGCAAGGTCTGGGCCGAGGCGCGTCCCGTTGTGCTGAAATCCTTCGAGGGGTCGTATTTCAAGCGCACCGAGGCTGCCAAGGCTGCGGGCCTGACCAGCGCGGTTGCGATCCCGGTATTCGCGGGGGCCGAGCTCAAGGCCGTCCTGACGATCCTATGCGCCGATGGCGACGGTAGGGTCGGCGCGGTCGAGCTTTGGAAGGACAGCGACGGTCTTCTGATGCTGGACGATGGCTATTATGGCGCCGCCAAGCATTTCGAATGGGTCAGCCAGCACACGCATTTCCCGCGCGGGCAGGGTCTGCCAGGCGGGGTTGCGGCCTCGAAGACGCCGATACTGATGCGCGACCTTGGCGCCGGCTACCGCTTCATCCGTGCCGACAGCGCCGGCAAGGCGGGCCTGACCACGGGTCTTGGGATGCCGGTGCCGGTACCGGGTGGGACAAGCTATGTCCTGACGCTCCTCTCGGCGCGGGGCACCCCCCTCGCGCACCGGTTCGAGATCTGGGACGCGCGGGCCGAGAAGGTCGGCCGCGATGGCGGCGCCGTTCTCGTCGATGGAATTTGCGCCCGCGAAGGCGCGCTTTGGAACGACCAGACCGAGCGCCGTGTCCTGCCCTGGCAGGGCTACGTCGGTCGCGCGCTGGCGACCGGCGTGCCACAGGTGGACGGGTCGGGCGCAGCGGGCATCGCCGGTGGCTACACTTCCATCGTCGTCCTTCCGATCCACTCCGACGGCGCGGTCTCGCATGTCGTCGCCTGGTATATCTGAGAGGTTTGCCATGCAGAAACTTGTCGTTATCGGGGCAGGGATGGCGTCGGGGCGGCTGCTTGAGCAGCTCTTCGCGGCCAATCCCGACGCCTATGACGTCACGCTGTTCAACGCCGAGCCGCGCGGCAACTACAACCGCCTCATGCTCTCGCCGGTGCTGTCGGGCGAGAAAAGCTTTGCCGAGATCATCACGCATGATGAAGACTGGTACGCCGCGCACAAGGTAAACTGCCGCTTCGGCGAGGCCATCGTGAAGATCGACCGGGACCGCAAGGTGGTGGTCGGCGCGAAGGGCGAGGTGCCCTATGACAAGCTGGTGATCGCCACCGGCTCGGCGCCTTTCATCATCCCGGTTCCAGGCAGGGACCTGCCGGGTGTCGTCACCTTCCGCGACCTCGACGATGTGGAAAAGATGCGCGGCGCCTGCGGGCAGGGCAAAAGCGCTGTCGTGATCGGCGGCGGCCTCCTCGGGCTTGAGGCTGCGGCGGGCCTGCGCCTGCAAGGGATGGACGTGACCGTCATCCACCTTGCCGGCCACCTGATGGAACGTCAGCTTGATCCCGCCGCCGGATATCTTCTTGGCCGGGCCATGGAGGCGCGTGGCATTCGCGTTCACACCCAGGGCAGCACCAAGGCGATCCTTGGCCACGCGCGCTGCGAGGCGGTTCTGTTGGCCGACGAGACGACCTATCCGGCGGATCTTGTCGTTCTGGCCGTCGGCATCCGGCCCGAGGTGCGTCTGGCCAACGACTGCGGCCTGGAAGTGGCGCGGGGCATCGTCGTCGATGACGCGATGCACACATCCGACCCTGATGTCTTCGCGCTTGGCGAATGCGTCGAGCACCGCAAGACCTGCTACGGCCTCGTGGCGCCGCTCTACGACATGGCCAAGGTGCTGGCGAAGACGCTTCTGGGCGAGGCGGGGGCCTATGAGGGGTCCGAGGTCTCGACCAAGCTCAAGGTCACCGGCGTCGACCTCTTCAGCGCGGGCGATTTCGCCGACAAGGAGGGGCGCGAGGACATCGTCTTCCGTGACCCCGGGCGGGGCGTCTACAAGCGTCTGGTGCTGGAAGGCGACCGACTGATCGGCGCGGTCCTTTACGGCGACACCGCCGACGGGGCGTGGTTCTTCAGCCTCATCAAGGACGCGACCGACGTCTCCGAGATGCGCGAGACGCTCATCTTCGGCCCCGCCTATCAGGGGGGCGCCAAGGCGGACCCTATGGCGGCCGTTGCAGCATTGCCGCCTGAGGCGGAGATCTGCGGCTGTAACGGCGTGTGCAAGGGGCGGATCGTGGAGGCCATCGAGGGCGGTGCGACGACGCTCGATCAGGTGCGGGCCGAGACCAAGGCATCCTCGTCCTGCGGCACCTGTACGGGGCTGGTCGAGCAGGTCATGGCACTGACGCTCGGCGACGGGTTCAAGATGCCGACGGCCCAGCCGATGTGCAAATGCACCGACCTCACGCATGAGGACGTCCGCCGCCTCATCAAGTCGCAGGGGCTTAAGTCGATTCCGGCGGTGACGCAGGAGCTTGCATGGAAGACGCCGAACGGCTGCCATTCCTGCCGCCCGGCGCTCAACTTCTACCTTCTGGCCGAATGGCCGCTCGACTATCGCGACGACCGGCAGAGCCGTTTCGTGAACGAGAGGAACCACGCCAACATCCAGAAGGACGGCACCTATTCGGTCGTGCCCCGGATGTGGGGCGGGGTCACGACCCCGGCCGAGCTGCGCGCGATCGCGGATGCGGCCGAGAAATACGATGTGCCGATGGTCAAGGTGACCGGCGGCCAGCGGATCGACCTTCTTGGCGTGAAGAAGGAAGACCTGCCGGCGATGTGGGCCGATCTCAACGCCGCCGGTCTCGTCTCGGGCCACGCCTATTCCAAGGGGCTGCGTACCGTGAAGACCTGCGTCGGCAGCCAGTTCTGCCGCTTCGGCACGCAGGATTCGACCGGCCTCGGCATCAAGCTCGAACAACTTCTCTGGGGGTCCTGGACGCCGCACAAGGTCAAGCTCGGCGTCTCGGGCTGTCCGCGCAACTGCGCGGAGGCCACCTGCAAGGATGTCGGCGTCATCTGCGTCGACAGCGGCTACCAGATCTCGGTCGCGGGGGCGGCGGGGATGGAGGTGAAGGAGACCGAGGCCCTTGCCGCCGCGCCGACCGAGGAGGAGGTGCTGGAGATCACCGCCGCCTTCGTTCAGCTTTACCGCGAGACAGCGAAGTATCTCGACCGGCCCTACAAATGGGTCGCGAAAGTCGGGCTCGACTGGGTCAAGGCACAGGTCGTCGACGATCTTGAGAGCCGCAAGGCGCTGGCGGCGCGCTTCGAGATTTCCCAATCCGTTTACCGCAAGGACCCCTGGGCCGAGCACGCCGCAGCGGACGAGCGTCCGCGCTGGGCGCCCCTTGCCGATCTTACCCTGGAGGCCGCGGAATGAGCTGGATCGACATCGGTACCCTCGACGATATCCCGCCGCTCGGCGCGCGGGTCCTGAAGACGCCGCTGGGCTGCGTCGCGGTGTTCCGCGCCGAGGGCGACCGGCTTTTCGCGATCTCGGACCGCTGCCCGCACAAGGGCGGGCCGCTCTCCGAGGGGATCGTGCACGGCGACAAGGTGACCTGTCCGCTGCACAACTGGGTCTTCAGCCTGGAGACCGGCGAGGCCCAGGGCGCGGACGTGGGCCGGGTCGAGACCTTCGCCGTCAAGGCCGAGGGCGGGCGCATCCTATTCGACGGCGCGCGCCTTGCGCAGAGGGACGCGGCATGACGGAGGAAGCGCCGCGTGGGGCACGGCGCGGGCGGCTGGCGGCCGCTGCGGCGATCCGCACGACATGCCCCTATTGCGGCGTCGGGTGCGGCGTGCTGGCGGCGCCCGACGGCGCCGGCGGGCTGACGATCAAGGGCGACGGGCAGCACCCGGCAAACCGGGGGCGGCTTTGCTCCAAGGGAACGGCGCTCGGCGCCACGGTCGGCCTTGAGGGTCGGCTTCTGGCGCCCCGGATCGGCGGGCGCGAGGCGGGCTGGGACGAAGCGCTGGAGCTTGTGGCGGAGCGGTTTCGCGACACCGTCGCGGCGCACGGGCCGGACAGCGTCGCCTTCTACGTCTCGGGCCAGCTTCTGACCGAGGATTACTACGTCGCCAACAAGCTGATGAAGGGCTTCATCGGCTCGGCGAACATCGACACCAATTCGCGCCTGTGCATGGCCTCGACCGTGGCCGGCCACCGCCGCGCCTTCGGCACCGACACCGTGCCCGGCATCTACGAGGACCTCGAAGAGGCCGACCTTGTCGTCCTTGTCGGCTCGAACCTCGCGTGGTGCCACCCCGTGCTCTACCAGCGGCTGATCGCCGCCAAGGCGGAACGCGGCACTACCGTCGTCACGATCGACCCGCGCCGCACCGCAACGACCGAGCTTGCGGACCTGCACCTGCCGGTCGCCATCGGCTCGGACGTTGCGCTCTTCAACGCGCTTCTGGCCGAGATCGGGCGGCGCGGCCTTGTCGACCGCGACTGGACCGGCGCCCATGTCAGCGGCATCGACGGGGCGCTTGAGGCCGCGCGGGCGAGTGATTCAGGCCTGACCGGCCTTGACCCGGACGACCTTCAGCGCTTTCTCGACCTCTGGTGCGGCACCGAGAAGGTTGTCACCGTCTTCTCTCAGGGCGTCAACCAGTCCACTTCTGGCACCGACAAGGTGAACGCGATCACCAACTGCCACCTCGCGACGGGCCGGATCGGCCGCCCGGGCATGGGTCCCTTCAGCGTCACCGGCCAGCCGAACGCGATGGGCGGGCGCGAAGTCGGCGGGCTTGCCAACATGCTTGCCTGCCATCTCGACATCGAGAATGCCGAACACCGGAACGCGGTGCGCGCCTTCTGGGACGCGCCCGCGATGCCCAAGGTGCCGGGGCTGAAGGCGGTCGACATGTTCCGCGCCGTGGCGGATGGAAAGATCAAGGCGCTCTGGATCATGTGCACCAATCCGGCGGTGTCGATGCCCGAGGCCGATGCGGTGAAGGCCGCCATCGCGGGATGCGATTTCGTCGTTGTCTCGGACATCCTCGCCGAGACCGATACCGCGCGGCTCGCGCATGTGCTCCTGCCTGCCACGGGCTGGGGCGAGAAGGACGGCACGGTCACGAATTCCGACCGCACGATCAGCCGCCAGCGTCCGGCGCTGCCGGTGCCGGGAGAGGCGCGGCACGACTGGGCGATCCTTGCCGAGGTCGGGCGGCGCATGGGCTGGCCCCAGGCGTTCGACTATGCAAGCCCGGCGGAGATTTTCCGCGAGTATGCCGCGCTGTCGGGGATCGCGGCAGGGCTCGGGCGCGACTTCGACATCTCGGCCCTCGCCGCCCTTGACGACCGCGCCTACGACGCGCTGGAACCGGTACGCTGGCCGGTGCCGGCCATCGCCTCGGACGGGCGGTTCTTCGGTGACGGGCGGTTCTTCACGCCGGACGGGCGGGCACGGATGATCGCGGTCAGCCCGCGCGCGCCGGGCTCCGAACTGTCGGCGGCCTATCCCTATCGCCTGAATACCGGGCGGGTGCGCGACCAGTGGCACACGATGACGCGTACCGCGCGCAGCCCGCGCCTGAACGGCCATATCGCCGAGCCCTATCTGGAAATCCACCCCGCGGATGCCGGTGCGCTCGGCCTTGTCGCGGCGGGGCTGGCCGAAGTCGAAAGTCCGGCGGGCCGCGCGATCCTGCGGGTCCTCGTGTCTGATCGGGTGCGCCGGGGCGAGGTTTTCGCGCCGATGCACTGGACCGGCGAGACCGCACCTTCGGGGCGGATCGACGCCCTCGTCTCGGCGCGGACGGACCCGGTTTCGGGCCAGCCGGAAAGCAAGGCATCGGCGGTCGCGATCCGGCCCTTTGCGGCGCGGGCCTTTGTCTTCGCGGTGTCGGCCAAAGACTTCCGGCCCGAGGCGCCCTATTGGGCGCTGGCGCGGGGCGAGGGGGGGTGGCGTGCCGAAATGGCGCTGCGCGAAGTGCCGCAGGACTGGGAGACCGCCGCGAAGGAGCTTTTCGGCCTGCCAGGCGCCGAGGTGGTGACCGCTTTCGACCCGACGCGCGGCATCGCGCGCGTGGCGCTGGTCGAAGCGGGGCGGGTGCGCGCCGCGCTCTTTGCCGCGCCCGAGCCTGTGGCCCTGTCGCGCAGCCATGTCGCCGCGATGATCGGCTCGGAAGATCCGGGCGCGCTTCTCGCGGGAAGGGCAGGGGGCGCACGACCCGACCCCGGCCCGATCGTCTGTGCCTGCCTTTCGGTCGGGCTGAACACCATTCTGCACGGGATCGAGACGCAGGGCCTGATGACCGTCGTGGCGATCGGCGAGGCTCTGGGCGCGGGCGTGACCTGCGGTTCCTGCCGACCGGAACTTGCGCGCATCTTAAAGACGCAAGGCCAGCGCGCCGCCGCCGAATAGTCAGCCGAGGCTGTCGAGGGCGTCCTGCGACGTGCGGTAGTGGCGCACCGCCCAAAGGCAGTCCGCCTCGGTGGCCGCGCGGCAGGCAAGGCGGTTGCCGTCGACAATGACGCTCCATCCGCTCGCACCGGCCTCGACGGGATAGGTGGCGCCGTCCAGCGTGACGCTGGCCACGTTCTGCACAGGTCCGCCGGTGCAGGCGGCAAGGACAAAAAGGGCGGGCGGCATCAGGCGGCGGATCATGCGGGCTACTCCGGGTTTGCCCGGTCAGTTGACCGCAAACGCCTCCGGCTCGCAAGCCTCGCCCCAGTCGCCGAGCGCCTCGGAGGTGCGGGGCAGCGGCAGGAGGCGGTGCAGCGACAGCGCTTCCGGCTCGGCGATCAGCGCGCGGTAAAGCGCGAAGACGCCGGGGCGCATGTAGGACGACCAGTGGCAGATGCGCCGCTCGCGCCCGCCGATCGCGAAGCCGAGGAGGTTGAGATGCGCCAGCGTTTCGGCGCAGTCGAGCCCGAGATCGGCCCAGCCGGCGTGGCGCGCCGCATGGCCGCCGCCGGCCGGCCGGTCGAGCCCGCCCGAGGCGAGGAAGCTGACGAAGAGGTCGAAGATGCGGTTCTCGCGGCTGGTGACGTTGACGATCTCGGTCGCGCGCCCGCCGCGCGTCGCGAGCGCCGCGTCGACCTCGGTCCGCAGCACGGCCGGAAAGAGGAGGATCGCCCGGGCGATGTCGCCGGGCGTGGTGGCGGGCAGGGCCGAAAGAAGCACCCGCGCGCCGAGGCTGTGGGCAAGCACCGTGACCCGGCGGCCGGGCGAGAGCGTGCGGATGCGCCCGATCAGCGCGGCGAGGGCAAGTCCCGCCTCGGCCGCCCGGGCCCGCGCGCTCCAGAAGCTGCCATAGCCCATCCAGCCGAAGGCGATGCCAAGATCGGGCCCGTCCCCGGTCAGGCCGAGGTGCGGCGGCCAGGGCAGGTCTCCGTCGGGCAGGCGGGGGTGGTGCGACAGGATCGTCTCGTGCGGATCGCGGCCCGCGATGCCGGGGCCATAGCGGAAGCCGTGGATCAGGATCGGCACGGGCCGGTCCGGGGGAAGCGCGGCGAGCAGCCCGGCAAGGTCGGGCCCACCGGGGTCGCGCATCCGCCAGAGACAGCCTTCGGCATTGACATGGACCAGCGTCATCTGCGCCTCCACAAGATGTTGTGGATTTCGCCTACCGCGGGCATACGACGTCCGCGTGACGCACATGTTTCGCTTTTGCGACGTGGTTGACCGGCCACGCGCTTCGCGCTATCGGATGGGCCGTGGCGATTTGTTACCGGATTGCGGGCCACGTTAAACATGCCGCTAAAGAGGTCGGAGGCGTACCGCGCCCCCAACCCGTTCCGGTTGGGGGCTTTTTTGTTGCCGGAGGGCAGGATGGACGACTGGAAGACAGCGACGAAACTGGTCCACACGGGCGCGCGGCGAAGCCAGTATGGCGAGATGTCCGAGGCGATCTTCCTCACGCAGGGTTTCGTCTACGAGAGCGCCGAACAGGCCGAGGCGCGGTTCATCGAGGCGGGCGCGGACGAGTTCATCTATGCGCGCTACGGCAACCCCACGGTGCGGATGTTCGAGGAACGCATCGCCGCCATCGAGGGGACCGAGGATGCTTTCGCGACAGCCAGCGGCATGGCCGCGGTCAACGGCGCGCTGACCGCGCTGCTGAAGGCGGGCGACCATGTCGTCGCGGCCCGCGCGCTTTTCGGCTCCTGCCTTTATGTCCTTGAGATTCTTGGCCGCTTCGGCGTCGAGGTGACGCTGGTCGACGGGACGGACCTTGGCCAGTGGCGGGCGGCGGTGCGCGCGGGCACGAGGGCGGTCTTCCTCGAATCCGTCTCGAACCCGACGCTCGAGGTGATCGACCTCAAGGGGGTCGCCGAGATCGCCCATGCCGTGGGCGCGACGGTCATCGTCGACAACGTTTTCGCCACCCCGACCTTCTCGAAGGCGGTCGCGCTTGGCGCCGATGTCGTCGTCTATTCCGCGACCAAGCATATCGACGGGTCGGGCCGCTGTCTCGGCGGCGTCGTCTGCGGCACGAAACAGTATATCCGCAAGGTCCTTGAGCCCTATCTCAAGCATACCGGCGCGGCGCTCAGCCCGTTCAACGCCTGGGTGCTCTTGAAGGGCATGGAGACGCTGAACCTGCGCGTGAACCAGCAGGCGGCGAACGCGCTGGCGCTGGCCGAGGCGCTGCAAGGGCACGGAAAGCTTGCCCAGGTCATCTATCCGGGGCTCGCGGACCATCCGCAGCACGCGCTTGCGATGGCGCAGATGGGCGCGGGCGGCACGGTGGTGACGCTTGAGCTGAAAGGCGGACAGGCGGCGGCGTTCCGGTTCCTCAACGCGCTCGGCATCGTGAAGATCTCGAACAACCTCGGCGATGCGAAGTCGATCATCACGCATCCCGCGACCACCACGCATCAGCGCCTGCCGGCGGAACAAAAGGCCGCGCTCGGCATTACACCGGGGCTGGTGCGCCTGTCGCTCGGGATCGAGGACGCGGGCGATCTGATTTCGGACGTTCGGACGGCGCTGGCCGAGGCCTGAGGTCGCGAAATCGTCGCGTTAGGCCGTGTAGGGTTGGACAAGGCGCCGGGGCGCACCACATAATGGGCTGGTCCCGGGTCCCGATGGAGGGCGCGATGAATTTCATCCGGAAGGTCGGCGAGAGCCCGAGCGCGGAAGACGCCGCCGAGGCGCTATCGGTTCTGCGCGATTGGGCGGCCGGTGCTGACCCGGTCGAGGTCGCACGGCTCGACCCCGCGATCGCACGGCTTCTGCCGGGGCGAGGGGTCGGGAACTATCCAGATCTTTCAAGGGACTATCCGGAAGACTTCATGCCGGATGCGGCCTACCGCGCGACCATGCCCGACCTGCAGAACGGCCCGTCCAGCCTGATCGTGGGCGCCAAGGCGCAGATCCAGCATGTCGGCATCTCGAACTTCCGCCTGCCGATCCGCTTCCATACCCGGGGCGGCAACGATGTGACGCTGGAGACCTCTGTCACCGGCACGGTGAGCCTGATCGGCGAGAAGAAGGGCATCAACATGAGCCGCATCATGCGGTCCTTCTATGCCCATGCCGAGCGGACCTTCTCCTTCTCGGTGCTCGCGGCGGTCCTCGACGACTACAAGAAGGACCACGACAGCATCGATGCGCGGCTGATGATGCGGTTCTCGTTCCCCGCGCGGGTACGGTCGCTGCGCTCGGGGCTCGAAGGCTGGCAGTACTACGACATCGCGCTAGAGCTGGTTGAAAGGGACGGGGTGCAAAAGCGTATCACGCATCTCGACTACGTCTATTCCTCGACCTGCCCCTGCTCGCTGGAACTCAGCGAGCACGCCAGGTCCGCGCGCGGGCAGCTCGCGACGCCGCATTCGCAGCGCTCGGTCGCGCGCATCTCGGTCGTCGAGGCGGGGCTGAAGCGGCTCTGGTACGAGGATCTGATCGACCTTGCCCGCAGCGCGGTGCCGACCGAGACGCAGGTGATGGTCAAGCGCGAAGACGAACAGGCCTTCGCCGAGCTGAACGCCGCCAACCCGATCTTCGTCGAGGATGCAGCCCGCAGTTTCGCCGAGCGTCTGCTCGCCGAACCACGCGTCGGCGACTTCCGCATCGTCGCGAGCCATCAGGAAAGCCTGCACAGCCATGACGCGGTGTCGATCCTGACCGAGGGGCCGACATTCGCAGCCGAAAGCATCGACCCGAAGCTGTTCTCTACGCTTCACCACTGCGGCTGAGGCTGCGCAAGAGTTTCTTCAGCAGCGCGCCGAGTTGCGCCTGTTCCCCGGGGGCAAGGACGGCGAGCATCCGCGTCTCGTTCGCGGCATGTTCTGCCAAGGCCGCCTCGGTCACCTTGCGGCCCGGTTCGGTCAGCACCACGATCGTGCCGCGCCGGTCGTCCGGATTGGGCCGGCGCGCGATCAACCCGGCCTTCTCGAGCTTGTCGAGCCGCGCTGTCATCCCGCCGGACGAGAGCATCGTCGCCTGGTAAAGATCGGTCGGCGTCAGGGCAAAGGGCGCACCCGACCGGCGCAGGGTCGCCAGCACGTCGAACTCCCCCCGTTGCAGCCCGTGGCGGGCGAAGACCGGTTCGAGATAGTCCCGGCCGATGACGATCGCCGTCTCGTTCAGGCGGCCGATCACCTCCATCGCCCCCACGTCGAGCCCGGGCAGTTCCCGTTTCCACTGTGCAGCCGCAAGGGCGGCGCGGTCGATTTGACTTGACATAAAGATACTTTTCGATAAGTTAAATGCCAGAAAGATAATACCTCCGACTGGAGCCAAGTCAAATGTCAGATGCTTCTGTCCGCGCGGGCGTGCCGTCCTGCGCGACCGCCCCCGGCCTGTCCGCGATTGCGCTCCTCATTGCGGTCGGCGGCCTGATCTCGATCGCCGTCGCGGTGTCGAAGCTGGCCGCCGAACGTGGCGCGCCGATGCTGGGGTTCCTGGCGCTGGCCTGGCTCGTCGCCGCGGCGCTACTGGCGCCGATCGCCTTGGCCCAGAGGGGGCTGGCGGGGATCGGCCGGATCGCGGGCTATGTCTCGGGCGCTGGTCTTCTGATGATCGTGCCCTCGGCAATCGGCTATGTCGCGGTCCGGCATGTCGGGTCGGGGCTGATCTCCTTCTCCTTCGCATTTCCCGTCCTTCTCACCTGGGTTCTCGCCGTCGCGCTGGGCGACAGGGGGCTGGCGGGATGGAAACAGGTCGCGGGGGTCTTTGCCGCGCTTGCGGGCGGGATGGTGCTGACGCTGTCGAAGCTTCGGGCCGGCGGACTTGGGGGCGAACTGCTCTGGACGCTCGCGGTTGCCGGCATTCCCGCTGCGCTGGCGCTGGGCAACATCTTCCGCAGCCGCTACTGGCCCGCCGGAGAACGCCCCCTGCCTCTCGCGACGCTCTCGATCGTCACCGGGGCGATCATGGTCCTGCCCGCCGCCGTCTGGCTCGAGGGCGACGAGCTGTCCGCACTCTGGCTGACGCCGGGACTGTTCGCCCTGGTCCTCGCGGCGGGTGCCGTGGTCGCCGCGCAATATGTGCTGCAGTTCAGGCTGCAACAGATCGCGGGACCCGTCTACACGAGCCAGATCGGCGGTGTCGCCGCCCTGTCCGGGGCGCTCCTGTCCTTCACGGTACTGGCCGAGACGGTGCCGCCCGGATTCTGGGCGGCAGCGATCCTGGTGGCCGGGGGAAGCGCGCTCTTTCACCTGTCGTCCCGGCCCGGAACTTGACTTTGCGCCGGGCGCGCGCCATCGCTCTGCCATCATGATCGACGCGCGCCCGGTCGGGTATGTCATCGGACTGCTGGTCGCTGCCCTTGGGGCGGGGATGCTGATCCCCATGGCGCTCGACATGGCGATGGGCGATGCCAACGCTGCCGCCTTCAGGCAAAGCGCCTTCCTCAGCCTTCTGGCCGGCACGCTGGTCGCGCTCGCCTGCAAGAGCAGCGCGGGGCGGGAGTGGAACATCCGGCAGGCCTTTCTCCTGACCTTCCTCATCTGGGTCGTGCTGCCGGCCTTCGCCGCGCTGCCCTTCATGCTGGGCGCACCCGATGCCGGCTTGACGGACGGCTATTTCGAGGCGGTGTCGGGGATGACGACGACGGGCTCCACGGTCTTCGTGGGCCTTGACCACTTTCCGGCGGGGATCAACCTCTGGCGCGGCATGCTGAACTGGTTCGGCGGCATCGGCATCGCCTTCCTCGCGATGATCTTCCTGCCCCACCTCAGGCTCGGCGGGATGCAGTTCTTCCGCGCGCAGGGCTTCGACACGCTGGGCAAGACGCTGCCGCGTGCCGTGGACATCGCCAAGGGCCTGCTAGGGGTCTATGTGGGGCTTACGGCGCTCTGTGCAGTGACCTATGCACTTCTCGGCATGTCGCCGCTCGATACCGTCGTCCATGCCATGGCCTCGATTGCGACAGGCGGTTTCTCTCCGACCGACATCTCGTTCACCAAGTACTCCGGCGCGACGGAATATGCAGGCGGTGTCTTCATGATCCTCGGGTCCATGCCGTACATCCGCTTCATGCAACTCGCGTCGGGTTCGGCGCGGCCGATGCTGCAGGATGTGCAGGTGCGCGCCTATCTTGTCTGGATCGCGATTGCGGTCGGGGCGGTGTCGATCTACCGGATCGCACTTGGCGCCGAGATAGAGCCGGCGCTGCGCGAGACCTTCTTCAACTTCGCCTCGATCATGTCCGGCACCGGATTCTTCTCGGCCGACGTCCATTCCTGGGGTGGCTTCGCCGTCGGAGTCGCTGCGATTCTCGGCGTCATCGGCGGCTGCACCTCGTCAAGCTCGGGCGCGCTCAGCGTCTTCCGCGTGCAGGTGCTCTTCGCGGCGGTGCGCTCGCAGATCCGTCTCATCCATTCGCCGCACCGCGCCGAGACGGTGCGCTACGACGGGCGCCAGGTGGACGACGACGTCATCTACGGCATCATCCTGCACCTGACGAGCTACATCTTTCTCATTGGCCTCATGAGCATCCTCCTGACGCTCGACGGGGTCGATTTCGAATCTGCCTTCTTCGCGATCTGGACGTCGATCGGCAACATCGGCTTCGGCTTTGGCGAGATGGTGGCGCGGACCGGGACGATGGTCGATTTCTCGACCTTCTCGAAATGGGTGATGATCGTCACGATGATCCTCGGACGCCTCGGGCTTCTGGCCGGGCTGATCCTGCTCTTGCCGCAGTTCTGGCGAGGCTAGGCCGTGCCGCCGCTTGACTTGGGGTCGGGCAGGCGCCAAGCCTCGCCGTCATGATCGACCTGCGCCCCGTCGGATATGTCATCGGCCTCGTCATTGCGGCGCTCGGGCTGACCATGATCGCGCCCTTCACGCTCGATTTCGCACTCGGCAACGGCAATGCGCCGGCCTTTGCGGAATCCGCCCTTCTGTCGGTGGTCGTGGGCGGGCTGACGGCGCTGGCGTGCCAGAACAGGGCGGGACAGGCGCTGAACATCCGGCAGGCCTTCCTGCTGACCATCGCGATCTGGCTTTTCGTGCCGCTGTTCGGCGCCTTGCCCTTCGTCATCGGCAAGCCCGATGTCCGCCTGATCGACGCCTATTTCGAGGCGGTGTCGGGCATCACGACCACCGGCGCCTCGGTCTTCGTCGATGTCGACAAGCTGCCCCATGGCGTCAATCTCTGGCGGGGGATGCTGAACTGGCTTGGCGGGCTCGGCATCGCCTTCATCGCGATGATCTTCCTGCCGGTGATGCGGGTCGGGGGCATGCAGTTCTTCCGTACCGAGGGTTTCGACACCTTCGGCAAGGTGCTGCCCCGCGCGACCGACATCGCGAAGGAGCTTTTCCTGGCCTATGCCATGCTGACGGCGCTTTGCATGGCGTTCTACGCGGGCCTTGGCATGGCACCCTTCGAGGCGATCGCCCATGGCTTCGCGACCATCGCGACGGGCGGCTTTTCCCCCCGGGGCGCGTCCTTTTCGGGCTATACCCCGTCCATTCACTACGCCGCCGCGCTATTCATGGTCCTCGGAAGCTTTCCCTACATCCGCTATGTGCAGCTGATGCGGGGCAGCGCGGTGCCGCTCTGGCGCGACCGTCAGGTGCGGGGATACCTGAAATGGCTCGCCGCCGCGGTCGGGGGCGTGGCGCTCTGGCGGGTGGCGACCAGCACCGAGGGGATCGAGCCGGCATTTCGCGGCGCGCTCTTCAACCTCGTCTCGATCATGTCGAGCACCGGGTTCGGCGCCGGCGAGTTCCCGCTCTGGGGGTCGTTCGCGATCATCACGGGCATGTGGATCGGCGTCGTCGGCGCCTGTTCGGGATCAAGCGCCGCGGGGCTTTCGGTCTTCCGCGTGCAGATCATGTTCGGGATGCTCGCCGGGCAGATCCGCCGGATCCACGCCCCGCACCGCATCGCGCAAGTCCATTACGACGGGCGGGCCGTCGACAGCGATACGGTGGACGCGGTCATCCTCTATCTCGGCGCCTACATCCTGACCTTCGGCCTCGTCTCGCTCGCCATCGTGCAGACCGGCGTCGATTTCGAAAGCGCGCTCTTCGCGTCCTGGACCTCGATCGGCAACATTGGCTACGGCTACGGCCCGCTTCTGGCGCGAACGGGAACATTCATCGACTTTCCCGACGGTGCCAAGCTGCTGATGCTGCTGGCGATGATCATGGGGCGGCTGTCGCTCCTGTCGGTCTTCGTGATCGTGCTGCCGGCGTTCTGGCGCGACTGAGCGAGGCTTGACAGGCGCGCCCCTGAACGATGAGGGTCACACCATGCCTGATCTCAGACCCGTCGGCTATGTCATCGGCCTGCTCAGCGCGGTCCTCGGCGCCACGATGCTGTTGCCAATGACGATCGACTGGGCCGAGGGAAACGGACATTGGCCGGCATTCCTCCAAAGCGCGATCCTGACGTCGGTGGCGGGGGGGCTGCTTGCCCTCGCCTGCGCGAACGGCCTGCGCGAGCGGCTGACGCTGCAACAGACCTTCCTTCTGGCCACCGGCGTCTGGGTCGTGCTGCCGCTTTTCGGCGCGATCCCGTTCTATGTCGGCGCGACCGGCGCGCGGGTGGTCGATGCGGTCTTTGAATCCGTCTCGGGTCTGACGACGACCGGGGCAACCGTCTTCGCGGGGCTCGAGGCGCTGCCGAGGGGGCTCCTCCTCTGGCGCTCGATGCTGCAATGGTTTGGCGGCGTCGGGATCATCATCGTCGCGATGGTCTTCCTGCCGGAACTGAGGGTCGGCGGCATGCAGATCTTCCGGTCCGAGGCCTTCGACACCGGCGGCAAGATCCTGCCCCGCGCGACCGAAATCGCGGCGCGGATCATGGGCATCTATGTCGGACTGACGCTCGCCTGCGCGCTGTCCTACCTGGCCGTCGGCATGGCGGGGTTCGAGGCGGTCAATCACGCGCTGACGACGATGTCGACGGGGGGATTTTCGACCTCGGACGCCTCGTTCGGCGCCTATCAGGGGGCGCCCGAGTATCTTGCCTCGGTCTTCATGGTTCTCGCCTCACTTCCCTTCGTCCGGTACGTCCAGATCACGACCGGCAGTTCCCGGCCGCTACTGAAGGACGTGCAGGTGCGCGCGTTCCTCTGGACCATAGCGGCGCTTGTCGCGGTTCTGACCGCCTACCGCATCCTCGAGAACGACGACCACATGGAGCACGCCTTCCGCGAGGCGGTCTTCAACGTCACCTCGATCATCACCGGGACGGGGTTTGCGAGCGTCGACTACCAGCTCTGGGGCCAGTTCCCTATCGTCCTCTTCTTCTTCATCGGCCTCATCGGCGGCTGCGCCGGGTCGACCTGCTGTTCGGTCAAGATCTTTCGCTATCAGCTGTTGATCGCGTCGGTGCGCGCCCAGATCCGCAGGCTTCACGCACCGAACGGCGTCTTTCAGCCCCACTATGACGGTCAGCCGGTGACCGACGAGGTGATGTCCTCGGTGATGGTCTTCCTCGGCGTCTTCATCCTTGGCCTCGGTGTGACGGCGGTGCTCCTGTCGCTGACCGGGCTCGATTTCGTGACCTCGCTTTCGGGCGCGGCCACCGCGATCGCCAATATCGGGCCGGGCCTCGGCGAGATCATCGGCCCGGCGGGAAATTTCGCGCCAATCAACGACGGCGCGAAATGGATTCTCTCGGTCGCGATGCTGCTCGGCCGGCTCGAACTCCTCGTCGTGCTCGTGCTGCTCCTGCCGCGTTTCTGGCGCGCCTGAGCGGTCACTCCCAGCAGGACACGAGGACGGCGATGTCGCGGCCGAGAAGCGTGATGTCTTCGGGTGCCATCTGGCCGTTCTGAAGCGCGGCGGGGGCGGCCTCCGTCAGGCCGGCGGCGGCGAGCGCCGCCGAGATCGCGGGGGCTGACAGCGCGAAGGCCACGTCGTCGGGCAGGACCTGTCCGGCGGGGGCCGCCTGCGGCAGCACCATGCCGATGACCGCGCCCGAGGCCCCGATGACCGGCGCCCCGGCATCGCCCGGCTGCAGCCGGAGCGCAAGACGGGCGCGGTCCGCCTCGCCGTTCAGGCCGGTCGCCTCTGCGAGCGTACCGAAGGTCATCACCGCCTGATCGAGCCGGTCCTCGTAGGGAAAGCCGGCGACCGCGACCTCGCCCCCGGCCCGGGCGGGAAGAGAGGCAAGCGCGGCGAAAGCCGGCGGGGCGAGGGGGGTGCGGGGCTTCAGGACCGCGAGACCGGCGCCCGGGTCCTGCAGGACGACATCGAATTCGTGCCCGCTATCCACCGTGATGCGGCCGCAGCCGGCGACGGCATCCGGCGTCGTCGCGACCAGTCCCGCGCCATCGAGCCAGAAGCCCGAACGCGAGCGCGTCGGCTTGCGCACCGCAAGTCCCGCGACGAGGTCGGCCCTGTCGACGGCAAGCGGCTGGCCGAGACTATCGTCAAGCGCACGGTCGCCGATGGGCTTGAAGCCTTGCTGCATGGCCGCCAGCACCCGCGCCGCCCTGGTGCCGTCCTCGGGCCGCCAGACCAGCGTGAAGCCCTTCAGAAGCCCGCCCTTCAGCGTCACCTCGGTCTGCGAGGCAAGGTGGCCGTTCTGCCCCGCCAGCACGAAATTCGACCGGCCAAGCTGGCGCTCGCCCGTCACCGGGACGATTTCCAGTGTCTGCATCACGTCGTAGAGCCCCGCGAGCGTCGTCTGGTCGCCAGCCTGGCTGATGAGCAGCATCCGGAAGCCCGAGCCGTCCTTTTCCCGGAAATGCACGAAGGGCGGCTCGTAGCGGTCGAATTCCACGAGGGCCGAGGGATAGGTGATCTCGATCCCCGCCTCGTCCTCGGTGAGGGTCTGCAGGCCAAGGGCGGCGCGTTCGGCGCGGTAGTGGTCCACAAGGGCGCCGCGCTGCGCTGTCGTCAGGATGCCGGTCTCCTCGAAGCCCTCTGCGGCCTGCCATGTCGCCATCGACCGACGCGTGCCCGGACCGAAGGCGCCGTCGATGGCGCCGGCATAGAATTCGTCCCATTTCAGCGCCTCCTGCAGCTCCATGCGCTCCTCGGCGCTCAGAAGTGCCTCGGCGCGGCGGGCTTCGGCCGGGGTCTCGTCGGCGGGCGCCGGATCGGGCAAGGGGGCAAGGGTCGCCTCGGGGGCCGGCGGCGTCGGCACCGGCGCGGCAGTCGCCCCGTCTGGCCAGAACTGGCTGCGGAACCGGTTGCCGAAGGCGATGTAGCTGTCGCCGGGGATCAGCCGTTCGTCCTTCAGGACGCGAAGCTGCTGTTCGGCCTCGGCCGGCGCGTAGGGGCCTAGGACGATGGCATACCAGCCCGTCGTCATCGCATAGCCCTGCACGTTCGGGAAGACGCCCGCATAAGCCCGGGCGCGCGCCTCCGCCTCGGCCTGGCTCGGCTGCGCCTCGATCTGGACCCAGACCTGCTCCTGTGCCTCGGCACGTGGCGCAAGGCCGAGGCCCGCAAGCATGAGGATGAGGAATGCCGCCAGGCGCATCTTGGGAACCCTTCCGCCGTTTCTTGTCCGTTCGCGAATCCGGCGCAGACCCTAGCAGGCTGACCGGCGGCGTCACGCCACATTTGCACCAGCGCCGATTGACCGCCCCCGGCCTGTTGCCTATTGAGAACGCGCTTTTGCAGCCCGAGGCAGACGATGACCCCGACCCAGCCCCGTTCCTTCCAGGAAATCATCCTGCGGCTTCAGTCCTACTGGGCGTCCAAGGGCTGCGCCGTGCTGCAACCCTACGACATGGAGGTCGGCGCGGGCACGTTCCACCCGGCGACGACACTGCGCGCGCTCGGCACGCGTGCCTGGGCCGCGGCCTATGTCCAGCCCTCGCGCCGCCCCACCGACGGGCGCTATGGCGAGAACCCCAACCGGCTCCAGCACTACTACCAGTATCAGGTGCTCATAAAGCCGTCGCCGCCCGACCTGCAGGACCTTTATCTCGGCTCGCTCGCCGCCATCGGCATCGACGCTTCGGTCCACGACATCCGCTTTGTCGAGGACGACTGGGAAAGCCCGACCCTCGGCGCCTGGGGACTTGGCTGGGAGGTCTGGTGCGACGGAATGGAAGTCTCGCAATTCACGTATTTCCAACAGGTTGGCGGGCATGATTGCCATCCCGTCTCAGGTGAGCTGACCTACGGGCTCGAACGGCTCGCCATGTATGTCCTCGGCGCGGATCACGTCATGGACATGCCCTTCAACGATCCGGATGCGCCCATCGCGCTCACCTATGGCGACGTCTTCCGCCAGACCGAGCAGGAATATTCCCGCTGGAACTTCGATCAGGCCGACACGGGCATGCTCCTGAAGCATTTCGAAGATGCCGAGGCGGAGTGCGAGCGTATCCTCGCCGCGCCGGCCGAGGACAAGGCGGGGCGGAAGATCGTCATGGCCCATCCTGCCTATGACCAGTGCATCAAGGCCAGCCACCTCTTCAACCTTCTCGACGCGCGGGGGGTGATTTCGGTGACCGAGCGGCAGGCCTATATCGGCCGCGTCCGCGCGCTCGCCAAGAAATGCGCCGACGCCTTCGTGACGACCGAGGCAGGCGGGGCGGCAGCGTGAACGGAAAGATCGTCGCAGGGGGCATCGTGATTACGGCTTTGGCCGCGGGGGCGGCAATCTACTACCTTCAGGAATACGCCTATTACGCGCCGATCGAGCCTGCCTCGGCCGAAGCGGTGATCCGTCTCACCGACCTTTCGGGCGCGGTGGAGCCGATGCTGGCAGACGGTTTCGAGGGGATCGACGCGGAGAGCTCTCCTCTCCGGTTCCGCGGCTGCTTTCACACGCCGATGACGCTGGCGATGCTGAGCGAGACCTATGTCACCTATGAGGGGCCGACACCCCTGATCGCCCCGAACTGGTTTTCCTGCTTTGATGCCAACAGGATCGGCGAAGATCTTGAGACGGGCGCGGCACTCGCCTTCCTGTCCGAAAAGAATATTCACCCCGGCGTGGACCGTGTCGTCGCGGTGTATCCCGACGGCCGGGCCTATGCCTGGCAGCAGCTGAACGAAAGCGCGGAGAAGTAAATGCCCGATCTCCTCATCGAACTCTTCTCCGAGGAAATCCCCGCCCGGATGCAGGCCCGCGCGCGCGAGGATCTGAAGAAGATCGTCACGGATGGGCTGGTCGCCGCGGGGCTGACCTATGCCGGCGCCCATGCGCTCTCGACGCCGCGCCGGCTGACACTGGCGGTCGAGGGGCTGACGGCGCAAAGCCGGGCGGTGCGGGAAGAGCGCAAGGGTCCTGCCGTGGGCGCGCCCGAGGCGGCGGTGCAGGGGTTCCTGCGGTCGACGGGCCTGACGCTCGATCAGCTGGAAAAGCGCGATGACAAGAAGGGCCAGGTCTATTTCGCGGTGATCGAGAAGCCGGGCCGCAAGGCGCCCGAGATCATCGCCGAGGTGCTGGAAGGGACGATCCGTGGGTTCCCTTGGCCAAAGTCGATGCGCTGGGGCGCGGGCACCTTGCGCTGGGTGCGGCCGCTGCATTCGATCCTCTGCACCCTGTCGGACGAGGCTGGGTCGGAGGTTGTGCCGCTGGACGTGGACGGGATCGTTGCGGGGAGCACGACGCGGGGCCACCGGTTCCTTGCTCCGGCGGAGTTTTCCGTAAGCAGTTTCGAGGATTACGCGGCGAAGTTGAAGCGCGCGAAGGTGATGCTCGACCCCGAGGAGCGGGCCGAGCATATCTGGCACGATGCCACCAATGCCGCCTTTGCCGCCGGGCTTGAGGTGGTCGAGGACCGGGGCCTTCTGGCCGAGGTTGCGGGCCTTGTGGAATGGCCGGTCGTGCTGATGGGCAAGATCGGCGAGGACTTCCTCGGCCTGCCGCCCGAGGTGCTGCAAACCTCGATGAGGGAGCACCAGAAGTTCTTCTCGGCCCGGAGCCCCAAGACGGGGCGGATCGAGGCTTTCGTGACCGTCGCGAACACCGAGACGGCGGACCACGGGGCGACGATCCTGAAGGGAAACCAGAAGGTGCTTTCGGCGCGGCTTTCCGACGCAAAGTTCTTCTGGGAGAATGACTTGCGCACCGTTGCTCAGGAAGGGATGGAAGGCATGGCCGCGGGCCTTGCCAATGTCACCTTCCACAACAAGCTCGGCTCCCAGGCCGACCGCATCGCCCGGATCGAGGCGCTGGCGCGCGAGATCGCGCCGCTGGTCGGGGCGTCCCCCGATCTCGCGGCGGAGGCCGCGCGGGTCGCCAAGGCCGACCTGCAATCGGCGATGGTGGGGGAGTTCCCCGAGCTTCAGGGCACGATGGGTGTCTACTACGCCAAGGCCGCCGGCCTGCCCGAGGCGGTCGCGAACGCCTGCAAGGCGCATTACCAGCCGCTCGGCCCGTCCGATGACGTGCCGACCGAGCCGGTCTCCGTCGCGGTCGCGCTGGCCGACAAGATCGACACGCTGACCGGGTTCTGGGCGATTGACGAGAAACCCACGGGGTCGAAGGACCCCTTCGCGCTCCGGCGGGCGGCGCTGGGGGTTATCCGGTTGGTGCTGGGGAATAGGGCGAGAATCAACCTTCTAGGACTCTTCGACACCGGAATAATGGAACATTACAGAGAGTTGAGCCGGGAATGGGCGGATCCGGAATGGCAAGCAGATATTGATGCCATGAAGCGAGTCGGAGCCAAATCGCTCGATGAATTTTACGACCTTCAGCGGGTGCTAAAAGAAAAACACACGACCCAAGCGCAGCGCGACGCCGAGCGGCAGAGGGTGATGGATAGGCTCGCCGAAATAGATTTGGCATCCGTAGTTGACGACGACGACTTGCTCCTCGCCTTCTTCCACGACCGCCTCAAGGTCCACCTCAAGGACGAGGGCATAAGGCATGACGTCATCGACGCCTGCCTCGCCATGCCCGGCAATGACGACCTGACGCTTCTGGTGAAGCGGGCCGAGGCGCTGAGTGCGTTCCTCAAGACCGATGACGGCGGGAACCTCATTCAGGGGTTCAAGCGGGCGAACAACATTCTCACGCAGGCCGAAGAGAAGGACGGGGTCGAATATTCCTACGGCGCCGATCCGAAGTTTGCCGAGGACGCGTCCGAACGCACGCTCTTTGCCGCGCTCGATGCGGCCGAGGCGGCGATCGGGCCGGCGATGGCGGCGGAGGACTTCGGCGCGGCGATGGCGGCGATGGCGCAGCTGCGCGCGCCGATCGATACGTTCTTCGAGGCGGTTCAGGTGAATACCGACAACGAGATCGTGCGGCGGAACCGGCTGAACCTTCTCAGCCGCATCCGCACGATCTGCCTGAGCGTGGCGGATCTGACGAAGCTCGAGGGCTGACGGCCCGGCCCGCCGCGGCGGCGGCGGGCGTTCGGCGCTGACGCTCTTCCACTGGAAGATCGTCCGGGCGCGACTTACCCCTCGACCGTGAACTGCGCCGCCGCGACCTGCCAGCCGCCGGGTTTCTCGACCAGCACCGCCGAGAGGATCGCGCCGACGCGGCCGATGTCGGTGCCCTCGGGCGAGAGGATGCCGGAGAGGACATAGCGCTGCATCACATGCGCGGTCACCGGCGTCAGCATCCGCGCCTTGGTCCGCCCCGTCACGAGTTTGGCGCGCGAGAAGGCACCGGCCATCTCGCCCTTGAGGGTCTCGGAAATCGCCTTGCGCCCCTCGGCCCAGTGGCCGGTCAGGGACAGAAGATCGGCGTCCTCGGCGAAAAGCGCGGCCATGGCGGCAGCGTCGCGCGCCGACCAGGCGTCGGTGAAGGCGCGGGGGAAGAGAGCGGGGTCCTTGAGGGTCATTGCGCGGTCTCCACCAGCTTGCCGGGGTTGAGGATGCCGTCCGGGTCCAGCGCCCGCTTGATCCGTGCCATCACCTCCCAGGCCTCCCCGTGTTCTGCCGCCATCAGGCCCATCTTGCCCATGCCCACCCCATGTTCGCCGGTGATCGTGCCGCCGAGCCGCAGGGCGCGTTCGGCCATGCGGTGGGCGAGGCCTTTGGCGGTCTTCAGTTCCGCCGCATTGCCGCGCTCGATCAGCAGGATCGCATGGAAATTTCCGTCGCCGACATGGCCGAGGATCGGCCCCGGTATGCCGCTTGCGGCGATGTCGGCGCGTGTCTCGGCCACCGCCTCGGCGAGGCGGGAGATCGGGACGCACATGTCGGTTACAAGCCCCATCGCGCCGGGGCGCGAGGCGATGCACGCGGGGTAGGCGCCGTGGCGCATCTTCCAGAGGCGGGTGCGGTCTTCGGTCGTGGTGGCCCAGGCGAAGTCTGCGCCGCCCATCTCGGCAACGACCTCGCCGAAGCGCCTGGCGTCCTCGGCAACGGAGGCTTTGGAGCCGTGGAATTCCACCATGAGATGCGGTTTTTCGGGCAGCGATGTGCCGTTCGCGGCGTTGAAGATTGCTGCCGTTGCCTCGTCGACGAATTCGATCCGGGCCATCGGGATGCCCATCTGGATCGTCGCGATGACGGTCTCGACCGCGGCGGCGAAGTCATCGAAGGCGCAGACGGCGGCCGAAATCGCCTCGGGCTGACCATGCAACTTCAGCGTCAGTTCAGTAATGACGCCAAGCGTGCCTTCGGAGCCGACGAAAAGGCCGGTGAGGTCGTATCCGGCCGAGGACTTTCGCGCGCCCGAGCCGGTGCGGATGACGCGGCCGTCGGCCAGGACCACCTCAAGCGCCATGACATTGTCGCGCATCGTGCCGTAGCGGACGGCCGTCGTGCCCGAGGCGCGGGTCGCCGCCATGCCGCCGAGCGAGGCATTGGCGCCGGGATCGACCGGGAACATGAGGCCGGTGGCGCGCAGTTCGGTGTTCAACACCTCGCGCGTGACGCCGGGCTGGACGACGGCCTGCATGTCTTCGGCCCGCACCTTCAGCACCCGGTTCATACGGGCGAGGTCGAGCGAGATACCGCCCCGAACGGCCAAAGCGTGCCCTTCGAGCGAGGTGCCGGTGCCCCAGGCGGTGACCGGGCAGCCATGGGCTGCGCAGGTCTTCACGATCCGCGCGACCTCGGCGGTCGTCTCGGGCCAGGCGACGGCATCGGGCGGGGTTTCGGGGAACCATGTCTCGTTCACGCCATGAACGGCGCGTTCGGCCTTGGACCGGGAGAGGCGATCCCCTAGAAAGGACTGAAGTTCGGCAAGCGCCGCGTCGTGGGGCATTCGCATCCTCGGGGCCGTGGTGCGGGCGACCCTAGGCGAAGCGAGGGGCCCGGGGAAGCCCGGGCACGTCACCTCTCGCGGAAACTTGCCGGGTGCCCCAGACGCCGTCCAATCCCTTCTCGCGCGGTTTCGCGGTGCTTCGCTCGGAGGCGGCAGCGGCCCTGACGGTGATGCGCCGAGAAGGGCCGAGCCAGATCCAGTTCTGGTTTCTCGCGCTCCTGATCGGTATCGCGGGCGGCACGGCGGCGCTGTTCTTCCGGCTCGGGATCGCGGGGCTGCAGACCTTCGTCTACGGCACAGACGACATGAACCTTGCCACCGTCGCCGGGGGGCTGCCCTGGTGGTGGGTGCTGACCGTGCCGATCCTCGGGGGACTTGCGGTCGGGCTGATCCTCGACCGGTTCACGCCGGACGGGCGGGTGCGGGCGGTCGCTGACGTGATCGCCGGGGCGGCGATGGAGCGCGGCCGGGTCGAGCGGCGCGAGGGGATCGCCTCGGCCGCAGCCTCGCTCATAACGCTCGGCACCGGCGGGTCCTCGGGGCGCGAGGGGCCGGTGGTGCATCTCGCGGCTGTCATCTCGACCTGGGTGTCGGACCGGATCGGCGCGAACGGGATCACCGGGCGCGATCTTCTCGGCTGCGCCGTCGCCGCTGCTGTGTCGGCCAGTTTCAACGCGCCCATCGCCGGGGCAATTTTCGCGCTGGAGGTGGTGCTGAGACATTTCGCCGTCCACGCCTTCGCGCCGATCGCCATCGCCTCGGTCGCAGGCACGGTCATCAACCGGCTGGAATTCGGCGGGGTGACCGAGTTCCGGCTTCCCGTCGAGGGGGGGCTTGCGTTCTACGTCGAGCTTCCGGCGTTTCTGCTTCTCGGTCTTGTCTCGGGGCTGGTGGCGGCGGCACTCATGCGGTCGGTTCTGTTTGCCGAGGATATCGGCAACCGGGTGCAGCGGGCGACGGGCCTGCCGCGCTTCCTGCGGCCCGCACTGGCCGGGGCGCTTCTGGGGGCGCTGGCGATACCTTTCCCGCACATCATCGGCGTCGGGTATGAGACGACCTCGGCCGCGCTGACCGGCGGGATCGGGCTTCAGACGGCCGTCGTCTATGCGGTGGTCAAGGTCATCGCGGTCGCGATCACCATGGGCGGACGGATGGGCGGGGGCATGTTCTCGCCCGCGCTGGTGGTCGGGGCGCTGACCGGACTGACCTTCGGGCTGATCGCGACGGGCGTCCTGCCGAATGTCTCGGGCGCCGAGACGATCTATGCGCTGGCCGGCATGGGGGCGGTGGCCGCGGCCGTCCTCGGAGCACCGATCTCGACCACGCTTATCGTCTTCGAGCTGACCGGCGACTGGGCGACGGGGCTTGCCGTGATGACGGCGGTGTCGCTGTCGACAGCGCTCGCCAGCCGGATCGTCGACCGGTCGTTCTTCCTGACCCAGCTCGAGCGGCGCGGGGTGCGGCTGGCCGCCGGGCCGCAGGCCTATCTCGGCGCGACGATCCGGCTGTCGTCGATCCTGCGACCCATGGATCATCCCCGCGCCGCGCCCGAGGCGGCCTGCCTTTCGATGATCGCGGAGGAGGAGCATCTGGGCGCGGAGCAGGTGCTGGAGACCGCGCTGCGCCGGTTCGAGGCGACGGGCGCCGAGTTCATCCCGATCACCCGCCCGGACGAGGACGGCGCACCCTTGCTGGTCGGCGCGGTGTTCCAGACCGACGCCTTGCGCGCCTATGCCCGCGCCTTGGCCGAAACCGCGGCCGAGGAGCACAGCTGAGGCGGCGTCAGATCCGTTCCAGCGTGACCTTGTCCGGGTAGAAGGCGAGATGGCCGGCGATCGCCGCGACTTCGGGCTTCGGGGTCTCATAGCTCCAGGCCGCGTCGCGGATCGTGCCATCCGCCGTGACGATGGAGTAATAGCTTGCCGCGCCCTTATGCGGGCAGGTTGTCTGACCCGTGCTGCGGTCGAGGAAGGCCATCGCGATATCGCCGCGTGGAAAGTAGATCACCGGAGGATAGCTGCCCTCGCGGAGTTCGAGCGCGGCGGCGCTTTCGCCAATAACCGCGTCGCCGGTCCTGACGACCCAGGTCCCCGTGGCCGGCGTGATGGTGATGTGGTTCGTCATGTCCTGTCCCTTTCGCACCCCGGTCGCCGAAGTCTGGCCGCCGAAGGTCACCGTTTCATGTCAAATCGTGGCCGTGGCGGCGCGCAGCCAGTCCGCGGCGCCCGTGGAGACGCGCGGGCCAAGGCGCGCGGCGACCTCGGCGTGGTAGGCGTTCAGCCAGCCTCGTTCCGCGTCCGTGAGCATCCCGGCGTCGATCAGGCGCCGGTCGATGGGCACCCAGGTGAGGGTGCGGAATGTCAGCATCCGGCGCTCGGCGTCGCCGCCGGGCAGGGCGGGGGCCTCCTCGACGAGAACGAGGTTTTCGATCCGGATGCCGAAGGCGCCCTCGCGGTAATAGCCCGGCTCGTTCGAGAGGATCATGCCGGGTTCCAGCGGCACATCGCCGGTGCGGGACAGGCGCTGCGGGCCTTCGTGGACCGAGAGATAGGCGCCGACGCCGTGACCTGTCCCGTGGTCGAAATCCTGCCCGGCGAGCCAGAGGTTGTAACGCGCGATGCTGTCGAGATGCGCGCCGGCGACGCCCGTCGGCCAGCGCAGGCGCGAGATGGCGATCATGCCCTGAAGCACGCGGGTGAAGGCGGTGCGCGCCTCGGGGTCCACGGGGCCGATGGCGACTGTCCGGGTGATGTCGGTGGTGCCGTCGACATACTGCCCGCCGCTGTCGATCACCACGATCTCGCCCGGGGTCAGCGGCCGGTTCGTCTCGGTCGTCACGCGGTAGTGCATGATCGCGCCATGCGGGCCGGTGCCGCAGATCGTCTCGAAGCTGATTTCCTTCAGCGCGTTGGTCGCGCGGCGGAAGCCTTCGAGCTTTTTCACCACGTCGATCTCGGTCAGCCCGCCCCCCGGCGCCTCTGCGTCGAGCCAGGCGAGGAATTCGGCCATCGCGGCGCCGTCGCGCAGATGCGCCGCCTCCATCCCGGCGATCTCGGCGGCGTTCTTGCGGGCTTTCGGCAGAAGGCAGGGATCGGGCGCCGGGGCGATGGCGATGCCCGCCTCCTCAAGCTCGCGCGTGACCTGCAGGGGGGCCGTGGCGGGATCGACCCGGACCGGTCCGCGCAGCGTCCGGAGCGCGGGCGCGAAGGCCGAGGGCGGGCGCACCTTCACCTCGGGGCCGAGGTGCGCGCGCACCGGGTCCGACAGCTTTTCCGGCGCGATGAAAAGCGTCAGGTGTCCGGTGTCGTGCAGGATCGCAAAGCTCTGGACGACCGGATTCCGTTCGATGTCGGAGCCGCGGATGTTCAGGAGCCATGAAATGGAATCAGGCAGGGTCAGCGCGGCCGCCTCCTGACCCGCCCCGGTCAGTGCGGCCGCGATCCTCCCCCGTTTGTCTGCTGCGCTTTCGCCGGCGAACTCCAGGGGCTGTATCGCGACCGCGCCCAGAGGCGGGGCAGGGCGGTCCGTCCAGATCGCGTCGACGAGGTTGCGTTCGGGGTAAAGCTCGATCCCGCTGCCGGTCAGCGCGGCCGATATCTCGGCGATTTCCTTCGCAGTGTGCAGCCAGGGATCGAAACCGATGCGGCCGCCTTGCGGCAGATGCTCCCTCAGCCACGGCCCCGGCTTCACCTCGGGCCAGTTCACCGGGGTGAAGACGGCGAGATCCACCTGCGATTTCACCTGAGTCCGATAGCGCCCGTCCACGAAGACGCCGGCGATGCCCGGCAGAACGATGCAGAACCCGGCCGAGCCGGTGAAGCCCGTCAGCCACGCGAGCCGCTGGTCCGCCGGGGCGACATATTCGCCCTGATGCGCGTCCGCGCGCGGCACGAGGAACCCGGCAAGGCCCGCCCGCATGATCCCGTCGCGCAGGGAGGCCAGCCGCGCCGGACCAAGATCGGGGCGCGAAGTCGTCTCGAAAGTCTGGAACATCCCGCACCGTCTCCCATTCCCGTCCGGGCGAGCTTAGCGCGCGCGATCGAGGGCGGGAAGGGTGGTCGGATTACCCCGCCTTGCGGATGCCGAAGACCCGGGCGCGGGCGCGCGGATCGCTGTCAAAGAGGCTCGCCAGCTGTTCGGTCATCGCGCCCGCGAGCTGCTCGACATCGGTGATGGTCACGGCGCGCTGATAATAGCGCGTGACGTCGTGGCCGATGCCGATGGCGATCAGTTCCACGGCCTTGCGCTTTTCCACCATCGCGATCACGTCTCGCAGGTGTTTTTCGAGGTAATTCGCGGGGTTGACGGACAGAGTTGAGTCGTCCACCGGCGCCCCGTCCGAGATCACCATCAGGATCTTGCGCTGTTCGGGCCGGCCCAGCATCCGGCGGTGCGCCCATTCCAGCGCCTCGCCGTCGATGTTTTCTTTCAGCAGGCCCTCTTTCATCATCAGCCCAAGGTTCGGCCGGGTGCGCCGCCAGGGTGCGTCGCCGGATTTGTAGATGATGTGACGGAGGTCGTTGAGACGCCCGGGCTGCTGGGGCCGTCCCGAGGCAAGCCACTGCTCGCGGCTTTGCCCGCCCTTCCAGGCGCGGGTG
>JAGRDU010000106.1 GCA_020446905.1 Paracoccaceae bacterium | reverse complement strand
TCCCAGCGGCTGCCGCCCATCTTCTGGACATCCTTGTAGAACTGGTCGACGAGTGCGGTGACCGGCAGGCTCGCGCCGTTCTCGTTGGCGGTCGCAAGGCAGATGCCGAGGTCCTTGCGCATCCAATCCACGGCGAAGCCGTAGTCGAACTTGCCGTCCTTCATCGTCTTGTGGCGGTTCGCCATCTGCCAGGATCCGGCCGCGCCCTGGCTGATGACCTCAACCACCGCCTCGATGTCGAGGCCGGCGCGTTCGGCGAAATGGAGACCCTCGGAGAGGCCCTGGACGAGGCCGGCGATGCAGATCTGGTTGACCATCTTGGCGAGTTGTCCCGCGCCTACGGGGCCGAGGCGGCGGCAGATGCGGGCGTAGGCGGCGATCACCGGCTCGGCGGCCTTGTAGCTGGCCTCGTCCCCGCCGCACATGACGGAGAGGACGCCGTTCTCGGCGCCCGCCTGACCGCCCGACACCGGTGCGTCGACATAGCCGAGGCCGGCCCCGGCGGCGAGCGCGGCAAGCTCGCGTGTCACGGCGGCGGAGACGGTGGTGTGGTCGGTGAAGACGGCGCCCCTGCCCATGCCGGCGAAGGCGCCCTCGGGGCCGGTGCAGACGGCGCGCAGGTCATCGTCGTTGCCGACGCAGGCCATCACGAACGCGGCGCCTTCTGCCGCCGCACGCGGGGTCGAGGCGGCACGTCCGCCATGGCGCGCGGTCCAGGCCGCGGCCTTTTCGGCGCTGCGGTTGTAGACCGTGACCTCGTGCCCCTTGGCCGCCAGATGCCCTGCCATCGGAAAGCCCATCACGCCCAAGCCGAGAAACGCCACCCTTGCCATGTCAGCCTCCCAAACACATTGCAGCCGAAGCCGTTCTGTCCTAACTACCCGGCCTGCCCGTACCGTCAACCGGTTTGCACGGGTCCGGTGCCGGCGCGGGCGCACCGGACGCCTCTCGAGGATCGGCCGATGCTGACCGCCTTTCGCTGGCTTCTGCGGATCTTCTCGGCCCTTGTGCTCATGCTCGTTGGGACCGGGCTTCTGGCCTATTACTTCGGCTCGCGGTCGCTGCCGGACTACGATGCGACCTATCCGGTCGCGGGGATCGGCGCGCCGGTCGAGATCGTCCGCGATACCGCCGATGTGCCGCATGTCTTCGGCGCCGGCGATGCCGACGTCTATTTCGCGCTGGGCCTTGCCCATGCGCAGGACCGACTCTGGCAGATGACGATGCTGCGGCGCACGGTGCAGGGGCGCCTGTCCGAACTTTTCGGAGCGCGCACATTGAAGACGGACGAATTGATGCGCAGCCTCGATCTTTACGGCGCGGCGACGCAGTCGGTGGCGGTGCAGGATGCCGAGACGCGCGCCGCGCTCGAGGCCTATGCGAAGGGCGTGAATGCCTGGATCGGCATCGTCAATGCGCAGTCGAAGGGCCGCGGCGCGCCCGAGTTCTTCTTCTTCCCGAGCCAGATCACCTACTGGCAGCCGGCCGATTCCATCGCGATCCTGAAGCTCATGGCGCTGCGCGCCTCGGCCCAGGCCGAGGCAGAGGTGCGCCGGGCCCGGGTGTCGGTGCTGTCGCAGGACTGGGTGCGCGACCTGATGCCGGACGTTCCGGGCAGCGGTGTCGCCGCGCTGCCGCCCTATGCAAGCCTCGTGCCCGGCACGCCGCGCAGCTTTGCCGCCCTCGCGCAGCCGGACGATCCCTTCTGGCCGCTCGCCGATCTGCCTTTCGGCGGAGCCTCGAATGCCTGGGCGGCAGCCCCGGTGCGGTCCGCCGGCGGCGGCTCGCTGCTCGCGAACGATCCGCATTTCGATTTCTCGGCGCCTTCGCTCTGGTATCTCGCTCGGCTCGAGCTGCAGTCCGGCGGCGTGATTGGCGCGACGATCCCGGGGATTCCGGCGATCCTGGCCGGTCGCAACGCGCGCTTCGGCTGGGGCATCACCGGGGCCTGGCTTGACGATCAGGACCTCAGGATCGAGGAGTTGAATCCTGCCGATCCGACGCGCTATCGCACCGCCGAGGGCTGGACCCCGTTCAAGACCCGCCGCTCGATCATCGAGATCAAGGACGCGCCGCCCGTCACCGTGACACTGCGCGCCACCGAGAACGGGCCGGTCCTGCCGCCAGAGGCCTTCGACGTCGGAAGCGTCACGCCGCCGAACCACGTCGCGGCGCTGAGCTGGACCGGGCTGACGCCCGCCGACACTTCGATGAGCGCGGCGATCCGGCTGATGCAGGCCGGAAGCATCGACGAGGGCATCGCCGCGGGCGAGGCCTTCATCGCGCCTGCGCAGAACGTGACGATGGCCGACCAGAGCGGCATCGCGATGGCGATGTTCGGCGCGATGCCCGACCGCGATCCCGCCACCAAGGGCGAGGGGCGCCTTCCCGCGCTGGGCTGGATGCCGGAGAACCGCTGGCGCGGCACCCTGCCCCATGCCGACACCCCGCGATTCGTGAACCCCTCGGGCGGGATTGTCGGCAACACCAACAACAAAACGGTCGACCGGCCCTTTCCGCTTCATGTGAGCTACAACTGGGGCGACAGCCAGCGGGTGCAGCGCTGGACGCGCCTGATGCAGGAACGCGAGGTGCACAGCCGGGAAAGCTTCATCGCCGCGCAGCTCGACACCGTCTCGCCGGCGGCGCGCACCATCCTGCCGCTCATTGCCGCCGATCTGTGGTTCACCGGAGAGGCCGCTCCGGCGGGAACGCCGGAACGCCTGCGTCAGCGGGCGCTCGAGGTTCTGGCCGAATGGGACGGCGACATGAACGAGCATCTGCCCGAACCCCTGATCTACATGGCCTGGGCCCGGGCCCTGCAGGCGCGCCTCATCCGCGACGAGATCGGTCCGCTCGCCGACAGCTTCACCCATGTGGAGCCTCTTTTCATCGAGCGCGTCTTCCGCGACATCGACGGCGCGTCGCGCTGGTGCGACATCATGCAGTCGGCCGCAACCGAGAGCTGCACCGACATCGCCCGCATGGCGCTGGACGACGCCCTTCTTGAGCTGTCGGAGAAATACGGACCCAATGTGGAAAGCTGGCGCTGGGGCGATGCGCATCAGGCGACGCAGGACCACCCCGTCCTTGGCCAGATGCCGATCGTGAAGTGGATCGTGAACATCCGCCAGTCGACCAGCGGCGGCGATCAGACGCTCGATCGCGGCCTGACCGCCGGGACCGGGCCGGAGCCCTATCTCAACGTCAACGGCGCCGGCTATCGCGGCGTCTACGATTTCGCCGACCCTGACAGTTCGGTCTTCATCATCTCGACCGGCCAGTCAGGCCACCCGCTCTCGCGTCACTATGACGACATGAGCGCGCTCTGGCGGCGGGGGGAATATGTGCCGATGTCGCTCGACCCCGAACTGGCGCGTGCGGCGGCAAGCGGGATCACCCGGCTCGAACCCGCGGCGCCCTAGCGGCGCCCGGCGCGGCGGGTGGACAAGAGGAGGCTTGTCTCGCTCGCCAGTACCCCCTCGTAACCGCGCACCTTGAGAAGCACCGCGTCAAGTTCTTCAAGGGTGCGCGCGCCGATCTCGGCGATGAGGTCCCAGCGGCCGTTCGTGGAATGGACCGCGGTGATCTCGGGCAGACCGGCAAGGCGGGCCATGATCCGTTCGGTGCCGCGTCCCTCGATGGCGATCATCATCAACCCGCGGACCGGCATCGCCGTCAGATCGCCGCGCGTGATGACGGTAAAGCCCTGGATATCGCCCCGCGTGACCAGCCGTTCCATGCGTGCCGTCACGGTCGCCCGCGCCAGCCCGAGCTGCGCCGCAAGCGCCGAGAGCGAGGCGCGCCCGTCGCGGCGGAGCGCCGCGATCAGCGCCTGATCAGTATTGTCCAATTCGGTCATTCTGTCCGCCATAATGCGCAAGCTGGGCTGCGTTCCGACATTATCACTGCTTTCTTTGCCGGCAAAGCGGTGGAATCTGGTGCAAATGCGAATGGGGACGAGATGACGAGAACCTGTATCCTGCTTGGCGCGCCGATCGACACGGGCCAGAAGCGCGAGGGCTGCCTCATGGGGCCTGCGGCCTACAGGGTCGCGGGGCTGAAGGCCAGCCTCGAGGCGCTGGGCGCGCGCGTGGAGGATCGCGGCGATGTCGCGCCCGCTCCGCTGCGGCCCGTCACCTCGACCAATCCGGCGGTGCACCACCTCGCCGAAACTGTCGCCTGGGCCTCGGCGCTGGCCGCCGCCGGCGCCGAGGCGATGCGGGACGGGATGCCGATCTTCCTTGGCGGCGACCATTCGCTGTCGCTCGGCTCGGTCGCCGGTGTCGCCGCCCATGCCGCGGCGGCGGGCCGGCCGCTCTTCGTTCTCTGGCTTGACGCGCATTCGGACATTCACACCCCGATGACGACGCAGTCGGGCAATCTCCACGGCACGCCCGTCGCCTATATCTCCGGTGCGGCGGGCTTCGACGCCTTCCCGGCCTTCCCCGCGCCCGTTCCGGCGGACCGCATCTGCCTCTTCGGCATCCGTTCGGTCGATCCGGCCGAACATGCGGCGCTCCTCGGCACCGACATGACGATCTGCGACATGCGCGTCCTCGACGAGCGCGGCATGGTGGCGCCCCTGCGCGAATTTCTTGACGGCGTGCGGGCCGCGAACGGCTTCTTGCACGTCTCGCTCGATGTCGACTTCCTCGACCCCTCGATCGCGCCGGCCGTCGGTACCACCGTCCCCGGCGGCACCACGTTCCGCGAGGCGCATCTGGTGATGGAGCTTCTGCACGAAAGCGGTCTTGTCACCTCGCTCGATCTCGTCGAACTGAACCCCTTCCTTGACGAGCGCGGCCGCACCGCCCGCCTCATGGTCGACCTCGTCGGTTCTCTCATGGGCCGCAAGGTCTTCGACCGCCCCACCCGCAGCTTTGGATAATACGATGGCCAACCTTAACATTGTCCCTTTCGTCAGCGTCGACAATATGATGAAGCTCGTCCTTCATCTCGGCCCGGCGCGGGTAATGACCGAGATCGCGCGCTACATCGAGGAGGATTTCCGCCGCTGGGAAAGCTTCGACAAGACCCCGCGCATCGCCTCGCATTCCGAGGTCGGGGTGATCGAGCTGATGCCGACCTCGGACGGGAGGATGTACGGGTTCAAATACGTCAACGGGCATCCCAAGAACACCAAGGAGGGTCTCCAGACGGTGACCGCCTTCGGGTTGCTAGCCGAGGTCGATACCGGCTATCCGGTCCTTCTGACCGAGATGACGATCCTCACCGCGCTCCGTACCGCTGCAATGTCGGCGCTCGCGGCCAGTCATCTTGCGCCCAAGGACGCGGCGCGCATGGCGATGATCGGCAACGGCGCCCAAGCCGAATTCCAGGCTCTGGCCTTCCAGGCGATCTGCGGTATCTCCGAGGTCCGGCTTTACGACATCGACCCGACCGCGACGGCGAAATGCGCCCGGAACCTTGCTGGTTCGGGCCTCCGCGTCACGGCCTGCGCCAGCGCCGAAGAGGCGATGGAGGGCGCCGCGATCATCACCACCTGCACCGCCGACAAGCAGCTCGCCACGATATTGACGGACAACATGGTAGGCCCCGGCGTCCACATCAACGCGGTCGGCGGGGACTGCCCCGGCAAGACGGAACTTCACCGCGACATCCTGCTGCGCTCCGCGATCTTCGTCGAATACCCGCCGCAGACCCGGATCGAGGGCGAGATCCAGCAGCTTGACCCCGATCACCCGGTTACCGAGCTTTGGCAGGTCATCACCGGACAGGCGCAGGGCCGCATGGACTCGCGGCAGATCACCCTCTTCGACTCTGTCGGTTTCGCGATCGAGGATTTCTCGGCGCTCCGCTATGTCCACGATCAGCTGCGCACCCTGCCCTACAGCGAGCCGCTCGACATGATCGCGGACCCCGACGATCCGCGCGATCTTTACGGCATGCTGCTCAGGGCCGAGGCGAAGGCGGCCTGATCCCATTTTCATTGTGGCGAAAGTACTCCCGGGGGCGCGGGGGGCTGGCCCCCCGTACCTTCCCCGAACGCCCTTGCGCCGCCCCGGTCAAGGCCCTAATCCAGCGCCATGACGCACGCACACCAACGCCTTCTCATCATCGACTTCGGCAGCCAGGTCACGCAGCTCATCGCGCGGCGCCTGCGCGAGCTGAACGTCTATTGCGAGATCCATCCCTTCAACCGGGTGGACGAGGCCTTCCTGAAGGACTTCGCCCCGAAGGCGGTGATCTTCTCCGGCGGCCCGGCCTCGGTCTTCGCCGAGGGCGCGCCGATGCCGCCTGCCGGCGTCTTCGGGATGGGTGTACCGATCCTTGGCATCTGTTACGGCCAGCAGGTGATGATGCATTGCCTCGGAGGCCTGGTCGAACGCGGACACGGCACGGCGGAGTTCGGCCGTGCCTACGTTACGCCGGGGAGCGACAAGCTCGCCATCCTCGACGGCTGGTTCGAGGGCGGGCGCGAGCAGGTCTGGATGAGCCATGGCGACCACGTGTCGAAGATCGCGCCGGGATTCGAAGTCTACGGCACCTCCCCGAACGCGCCCTTCGCCGTCACCGCCGACACCTCGCGCCACTTCTACGCCGTGCAGTTCCACCCAGAGGTGCACCACACCCCGAAGGGCGCGAAGCTTTACGAGAATTTCGTCAAGCTGGCGGGCTTCACGGGCGACTGGACGATGGCCTCCTACAAGGACGACGCGATCGAGAAGATCCGGGCGCAGGTCGGGGACAAAAAGGTCATCTGCGGCCTCTCGGGCGGCGTCGACAGCTCGGTGGCCGCCGTCCTCATCCACGAGGCGATCGGCGACCAGC
>JAGRDU010000105.1:10768-45011 GCA_020446905.1 Paracoccaceae bacterium | reverse complement strand
CGTCATCGGTGCGGGCCATGATGTAGAGATAGCCGTCTTCGTCTTTCATGCCGGCATCGCCGGTCTCATAGTAGCCGGGGAAGTGGGTCAGGTAGGACTTCTTGTAGCGGTCGTCGGCGTTCCAGAGCGTCGGCAGCGTGCCTGGCGGCAGCGGCAGCTTGATCGCGATGGCGCCAAGATCGCCCGCCTTGACCGGGTGGCCGCCCTCGTCCAGCACCTGAATGTCGTATCCCGGCATCGCGACCGAAGGGGAGCCGATCTTCACGGGCAGTTCCTCGATCCCGAGCGGATTGCCGGCGATGGCCCAGCCGGTCTCGGTCTGCCACCAGTGGTCGATGACCGGAATGCGGAGGTGCCGCTGCGCCCATTTGATCGTGTCGGGGTCGGCGCGTTCGCCGGCAAGGTAAAGCGCCTGCAGGCCGCGCAGGTTGTAGTCGCCGATCAGCTCGCCATTCGGATCCTCGCGCTTGATGGCGCGGAGGGCGGTCGGGGCGGTGAAGAAGGACTTCACCTTGTGGTTCTGGATCACCCGCCAGAAGGTGCCGGCGTCGGGGGTGCCGACAGGCTTGCCCTCGAAGACGATCGTCGTGCAGCCGGCAATCAGGGGGCCGTAGCAGATGTAACTGTGGCCGACGACCCAGCCCACGTCCGAGGCGGCCCAGAAGACATCGCCCGTCTCGACGTTGTAGAGGTTCTTCATCGTCCAGTTGAGCGCGACAAGGTGCCCGGCGTTCGGGCGGATGACGCCCTTCGGCGCTCCGGTCGTGCCCGAGGTATAGAGGATATAGAGCGGGTGGTTGCCCTCGACCGGCACGCAGTCCGCCGGCTCGACGCCATACTGGAAACCGTGCCAGTTGTAGTCGCGCCCTTCGATCAGCTTGGCGACTTCCTGTTCGCGCTGGAAGATGACGGTGAACGAAGGCTTGTGCTTGGCCTGGTCGATCGCGCTGTCGAGGAGCGGCTTGTAGTGGACGACGCGGCCGGGTTCGAGACCGCAGGAGGCGGCGATGATCGCTTTCGGCTTGGCATCGTCGATCCGCACGGCGAGTTCGTGCGCGGCGAAACCGCCGAAGACGACCGAATGGATCGCGCCGAGGCGGGCGCAGGCCAGCATCGCCTCGAGCGCCTCGGGCACCATCGGCATGTAGATGATGACGCGGTCGCCCTTCTCGACGCCCTTGGCGCGCAGCGCCCCGGCAAGGCTGGCGACACGGTCGCGCAGTTCGCGATAGGTGATGCCCTTGGTGGAATGGGTGATCGGGCTGTCATGGATGATCGCCAGCTGATCGCCGCGCCCGTCCTCGACATGGCGGTCGACGGCGTTCCAGCAGGTGTTCACCTGCGCGTCCGCGAACCATTCGTAGAAGGGGGCGTTGTCGGCGAAGAGCGCCTTCGACGGGGCCTTGACCCAGTCGATCTTCTCGGCCGCCTCCATCCAGAACTTTTCCGGATCTTTCTGCCAGGCGGCATAGACTTCTGCGTATCCCATGAGAGCGCCTCCTCCAAAGCTACGCGATTGTTACGCGACGTCTCGGGGCCGTTGCAACGCTGTTACCGAAAACGGGCTTGCGGAGGCCGGAAGATTTTGCATATCACGCGGAAAATCGCATGCAAATTTTTGCAAATGCGGCTGCTTTGCGTGATATTCCGTTAGGTTGAGAGGGAGTTTGCAAACTACCCTTCCCCGGAATTGTAACATCCCGGGGATGATTCCCTAGCCGTAGTGCGAGACCGGCGTGCCGGCGATCGCGGACACGTTGAGAAGACCGCGCGGCGTGATCGAGGGGGTGACGATATGGGCCTTGTTGCCCATGCCCATCAGGATCGGCCCGACCTCGAGCCCGCCGGCTTTCATCTTCAGCATGTTGCGGGCTGCGTTCGCGGCGTCGGTATAGGCGAAGACGAGGATGTTGGCGGTTCCGGTAAGGCGCCCGCCCGGCAGCATCCGCTCGCGCAGGTCGGCATCGAGCGCGGAATCCGCCGACATCTCGCCCTCATACTCGAAGTCGACCTCGCGCTGGTCGAGAAGCTCCAGCGCGGCGCGCATCCGTGCGCCGCTGTCGCTGGACATGCTGCCGAAGTTGGAATGCGAGCAAAGCGCCACTTTAGGTGTAATCCCGAAGCGACGGGCGTGGCGGGCGGCGCCGAGGATCGTGGTGGCGATCTGCTCGGGCGTCGGAACCGCGTTCACATGGGTGTCGGCGATGAAAAGGGGGCCGTCCTCCTGGATCATCAGGCTGAGGGCGCCGTGGGGCGACAGGCCGCCGCGGGCAAGGACCTGGCGGACGTAGCTCAGGTGCCAGTTGTACTGGCCGAAGGTGCCGCAGATCATGCTGTCGGCATCGCCCCGGTGGACGGCGATGGCGGCAATTGCTGTGGTGTTTGTGCGCAGGATCGCGCGGGCGAGGTCGGGGGTGACGCCGCGCCGGGCCATGAGTTCGTGATAGCTGCCCCAGTAGTCGCGGTAGCGCGGGTCGTTCTCGGGGTTCACGATCTCGAAGTCGCGGCCGGGGCGGATCGGCAGGCCGGCGCGTTCGCAGCGCCGCTCGATCACGTCGGGGCGGCCGATGAGGATCGGGCGGTCGGTCATCTCTTCCAGCATCGCGTTGGCGGCGCGCAGGACCCGCTCATCCTCGCCCTCGGCGAAGATGATCTTGCGGGTGGCGGAACGGGCGGCCTCGAACACCGGCCGCATGAGCAGGGCGGATTTGAAGACCGAGCCGTCGAGCTTGCGCTTGTAGGCCTCCATGTCCGCGATGGGCCGGGTGGCGACGCCGGTCTCCATCGCGGCGCGGGCGACCGAGGTGGCGACGGTGCCGATGAGGCGCGGGTCGAAGGGCTTCGGGATCAGGTAGTCGGCGCCGAAGGAGAGCTTTTCACCCTGATAGGCGGCCGCGGCCTCGGCGCTGGTGGTGGCGCGGGCGAGGGCGGCGATGCCGTCGATGCAGGCCAGCTCCATCTCGTCATTGATGGTGGTCGCGCCGACGTCGAGGGCGCCGCGGAAGATGAAGGGGAAGCAGAGGACGTTGTTGACCTGGTTGGGGAAGTCCGACCGGCCGGTGCAGATCATCGCATCGGGGCGCACGGATCGTGCGACATCCGGCATGATTTCCGGCACCGGGTTGGCGAGCGCCAGGATCAGCGGCTGTTCGGCCATCTCCTCCAGCATCTCGGGCTTGAGGACGCCGCCGGCCGAGACGCCGAGGAAGACGTCGGCACCCGGGATCACCTCGGCGAGGGTCCGCTTGCCGGTTTCCTGCGCATAGGCCGCCTTCCACGGGTCCATCAGCGTCTCGCGCCCCTTGTGGACGACCCCGTCGATATCGGTGACCCAGATGTTCGACGGCGTGGCGCCAAGCGAGACCAGCAGGTTGAGGCAGGCGATCGCCGCGGCACCGGCGCCAGAGGCGACGATCTTGACGTCGCCGATTGCCTTGCCGGCGAGCGACAGGGCATTCACCACCGCCGCGCCGACGATGATCGCCGTGCCGTGCTGNNGTTGTTGACCTGGTTGGGGAAGTCGCTGCGGCCCGTGGCGATGATCGCATCGGGCGCGACGGAGCGGACCTCGTCCGGGAGGATCTCGGGCGTCGGGTTGGCCAGCGCGAAGACGATGGGCCGCGCGGCCATTTTCTGCACCATGGCGGGGGTCAGGACGCCGGGGCCGGAGAGGCCGAGGAAGAGGTCGGCGCCTTCGATGACATCGGCGAGCGTGGCGGGCGTGGTGCCTTGCGCATAGGCGGCCTTCTGCGGAGTCATCTGATCCGCGCGGCCCTTGTAGACGAGGCCAGCGATGTCGCAGAGCCAGACGTTTTCGCGCTTCACGCCGAGCTTCAGTAGCATGTCGAGGCAGGCGATGCCGGCCGCACCGCCGCCGGTCGAGACCACCTTGATCGTGCCGAAGTCCTTGCCCGCGACATGGAGGGCATTGGTCGCCGCCGCGCCGACGACGATGGCGGTGCCGTGCTGGTCGTCATGGAAGACGGGGATGTTCATCCGCTCGCGGCAGAGCTTCTCGACGATGAAGCAGTCGGGGGCCTTGATGTCCTCGAGGTTGATCGCGCCAAAGGTGGGTTCCAGCGCGCAGACGATATCGGCGAGCTTTTCGGGATCGGGTTCGTTCACCTCGATGTCGAAGCAGTCGATATTGGCGAATTTCTTGAAGAGGACGGCCTTGCCCTCCATCACCGGCTTGGAGGCCAGGGCGCCGATATTGCCGAGGCCAAGGACGGCGGTGCCGTTCGAGACGACGGCGACGAGGTTGCCGCGCGCGGTGTAGCGGCTGGCGGTCGTCGGGTCGGCCTTGATCTCAAGACAGGCCTCGGCGACGCCGGGGGAATAGGCGCGGGAAAGATCGCGGCCGTTGGCCATCGGTTTTGTCGCGCGGATCTCGAGTTTTCCGGGACGCGGAAACTCGTGATAGTCGAGCGCCGCCTGCCGCGCGCTTTCCTGGCGTGTCTCGTCCATCCTGACCCCTCCCGAAACTGGTTTAGCATTAAACTATTTTTTCGAGTCGCGCCAGCCCCTCCCGCGCGATCCTGCGGCTTGCCAAACCCGAGCCGGGTCCGCACAGTCTCGATACCACGCAAGGAGGCGTCATGTCTGAAATTCGTGCCGAGGCCGTCTTGCCGACATCGAACCTGCGCGAGGACCTGCCGTTCTTCACGCGGCGGCTCGGGATGCGGCTCGACATGATCTATCCGGCCGACAATCCGGCGGTTGCTGTGCTGTCGGGGCACGGGCTGCGGCTGCGGCTCGATGCCGGCGCGGGGGGCGCTGGCGAGTTGCGCCTTCACGTACCCGATCCGGCAGGGTTCGCCGGGGAAGAGCGCAGTCTCGTTTCACCGGGGGGAACCCGGGTGACCATCGACGAGCTCAACCCGCCGCTGGTGCTGCCTGCGACCGAACATGCCTTCGTCGTGCGGCGCCTTGCCGATCAGGCGCCCTGGGTGATCGGGCGGGCCGGGATGATGTACCGCGACCTTGTCCCCTCGCGCCTCGGTGGGGCAATGATCGCGAGCCACATCCGCATTCCGGACGGCGGACCGGTGCCGGACATGGTGCATTTCCACAAGGTCGGGTTCCAGCTGATCTTCTGCCTGAAGGGCTGGGTCGATGTCGTCTATGAGGATCAGGGCCCGCCGATCCGCCTGACCGCCGGCGACTGCTTCATCCAGCCGCCGGAGATTCGCCACCGGGTGCTGGAGGCGTCGGAGGGGATCGAGGTGATCGAGATCGGGGTGCCGGCCGAGCACGTGACCGAGATCGACCATGAGATGGCGCTGCCAACCCCGCATCTGCGCCCGGACCGCGAATGGCAGGGGCAGCGCTTTGTCCACAACGTCGCGACAGGCGCGGACTGGCAGCCTTTCCGCCTGCCGGGCTACGTCGCCCGCGATACAACGATCAATGCGAACACGAAAGGCGTCGCCGGGGTGCAGGTTGTCCGGAAAGGTCAAGGAAGTCCGGCATGGGCTACGCATGAAGCAGACATATTGTTCGGTTTCGTGATGGCCGGTGAGATGGTGCTGGAGGGCGAGGGGAAGGATCCCTTCCGCCTTTCGGCCGGAGACGCCTATGTCATCCCGCCGGGAATGCGGACGCAGTGGGCCGCGCCGTCCGAGGACGTGGAGATTCTCGAGGTGACGCTGCCCGGCACCTTTGCCACGCGCGTCCCCGCGTAAGGCTTGCATCGGCGCGCGCGCGGCGCGAGTGTCGAGCCAGTCAGGGAGAACGAGATGTCGCTCATCGATGCCGCGCGCGAGGTGCGCGAGAATGCCTATGCCCCCTATTCGCATTTCAAGGTCGGTGCCGCCCTGCGCGGCCGGTCTGGCCGGGTCTATCAGGGGTGCAATGTCGAGAATGTCGCCTACCCGGAGGGGACCTGCGCCGAGGCGGGCGCCATCGCGGCGATGATCGCGGCGGGAGAGACCGAGATCACCGAGATTGCCGTCATCGCCGACAGCCCGGCGCCGGTTCCGCCCTGCGGCGGGTGCCGCCAGAAGCTGGCGGAGTTCGGGCGCCATGACACGCCGGTGACGCTGGCAACGGTGGACGGCAAGACGCTGGAGACGACGGTGGGGGAGCTCCTGCCGGGCCGGTTCGAAGTGGGGCATATGGAGCGCCGCTGATGGATGCGCGGAAGATCATCGCGGGCGTGCGTGACCGTAAGGGGCTTCCGGCCGAAGCAGCGGCGTGGTTCGCGGGCGGGCTCGCCTCGGGCGGGGTGACGGATGCGCAGGCGGGCGCCTTCGCGATGGCGGTCCTCTTGAACGGGCTGTCCGAGGCGGATCGGGTCGGCTGGACGCTGGCCATGCGCGACAGCGGGCGGGTCTTGCATTGGGACTTGCCGGGGCCTGTCGTCGACAAGCATTCGACGGGCGGGATCGGCGATTCGACCTCGCTTCTGCTGGCGCCCGCGCTGGCGGCCTGCGGCGCCTATGTGCCGATGATTTCGGGGCGGGGGCTTGGCCACACCGGCGGGACGCTCGACAAGCTGGAATCCATTCCCGGCTACAAGACCGACGTGCCGGTCGAGGAGCTGAACGGCCTTGTGGCCGACATCGGCTGCGCGATCATCGGCGCGACGGCGGACATCGCGCCCGCCGACCGGCGGCTTTACGGGATCCGCGACGTGACGGGGACAGTCGAGTCGATCGACCTCATCACCGCCTCGATCCTGTCGAAGAAGCTGGCGGCGGGGCTCGAGGCGCTGGTCCTCGACGTCAAGGTCGGCTCGGGCGCTTTCATGAAGACGATGAAGGACGCGCGGGCGTTGGCCCGGTCCCTCGTCGATACCGCGAACGGGGCGGGGTGCCGGACAGCCGCGCTCATCACCGACATGGACCAGCCGCTGGGGTCATCCGCGGGCAATGCGCTTGAGGTGCTGGAGGTGATGGAGACGATGACCGGTGTCGGTATCAACCAGGCGCTCTGGGACGTGACGGTGGCCCTTGGCGGCGAGGCGCTGGCGCTCGCGGGTCTTGCCGAGGACGCGGATGAAGGGGCCGATGCGGTCGAGGAGGCGCTCGACTCGGGCCGCGCGGCGGAGTGTTTCGGCCGGATGGTCGCGGCGCTGGGCGGGCCGGCGGATTTCGTCGAACGCTACCCGGACCGGCTTCCCGCCGCGCGGGTGGTGCGCGACGTGCCTGCGCCGATGGACGGGTTCGTGACCCGGATCGACGGCGAGGCCCTTGGCCACGCGGTGGTGCATCTTGGCGGCGGCCGGCTGAAGGGGGGCGACCGGATCAACCCCTCGGTGGGCCTGTCCGACATCATGCCGCTCGGCGAGCCGGTCGAGAAGGGCGAGGCTTTGGCGCGGGTCCATGCGGGGAGCGACGCGGATGCGGAGCGGGCGGTGGCGGCGGTTCTGGCGGCGATGGTCGTCGGCGCCGATGAGCCGGAAGAGCCGCCGCTGATCCATGAAAGGATCGGCTGATGGCGCGCGCCTTCCTCATCGTCATGGACAGTGTTGGCGCCGGCGGGGCGCCGGATGCGGACCGCTTCTTCAACGCCGGGGCGCCAGATACCGGGGCCAACACGCTCGGCCATATCGCCGAAGCCTGTGCCGCCGGGCGGGCGGAGGAGGGGCGGAGCGGGCCGCTGAAGATGCCGAACCTCGACCGGCTGGGCCTTTCGGCGGCAGTTGAGCTGGCTTCGGGCCTGAAGATGCCGGGCCTTGGCGCCAAGCCCGTAGGGCTTTGGGGCGCGGCGACGGAGGTGTCGAACGGCAAGGACACGCCGTCAGGGCACTGGGAGCTTGCGGGGGTGCCTGTGCCCTGGGACTGGCACTATTTCCCCGACGTGATCCCCGCGTTCCCGCAGGACCTGATGGACGAGGTCGCGCGGCTTTGCGGCGCGGGGGGGACCTTGGGGAATTGCCACGCCTCGGGTGTGCCGATCATCGAGGAGCATTGCGCCGAGCATATGCGGACCGGCTGGCCGATCTGCTATACCTCGGCCGACAGCGTGTTTCAGATCGCCTGCCATGAGGAGACCTTTGGCCTCGAGCGCCTTCTGAAGCTCTGTCAGGACATCGCGCCCCGGCTGCACGCGATGAAGGTCGGGCGGGTCATCGCGCGGCCCTTCGTCGGCGCCCCCGGCAATTTCAAACGCACGAGGAACCGGCACGATTACGCGATCGAACCGCCAAGCCCGACGCTGTGCGACTGGGTGCAGGGGGCTGGGCGGAAGGTCCATGCCATCGGCAAGATCGGCGACATCTTCTCCATGCGCGGGATCGACGATGTGAAGAAGGGCACGGACGCGGCGCTTTTCGACCAGCTGATGGCCGCCGTCGGGGGGGCGGAAGAGGGATCGCTGACCTTCGCGAATTTCGTGGAGTTCGATTCGCTTTTTGGCCACCGCCGGAATGTCTCGGGCTATGCCGCCGCGCTCGAATGGTTCGATGCGCGGGTGGGGGCGTTCCTTGCCCGCCTCCGCTCCGGCGACCTCGCGCTCTTCACGGCCGACCATGGCAACGACCCGACCTGGCGCGGCACCGACCACACGCGGGAACGGGTGCCGGTCGTCGGCTGGGGCCTTGGCGCCCACGCCATCGGGCAGATTGCCTACACCGGTGTCGGTGCTTCGGTCGCGGCGCATCTCGGGGTGCGGGCCCAAGGTCCCGGGAGGTCGTTTCTCTGATGCTGCCGAAGGTCGAGTTGCACCTGCATCTGGAAGGCGCCGCGCCGCCTGCCTTCGTGCGCGGCCTCGCGGCAGAGAAGAAGATGGATATCTCCGGCATCTTCGATGAGCGGGGGTATTATAAATACAAGGACTTCTGGGATTTTCTTAAGGTCTATGAGGCCGCAACGGCGACGCTTCAGACGCCGGAGGATTACCGGCGGCTCACCCGCGCGGTGCTTGAGGAAAGCGCGGCCTCCGGGGTGATCTATTCCGAAACCTTCCTCAGCCCCGATTTCTGCGGCGGGCGCGATGTCGGGGCCTGGCGGGAATATCTGCATGCGATCCGCGAGGCGGCGGAGGAGGCGGAGCGTCAGGACGGCATTACCTTGCGCGGCATCGTCACGCCGATCCGGCATTTCGGGCCCGAGAAGGCGAGGGAGACGGCGATCTGCGCGGCCGAGACGGCGGGCGACTGGATCGTCGGGTTCGGCCTTGCCGGGGACGAAAAGATCGGCAAACCCAAGGACTTCGCGTGGTCTTTCGATGCTGCGCGCGAGGCGGGGCTGCGGCTGACGTGCCATGCCGGCGAATGGGGCGGGCCCGAGAGTGTTCGCGATGCGATCCGGGACCTGGAGGTCGAGCGGATCGGCCATGGGGTGCGGGCGATTGAGGACCTCGCGCTGGTCGATGAGATCGCCGAACGCGGCGTCGTGCTGGAGGTTTGCCCCGGCTCGAACGTCGCCCTTGGACTTTACCCGAGCTTTCGGGCGCATCCCGTTCACAAGCTGCGGGAAAGGGGCGTGACGGTCACCGTCTCGACCGACGATCCGCCGTTCTTCCATACCACGATGGAACGGGAATACGCGGAACTTGCCGGGGCCTTCGACTGGGACGACGGCGTCTTTCAGGGCATCGCGATGACCTCGGCCCGGGCCGCGTTCGCGGATGCAGGAACGCGAGAGAAGATACTGAAAAGACTGGAGAAGGCGTATGCTTGAACATCTGACCGTCGTCACGCACCCCCTCGTGCAGCACAAGCTGACGCTGATGCGCGACAAGGAGACCTCGACCAACTCCTTCCGCCGCCTCCTGCGCGAGATCAGCCAGCTTCTGGCCTATGAGATCACGCACGAGATGGAGATGACGACGAAGCGGATCGAGACCCCGCTTTGCCCGATGGACGCCCCGGTGATCGACGGCAAGAAGCTGGCGCTGATCTCGATCCTGCGCGCCGGCAACGGGCTTCTCGACGGGGTGCTGGAACTGATCCCGGCGGCGCGCGTCGGATTTGTCGGGCTTTACCGCGACCCCGAGACGCTGCAGCCGGTGCAATATTACTACAAGGTCCCGAATGAGCTTGAAAATCGCCTTGTCATCGCGCTTGACCCGATGCTGGCGACCGGCAATTCCTCGGCCGCGGCGATCGACCTTCTGAAGGCCTCGGGGGCGACGAACATCCGTTTCATGTGCCTTCTCGCGGCGCCCGAGGGGGTCGCGCGGATGAAGGAGGCACATCCGGATGTGCCCATCGTCACGGCGGCGGTCGATGAGCGGCTGAACGATCACGGCTATATCGTGCCGGGGCTAGGGGATGCGGGCGACCGGATGTTCGGCACAAAATAGGGCATTCGCACTTTACTCGCCCCCCCGGCTTTGGCATCCTGCCCGGAATTTCAGGTGGGGCGGATAATGCAGCTTTTCAGGGTGGTGTCGGCCGCGGTCGTGGCGGCAGTGATGGCAGGTGGTCTGGTGATCGCCCAGCCCGTGTCGCAGGTGGATGGCCCGCGCGAGCTGCCGCCGGCGGACTACAAGGGCACCCAGTATGTGGACAGCGCCGGCTGCGTCTTCCTGCGCGCGGGCGTCGGCGGCAAGACCGTCTGGGTGCCGCGCGTCACCCGGGACCGCACGCTGGTCTGCGGGCAGGAACCGACCTTTCCGCCGGGCCTGCTGGAGGGCGTCGCGGGTCTGAAAGGCGGCGCTGCGCCTGCGGCCCCCGCGCCCGAGGCGGCGCCCGCCGCGCCTGTTGCCGAGGCCGCTGGGGCAGAGGCGCCCGCCGCCAAGCCTGCGCCGGCCGCCGCGAAAGCGGCCGCGCCGAAAGTGCAGGCCAAGCCCGCGCCCGTGCCGGCGGCGATCCTCGCGGGGCCGGTCCGGCTTGTGCGCAGCTACCGGGTGGCGCAGCCCGAAACGCTCTGCACTGCCGAGGTGGCGAGTGCGCAACGATTCCTTTTGAGCGACGGGCGGCGTGTGACGCGCTGTGCCGGGGATGATGTGCGGGGCGCCGTGGGGTATCTCAACGGCCTCGGCATCGCTGGCCTTGCGGTCGCCGAGGGCGCGCCCTCGGCCGCCGAGGCGGCGCGGGCCGAGCGGGCCGACAAGGGCGCCTATCGCGTCGTCTGGACCAATGGTGTCGTCGTCGAACTGCCGGCCGGGCCGGGAGGTGCGGCACGCCCCGCGCCTGCCGCGACGGCAGAGGCCGCGAAAGCACCGGCCGCAATGCGTCCGGCCGCGACCGGCGGGCATTATGTCCAGGTCGGCGTCTTCGCCGATCCGGCCAATGCCGCGCGCGCGATCGCCAGGCTGAAGTCCATGGGGCTGACGGTGTCGAGCGCGACGGGCCAGAAGGGCGGGCATCCGGTGAAAGCGGTGATGGCGGGGCCCTTCGCCTCGGCCGCCGAACAGCAGGCCGCGCTCGCGGCGCTGCGCCGTGCGGGTTACGGCGACGCCTACGCGCGCTGAGCCCGGCGGTCAGTCGCCGCAGATCCCCTGGATCGCCACCCAGTCGGTATCGCTGAGAAGCGGGCGCGGCGGTGCGGTGCCCTTGTAAGGATCGGCCTCGATCAGCGGCAGCACGGTTTGCCCCGACGGGTCGAGCGCGCGGGCATAGGGTGTGCTCGCGACACCTGCATCGGCAAAGCGCTCGAGCAGGGCGCGCGCCGGGGGCTGGTCTGGCGCTTTGGTCACGAGGTGCTCGCCATAGCCGGCCAGCGCACCTTCGGGAAGGTCGCCGGACGTCAGGAGCGTGATCGAGGCCCTGAGGCCGGCGAAGTTGAGAAGATCGCGCATCGGATCGACCGTTGCCCCGCGCAGCCCGGCAGCCAGCACCTCGCCGGCGGCGATGTCAGGCGTCTCGCTCTCTTCGATCAGCCGGCGCGACAGCACCACGATGCCGCCCGGAAGCGTCACCGAACGGTCGATGCCGCCGCGGACGACGAAGATCTCGCCCGCCTCGCCGAGGAGGCGGCCGCCCAGCTGATCGAGCGCGGCGACCCCGTCCTCGGCAGCGCAGGGCGCTCCGGTCAGGCGGGCAAGCTCGCCGAGGGCCTGAAGGCCGATCTCCTGACGCTTGGCCTCGGGAAGGGCGGCGGCGGTGTGATCGGTCAGCGCGCCCGGCAGCCAGAGCGCCCCCGCAAGGGCGAGCGCGGCAAGTACGGCGGCCGAAAGCGCGCCCCGCAGTCGGCCGGGATGCGGGCGGCGCGCCTCGATCAGGCGGTGGACCTTGCCGATGGCCGCGATCATGTCACTGTCGGTCAGCTCAAGTTCCTCGCCATCCTCGCCGCCCGGGCCGAAGAGCGCGGGCAGCTCTCCGCCGTTCAGGCGATCGACCGCAGGCAGCGACCAGTGCGCCAGCGCGCGGCCGCTTTTCGGGTCCGAGATGGACAGCGTCGCCTCGCCGAACGAGACGATCACCTCGCGGCGCTGCGCGCCTGCGGTCTCGCGCCAGAGGCCGGTCGATTCCAGCCGCTGATACTCGGAAAGCGCCGTCATGGGCGGGGTGGCCTGCTCGTTGCCCGGATCGTTGCGCGAAAGATAGCGAAGGCGTCCGGTGGCGACAATGGCGCGGGGTGGCGCGGGTCGCAATTGGACGTGCAAGGGGGGCGCGCGGGCGGCTATGGGTGGGGGCGACAATGGCAGGGGTGGCAGCGTGACAGGACGGGGCGGGCATGGCGACCGGGTGATCCTCGCGGGGCTTCTCGTCCTATGCTATGCGACGATCATCGGCTTTACCGACAACTTCGTGCGGGTGATCGCGGAGCGCGCCGGACTCTGGCAGTTCCACGCGACCCGCACGGTGATGGCGCTGGCGCTTCTTGGCCTGCTCGCCCGCCCGCTCGGCCTGACGCTGCGGCCGCGGCGCTGGCGTCCGGTCGTCGCGCGCAGCCTCGTCCACGGCACGGCCATGGTGGTCTATTTCGGCTGCCTCGCCTTCCTGCCGGTCGCCGTTGTGGCGGCCGGGCTTTTCACGGCGCCGATCTTCACGCTCCTGATCTCGCGCTTCGTCTACGGTGCGCGCATCGGGCCGGTGCGGATCGCCGCGGTCCTGATCGGATTTCTCGGCGTCCTTCTCGTCCTCGGTCCCGGCGAGGGGCAGGTGCTTGGCCCCGCGACGGTGCTGCCGGTCGTCGCCGGGGTGCTCTATGCGCTCGGCAACATCGCGACGCGCGAATGGTGCGGAGAGGAGCCGGCCGAGGTGCTGCTGGCGGGGTTCTTCTCGGCGCTCGGGGTCTTCGGGGCAATCGGCCTCTTGGTTCTGGCGCTCTGGCACCCCGAGGCGCCGGCCGGTCCCGAGGGGTTCATCCTGCGCGGTGCAACCCGCCCGGACGGGGCGTTCCTGATCTGGACTTTCGTGCAGGCGGCCGGATCGCTTCTTGGCGTCGGCATGATGATCCGCGCCTATCAGGTGGCCGAGGCGAGCCGGGTCGCGATCTTCGAGTATGCGATCCTGCCGGCCTCGGCGCTCTGGACGTGGGTGATCTGGCACGAGGGGATCTCGCTCCGCGCGGGGGTCGGCATGGCGATGATCGCGCTCGCAGGGCTTATCATCGCGCTACGCCGGCCCTAGCATGGTGCCATGATCCTTTCACGCGGGCGCCGCTACATCTTCATTCACGCCCCGAAGACCGGCGGCACGGCGCTGAGCCTCGCGCTGGAGGCGCGGGCGATGCGGGACGACATCTTCGTCGGCGACACGCCCAAGGCGCGGGCACGGAAGGGGCGGCTGAAGGGGGTGGAGACGGCGGGCCGGCTCTGGAAGCATTCGACGCTGGCCGATATCGCGGGGCTTGCCAGCGAGCAGGAGATTGCCGGGTTCTTCACCTTCATGCTGGTGCGCAATCCCTGGGACCGGATGGTCAGCTACTATCACTGGCTGAGGGTGCAGGGCTTTGGCCATCCCGCCGTGACGCTGGCGAAGGGGACGACCTTCAGCGGCTTCCTGAACGCGCCCGAGACCCGCGCCAGTTTCGCCGCGCATCCCTATGCCAGCTATGTCACCACTGCCGCCGGGCAGGAGCGGTGCGACCTTTTCATTCGTCTCGAAGCGTTCGAGGCGGATGTGCGGCCGTTCGAGGCACATCTGGGGTTCCGCCTCGGCCCGTTGGCCCGGGCGAATATGTCCGAACGGGACAGGGACTGGCGGCCCTATTATTCGTGCGCGGATGCCGAGCTGCTGGCCGGGGTCTGCGCCACAGACATCGCGCGGTTCGGCTACCGTTTCGACCCCGACTAGCGCGTGAAGATGAGGGCGAGGCCGGCGACGGCCAGCGCGGCGCCGGCCCAGCTTTTCGCGCTGGGGCGCTGGCCGGTGCGCAGCCAGAGAAGCGGCAGGATGATGACCGGGGAGGTCGCCGACAGCGTCGCGATGATGCCGGTCTGGGCGCCTTTCAGGGCATAGAGGAAGAGCGTCATGCCCAGCAGGAGGCCGATCACAGCCGTCAGCGCGGTCAGAAGCAGTGTCGTGCCCGTGATCTCTTTCGGGCGTGGTGGGGCGAAGGGCAGGGCGGCGATGACACCCATCATCAGCCCCGAGGCCCCGACGCGGATCAGCGAGCCGACATAGGGGTCAAGGCCGCCCGCCATGTAGGGCCGCGCGATCAGCGCGCCCGCCGCCTGCCCGAGCGCGGCAAGAAGGCCGAAGGCGAGGCCGGCGCGAAACCGGCCGTTCACCTGCTCGAACCGGTGGGCGGTCTGCGCCGGACGCCCGAGGATCGCCAGCGCCACGCCCGCGACCGTCACCGCGATGCCGAGGGCGGCCTGCCAGCCGAGCCGCTCGCCGAGGACCAGCCATCCCAGCACGGCCGCCATGGGTGCGTTCAGCGCAAAGACCGCGCCCGCGCGCCGGGGTCCGATCCGCCCCACGGCGGCAAAGTTCAGCGTGTCGCCGAGAAGGATGCCGACGACACCGGAGGCGGCGAGGATCGCGATGGTCTTTCCGTCGGGAAGCGCCATCGACCCCGAAACGAGGACGACGGCGGCCAGCAGGAGGGCCACCAGTCCCTGGCGGATCAGGTTGAAGTGAAACGGACCGAGCGCGCGGATCGCGTCCGAGGCGAGGATGCCGGTCGTCGCCCAGCAGGTCGCGGTGCCGAGCGCCGCGAGTTCGTGGATCGGAAAAACCATGGCGCCCCCTTGCCCGCTGCTTGCACGCCGCCTTCGCGGCCGCAAGACTTTCCTATCCTGGGGCAGGGGAGGGTGCTTCGGTCACGGCCGAATTGTCAGCGAATGTCGTCTGCCGAAGGGGAGGCCGGGCGGGATGCGCGCCCGGCCCTGTGGTCAGGCGGCCTTGGCGCCCGCGCCGAAGCGGCCGTAGAAGCTCTGCCCTTTCGCCGCCATCTCGCGCAAAAGCTTCGGCGCGGCGAAGCGGGCACCCTCGGCGGCCTCAAGGCCGTCGCAGATCTCGACGGCCTTGCCCGCGCCGATGATGTCGAGCCAGGAGAACGGCCCGCCCGACCAGGGTGCGAAGCCCCAGCCGAGGATCGCGCNNGACATCGCCCTCGCGGATGTCCTCGAGAACGCCTTCCTCAAGCGCGCGAACGGCTTCCAGAACCTGCGCCATCATCAGGCGGTGCTGAACGGTGGTCAGCTCCGGCTGCTCGTCTGCCACGGGCCAGCTCTCCGCAAGACCCTCCCACAGGCCGGTGCGGCCGCCCTTTTCGTCGTAGCCGTAGAAACCCGACGCCGACTTGCGCCCGAGGCGCCCCTTGTCCGCCATGGCGAACAGCACCTCGTCCACCGCGCCGTCCGGATAGGCGTCGCCCATCGCGGCCTTGGTCGCCTTGGCGATCTTCACACCGAGGTCGATGGAGGTCTCGTCCACCAGTTGCAGCGGCCCGAGCGGGAAGCCGAGGAGTTTCGCAGCATTCTCGATCAGCGCCGGTTCGACGCCTTCGGCCACCATGCGGATGCCCTCGTTGATGTAGGGGATGATGCAGCGGTTGGCGTAGAAGAACCGCGCGTCATTGACGACGATCGGGGTCTTGCGGATCTGCCGCACGAAGTCGAGCGCCTTGGCGACGGCGACATCCCCGGTCTCGCGGCCCTTGATGATCTCGACCAGCGCCATCTTGTCGACGGGCGAGAAGAAGTGGATGCCGATGAACTGACCGGGCCGCTTCGATGCCTTGGCAAGGTCCGAGATCGGCAGGGTTGAGGTGTTGGTGGCAAAGATCGCGTCCGCCGGGATCACCGCCTCGGCCTTCGTAGTCACCTCCGCTTTCACGCCCATGTCCTCGAACACCGCCTCGACGATGAGGTCGCAGCCCGAAAGCGCCGCGTAGTCGGTTGTGGCGTTGATCCGGCCCAGCACTTCGGCCTTCTTGTCGGCCGTGACCTTGCCGCGCTTCATGCCCTTGTCGAGGAGGCCCTCGGAATAGGCCTTGCCCTTGTCGGCGGCCTCCTGCCTGGCGTCGATCAGGACAACCTCGATCCCCACATTGGCGCTGACGTAGGCAATCCCGGCGCCCATCATCCCGGCGCCGAGGATGCCGACCTTCTTCACCGTCTGATCCGCCACGGCGGGGCGGTTCGCGCCCTTTTCCAGCGCCTCCTTGTTGAGGAAGAGCGACCGGATCATCGCCGAGGAGGAGGGGTTCATCAGGACACTCGTGAACCAGCGCGCCTCGATGCGGAGCGCGGTGTCAAAATCGACAAGCGCACCCTCATAGACCGCCGAAAGCAGCGCCTTGGCCGCCGGATATACGCCCTGGGTCTTGCCGTGGACCATCGCGTTGGCGCCGACGAAGGTCATGAAGCCTGCCGGATGATAGGGCGCGCCGCCCGGCATCTTCCAGCCCTTCTGGTCCCAGGGCTTGACGATGTCGGCATCCGTCGCGGACAGGACCCATTCCTTGGCCCGTGCCAGAAGCTGATCGGCCGGCACGACTTCGTCGATGAGGCCCGCGCCCTTGGCCGATTTGGGATCCATCATCTTGCCTTCCAGCAGCACCGGGGCCGCCGCCATGGCGCCGACCATGCGCGAGTAGCGCATCGTGCCGCCCGAGCCGGGGAAGAGGCCGACGAGGATTTCCGGCAGGCCGATCTTGGCCTTCGGGTTGTCGGCCATGATGCGGCGGTGGCAGGAGAGCGCGATCTCTGTCCCGATCCCGGCCGAGGTGCCGGGCAGGGCGCAGACGACGGGCTTGCCGCCCTTGTTGGTCTTGCGGTCCAGACCGGCCCGCTCGAGCTTCCTGAGCACGTGGTGGCCCGACATGACGAAATCGAACAACCCCTTGGCGGGGTCGGCGCCTGCCTCCTGCCGGATGGTGGCAAGGACGTTCAGGTCCATCCCGCCGGCGAAATCCTTCTTGGCCGAGGTGACGATGATCCCCTTTACGGCGGGATCTGCGAGCGCCCTGTCGACCATCTCGCTGACAAGCGCGAAGCCTTCGCGACTCATCACGTTCATCGACTTGCCGGGCACGTCCCAGGCGATCGTGGCGACGCCGTCGCCATCCACGGAATAGGTGAAATCAGCCATGTCGGTTCCTTTCAGTCGAGGGGCGAGCCGTCGCGGCGGGTGCGCGTCACGGTGCCATTCTTGCGGGTGTAAAGTTTGTCGATGTCGGAGTAGTGGACCCGGTCCGAGGCGGCGCGGGTGCCGACGATGAGGTAGGCGCAGGGCGCGTCCGAGCGGTTGACCACATGGTGCCCGTTCGGCACGCCCGCTGGCCAGCACGCGGCGTCGCCCGGTGCCAGGAGATGTTCGCCATCCTCCTCGATCACCGTCGCCGTGCCCGAGAGCATGTAGAGAAATTCGTCCTCGGCCTCGTGCCAGTGCCGGTCCGACGAGGCGGCGCCGGGCGCGAGTGTTTCGACGAAGGCGCCGAATTGCGTCAGCCCGCCGGTATCGGACAGAAGCTCGGCATGGAAATGCCCGAGTGTCGCGGCCTGAGCCTCGGACGCGCTGTCGGTTCGCGCGCTGCCTTTTCGGACGATCATCCGTTGCCTCCGAGGCCGGGCGGCTTGCCGAAGAAGCCGGTGTCGCTGAAGATCTTGTCTTCCGTCAGCGGCCAGTCGGCGGCGACGACGGGATAGTTCGATTCCGAGACGAGCCAGCGGTCGCCCCGGCGGACCAGCACCTCGCCGGCGGCGCGGGGCGGGGCGAGGCGCTCGCCGTTCGCGATGATGTGCGAATAGTGCCAGCCGACGATGCGGTCGGGACGAACATATTCCGCCTCGCGCGCGACCCGTTCGTAATGGGTCACGCCGCGCCGGGCGAAGCCTGTGAAGAAGACCTCGAAGGCTGGGCGCAGCTCGTCGAGGCTGCGGAAGACCATGTGGTTCTGGAGGCCCGACACCAGGTAGGGAAAATCGAACATGGAGCCCAGAAGGTCCGCATCCCGCGCAAGAAGCGCCTCGGACATGAGATTGATGGTCTCTTGGTAGATCGTCAGCGGTTTCATTCTGTCCCTCGCGACGTCAGAGGGCTTTCAAAGTAACCCTTCGGCCCGAAGATCGCCGCCTCGCTCGGCGGCCAGTCGGCGGTCAGGAGCGGATAGTTCGCCTCGGTGGCGAGCCATCGGCCGTTCCGCAGCACGAGGATCTGGCTCGAGGCGTGGGGGGCGATGATACGCACGCCGTCCCGTATCATATGCGTGAAATGCCAGCCGACAATGCGATCGGGCCGCACATATTCGGCGTCGCGTGCGATCCGTTCGTAATGCGTGACGCCGCGGCGGGCGAGGGCGCGCGCGACGGTCCGGAAGGTCTCTTCGAGATCATCCGGGCCATGCGCCACGAAATGCGTGTCGGCGGTCCGGATCAGGTAGGGAAAGTCGAAGCAGGTCGCATAGGTCTCGAAATCATCGGCAAGGACCGCTCTCGACACGATGTCGATCGCCTGCTGATAGACTTCGAGGGGGTTCACCGGGGACCCTCCCACGCGGTGCCGTCCTTGTGGGTGAAGGTCGCCTTGCCATCCTTCAGCTCGACCATCATGTCGACATCGGAATAGGTCGCGACCTCGTGTTTCGACCGGGTTCCGACGACGAGAAACTTCGCCACCCGGTCGCTGCGGTTGACGAAATGGTGGCCGTTGGTGTCGCCGGCCGGAAAGGCCGCGCAGTCGCCGGGGCGCATGAGGGTCGCGCCCTCGTCCTGGATCAGGGTGCATTCGCCTTCCGTCACCATGACGAACTCGTCCTCGGCCCGGTGCCAGTGGCGCAGCGAGGATTTCGCGCCGGGTTCGAGGATCACGAGGTTGGCGCCGAACTGGGTCAGCCCGCCCGCGTCACCGAGGCGAAGGGACGAACGCCCCTTCATCTCGGTCGCATAGGGTTCGGGATAGATCGAGCCGGTCTTCACCGGGCATCTGCTCTGGTCGACGATGCCCATCACACCCTCTCGATGATCGTGGCCGCACCCATGCCGGAAGCGATGCAGAGCGTCGCAAGCCCGGTGCCCTTGCCTGTCCGCTCAAGCTCGTCGAGGAGCGTGCCGATGATGATCGCGCCGGTGGCCCCAAGGGGGTGACCCATGGCGATGGAGCCGCCGTTGACGTTCACCTTGGATGCATCGACGTCGAAGGCCTGCATGAAGCGCAGGACGACCGAGGCAAAGGCCTCGTTCACCTCGAAAAGGTCGATGTCGGAAATCGCCATGCCGGAATCCTTCAGGATCTTCTCGGTCACCGGCACGGGGCCGGTCAGCATGATCGTCGGGTCGGTGCCGATCTTGGCCGTCGCCCGGATCTTCGCGCGGGGTTTCAGCCCGTGCGCCGCGCCGAACTCCTTGTTGCCGATGAGGACGGCGGCGGCGCCGTCGACGATCCCGGAGGAATTGCCGGCGTGGTGGATGTGGTTGATCCGCTCCAGATGCGGATACTTCATCAGCGCGACCTTGTCGAAACCCGGCATCACCTCGCCCATTGCTTTGAACGAGGGGTCGAGCCGGCCGAGCGCCTGCATGTCGGTGCCGGGGCGCATGTATTCGTCGTGATCGAGGATCGTGACGCCGTTCATGTCGCGGATCGGCACGATGGATTTCGCGAAACGCTTGTCCTTCCAGGCCTCTGCGGCACGTCTTTGCGATTCCACCGCAAGCGCGTCGGCATCGTCGCGGGTAAAGCCGTATTCGGTCGCGATGATGTCGGCCGAGATGCCCTGCGGCACGAAATAGGTCTTCATGGCGAGGGAAGGATCGACCGCGATCGCCGCCCCGTCCGAGCCCATGGCGACGCGGCCCATCATCTCGACCCCGCCCGCGATATAGGCCTGGCCCGCACCGCCCCGGATCTGGTTCGCGGCAAGGTTCACCGCCTCCATCCCGGAGGCGCAGAAGCGGTTGATGGCGAGGCCGGGGATGCGCTCGTCAAGGTCCGACAGAAGCACGGCGGACCGGGCAAGACAGCCGCCCTGTTCGCCGACCTGGGTCACGTTGCCCCAGATCACGTCCTCGACGGCGTGGCCCTCAAGGCCGCTGCGCTCCTTCACGGCATTCAGGATCTTGGCGGAGAGCGCCACGGAGGTTACCTCCTGCAGGCTTCCGTCGGCCCGTCCCTTGCCCCTTGGCGAGCGGACGGCGTCATAGATATAGGCCTCGGTCATGGTCGTTCCCTTCGGATTACTCGGCGATCTGGACGCAGCTCGCCTTGGTCGTGACGACTCGCGTCTTCAGCTCTTCTTCCACCTTTGCGCGCGCCGCCTCGCAGAGCGCCTCGGTCGCGAATTCCTGTTTCTCGACATGCACCTCGTGGCGCACGTTATCGAGCGTCACGGTGTAGACGATGGCGATCAGCATCCACTTCATCGTGGGATTTCCTTGGGTTAAGTCCTGTCGGACGGGTTGCCGGGCATCAGGTCGTAGGGGTGCTTCCAGCCGGGCAGGGCCGCGATATTGCCCAGCCAGCGGTCGAGATCCGGCCAATCGGCGCGAGTGAAGCCGAACGGCTCGGGGTAGTAGAGATAGGCGCAGCACGACAGGTCGGCGATCGTCGGGGCGGTGCCGACGAGCCAGTCGCGGCCCGCAAGGTGGGCATCGAGCGTGCCGTAGGCGTTCGAAAGGCGCGCCTGCATGAAGGTGATGACCTCCCTCGGGCGCTTGTCCTCGGGCAGGAAGTTCATCAGGAACCGAGTCATGCCGGCCTGGCTGGACATCTTGTGATTGTCCCATAGAACCCAGCGGAGCACTTCCTCCTCCTCGCCGGGGCGGCCGCCGAGTTTTCCGGTCTTGCGCACGACATGATACATGATCGCGCCCGACTGGCTGAGGACACGACCCTCGTCCTCCAGCACCGGCACCTCCCCCATGTCGTTCAGCTTGCGGAACGCGGGGCTGCGGGTCGCGCCGCCGAAGAAGTCGACGTACACGGGTTCCCAAGGATAGCCGGCCAGCGTCATCGTCAGCGCCGCCTTGTAGGCATTGCCGCTTTCACCGAAGCAGTGGAGTTTTGCGGTCATCGTCCGTTCACCTCGCTGCCGCGGCGGGGGCTTCCAGCCCCCACACCCCCGGGGAGTACTTTCGCCAAGAAGAAAGAGGATTCGTTAACCAGAATCGGAGGAGCATGGGCACGCGGTACAGGCAGGAGTGCCGATGACCGCCCAAGGAGAAGTCGCCCCGGCCCTGACGAGAAGCACCCCAGGTTTGAGGGCCGGCGTCAGGACCGGGGCGCATCTGCTTCTTCTTGGCTGAAATACTCAATGCCGCCCCCTCCGCCTTCACGCCTTCCGGTCCTCAAGCTCGGCCTTGAAAAGCCGCAGCCGGTGGGTGAGGTTGTCGTGATCGGTGACCGAGCCGAAATGCTCGAAGACGAAGGTCAGCGCCTCGTCCTGCGTGATCCCGGCCTCGGTCGCGAAGCGTTGCAGCGCCCGGTAGGCGTCGTTCGTCATCGCGGCGGGGAAACGGCGCGTGAGGCGCAGGCGTTTCGGCATCTCTCCTCCCGGGTTTGTCCCGCCCCTTGGCCGGGGCAGGACCGTTTGACCGGCAGACTAGAACGCCTCTGCAGGAAGCGCCATCACCGGATCGGCACCCGACTGGATGCGCGCAAGATGCGTCGCGGTCATCGGCAGCTGACGCTTCATGTAATAACGCCCGGTCGCCAGCTTCGTCTCGTAGAACGCTGCGTCAGAGGTGCCGGCGGCGAGGGCCGCCCGCGCCGTCTTCGCCATCCGCGCCCACATCAGGCCAAGGCAGACATGACCGAAGAGATGCATGAAGTCGTAGGAGCCCGCGAGCGCCGCGTTGGGGTTCTTCATGCCGCTTTGCATGAAGAACATGCCGGCCGCCTGCAGGTCCTTGGACGCCGCTTTCAGGGGGTCGAGGAAGTCGGCCTTCAGGCCCTCGTCGCCCTCATTGTCCTTCAGGAACGTCTTCACCATCTCGAAGAAGGCCATGACCGGCTTGCCGCCGCTTTGCGCCAGCTTGCGGCCGACAAGGTCGAGAGCCTGCACGCCGTTCGCACCCTCGTAGATCATGGTGATGCGCGCGTCGCGGGCGAACTGCGACATGCCCCATTCCTCGATATAACCGTGGCCACCATAGACCTGCTGGGCGTTCACCGCCGTCTCGAAACCCTTGTCGGTCAGGAAGCCCTTGAGGACGGGGGTCAGGAGCGAGATCATCGCCTCGGCCTCGGCATCACCCTTGCGGTGCGCGGCGTCGATCATCATCGCGCCCCAGAGGGTGAAGGCGCGGGCGCCCTCGACAAAGCTTTTCTGGTCCATCAGGTTGCGGCGGATGTCGGGGTGGACGATCAGCGGATCGGCCGGGCCCGAGGGGTTCTCGGCGCCGGTCACCGCGCGGCCCTGCAGTCGGTCCTTGGCATAGGCGACGGCGTTCTGATAGGCGGCCTCGCCCTGCGCATAGCCCTGAAGGCCGACGCCGAGGCGGGCCTCGTTCATCATCGTGAACATCGCGCGCATGCCCTTGTGCAGCTCGCCGATGAGGTATCCGGTCGCGCCGTCATAGTTCATCACGCAGGTCGCGTTGCCGTGGATGCCCATCTTCTCTTCGATATTGCCGACCGAGACGCCGTTGCGGGCCCCGAGGGTGCCGTCCGCGTTCACCATGAACTTCGGCACGATGAAGAGCGAGATGCCCTTGGTGCCTTCGCCGCCGCCCGGCGCCTTGGCGAGGACGAGGTGGATGACATTCTCGCTCAGGTCGTGATCGCCGGCGGAGATGAAGATCTTCTGGCCGGTGATCTTGTAGCTGCCGTCCGCCTGCGGCTCTGCCTTGGTGCGCAGAAGCCCGAGGTCGGTGCCGCAATGCGGTTCGGTCAGGTTCATCGTGCCGGTCCAGTCAAGGCTGACCATCCTCGGCAGATAGGTCGCTTTCTGCTCCTCGGACCCGTGGGCGAGGATCGCCGAGATCGCGCCGTGGGTCAGGCCCTGGTACATGTTGAACGCCATGTTGGCCGCGACGAAGATCTCGCCCACAGCCGCGTTCATCAGGTAGGGCAGGCCCTGGCCGCCGAATTCCTCGGGCAGGTCGAGGCCGTTCCAGCCGCCGTCCTTCATCGCGGTGAAGGCTTCCTTGAAGCCCTTCGGCGTGTAGACAACGCCGTTCTCGAGCCGGCAGCCTTCCTTGTCGCCGCTGGCGTTCAGCGGGGCGAGGACGTCGCGCGCGAGCTTGCCCGCCTCTTCGAGGATGGCGCCCGTAAAGGACGGCTCCAGTTCGGCGTATCCCGGAATGTCGCTGGACGGGACGTCCAGCAATTCGTTCAGAACAAACTCAAGATCCCGGATCGGTGCGGTATAGCTCGGCATTCAGTCCTCCCTCGTCTTTTCAGGCAGCGGTGTCTTGGGCCGCGGCCAGCATCGTGTCGGCCTCGCCGATCTGGTCGCGCAGTTCCGCAATCAGCTTGTCGAGCTCGGCGCGCTGCTGGACCATCTCGTCCAGGCGGCGGCGGGCAACCTCGATCGAGCGGGCGATCTGCGTGCGCTGCTGATCGCCGAGGTCATAAAGGTCGAGGAGCTGGCGCAGATCCTCGAGGCTGAAGCCAAAGCGCTTGCCGCGCAGGATCAGCGTCAGCCGGGCGCGGTCGCGCCGCGTGAAGAGGCGTTTCTGCCCTTCCCGGATCGGGAAAAGCAGTTCCTTGGATTCGTAGAAGCGCAAGGTGCGGGGCGTCACGTCGAACGCATCGCACATCTCGCGGAGCGTCATGAGGGTCTCACTCGTCATGGTCCTGCACATCGAAATGGTTGCGGTATCGCGGCGCTATGTGGGAAGTCGAAGGGACCTTACAAGAAAGGTTTACGTTGACGTCAGCGTAACGTAACGTCACGAGTGAACAGGCGACATCTTGGGAAAAATCCGCGCTACTTCGCGCAACAATCTGACCTAGCGTCAATCCGCTATCCGAAGCGAATCCTGGGTTTCGTCGCGCAGGGCGCGCAGGTCGGCGATGGTCTCGTCAAGCTCGGCGCGCTGGCGTTCCAGGTCTGAGAGCTGGCGATCCGCCATCGCAATCCAGACCTGGTATTGTTCGCTCGTGCCCTTCTGGTTGTAGAGCAAGAGCCATTGGCGGATCTCCTCGAGGCTGAAGCCGAAGCGGCGGCCACGCAGGATCAGCGTCATCCGCGCCACCTCGCGCGGGCCGTAGAAGCGGGCGCGGCCTTCCTTTTGCGGGGCGAGGAGTTCGATGTATTCGTAATAGCGCAGGGTGCGCGGGGTCACGTCGAAGCGCGCGCACATGTCCTTGAAGCTGATCCGGTCGCCGGGCATCGTGGTCCTCCTCGGGCGAAGCCTAGCTTCCGTCGGGGCAACGCACAATTGCCTTGCGCAGGGGGCCGGTCCGTTGGCGTCAGTTCATGAAACCGGGGGCGAGGAAGTAAAGCGCGTAAGCCACGATCAGCGCCGGTATTGTCGAATAGACGGTGGCGATGAGGGCGGCGCGCGGCGCGAGGGCAATGGCCGGGAAAAGCGCATCCCCGTCATTCGAGATCGCGTTGGCAACGAGCGCCGAGAACGGGATCGCGCCGTGAAGGTAAAGTGTGGTGACAAGGACCTGGGGGCCACAGCCGGGCACAAAGCCGATTGCTGCGCCGATGATCGGAAGGACCGGCGCCACGGTGTGAAACGCGGCCTTGAGGTCGAGACCCGCATAGGCCTCGGCATAGTCGTAGGCGAGATATGCGAGGATCACCCAGACCGAGATGAAGGCGGTTTCCTCGGCCATGCGGGTCACGGGTGCGTCGGCAGGGTTGGTCATCGCCGTCACCGGCGATACGGCCCAGATCATCAACGCAAGGAACGCGCCAGCAAGCGCAATGGCCGCGACCGGAAGCCCGAGAACATGGGTCAGCTCGACCGATCCGATCTGCGCCATTCCGACGAGAAGCGCGGGCGCGGCGAGGGCAAGGAAGCCGTAATCGCGCAGGCGGGTGGTCCCGATACGCGGCGCAATCTCGCAACCGCCGCCGGTCGGACGGTAGTCGACGGTCACGAAGCGGTCGATGATCCAGCCGGTGATGATGCCGACGCAAAGCTGCATCGGCAGGAGGACGAGGGCAGCATCGGGGCGGGTGGCGATGAGAAGGAAGGCGGCGTCGCCCATCGTGGCTGTCAGCGTCGCAACGACCGCGCCGAAGCTGACCTTGCCGGAGGCATAGGCGGCAACCACGACGACCGCGCCGCCGCATCCGGGCGTTGCACCGAGAAATGCGGCGAACGGCACCTGCAAAGACCGCGCGTTGCCCATTGCCAGCCCGAGGTCGAAGCGGAACAGACGTTCAAGCCCGTAAAAGAGAAGGAGTGTCCCGGCGACGAAGGCCGAGACCTGCACGAAGGCGTCCTGCATAAGGCTGCGGGTCAGCGCTCCAAGATCGCCCGGGGCAAGGGCCAGCAGGATCAGCGCTGCGGCGAACGCGACGCGCCTGGGGCGGAACGGGCCGAGCCGGCCGACGAGGGTCGGTTCACTGGGGACGGTCGTGGCGTTCGGATGCATGTGTCTCGCGTTTCCTGATGCGCGTTCGCGGGCGCAGGTGCCGATATTGGGCCTTGCGGTGGTCACGTCAATTGGCAGATTGGCCGGACAGCGACTTGGGAGAGGTCAGATGACGGACCGAAAGGCATTGGTGGCGCGGGCGTTCATCGAGGCGATTCCCCATGCGAGGGCGATCGGCATGCGCCTGGACGAGATCGGCGACGGCCTTGCCGTGATCTCCATGCCCTACGATCCGCGTCTGGTGGGCGATCCCGAGACGGGGGTGATCCACGGCGGCGCGGTCTCGGCGCTGATGGACACCTGCGGCGGGGCGGCGGTGATGAGCCATCCGACCGGTGCGGTCGGGACCGCGACGCTGGACCTTCGCATCGACTACATGCGCCCGGCCGCCCCCGGCCAGCGGATCACCGCGCGGGCCGAGTGCTATCACGTCACGCGCTCGGTCGCCTTTGTGCGCGCCACGGCCTTCGACGAGGACGGCGCGCGACCGGTCGCCTCGGCCACCGGGGCCTTCACGCTGGAACGTCCGGCGGGAGGCGCGGCATGAGCCGTCGTCCGAAGCCCGAGCCGGTGCAGATCGTGAAGGAGCGCCGCGACGGCGCGCTGAGCGCCCTTGTACACGGGGTGCCCTATATCCAGTTCCTCGGCATCACCTTCGACCGGCGCGGCGACGAGCTGACCGCCGTCCTGCCGTTCGATGAAAAGCTGATCGGCAATCCGATGATCCCCGCCCTGCATGGTGGCGTCACGGCGGCGTTCCTCGAGGTCACCGCGATCATCGAGCTGAGCTGGTCCTTGGTGTGGGAGCGGATGGAGAGCGGGCAGCTTGACCCCGCGAGCCTTGCGCCGGGGCATCTGCCGCGCCTGCCGAAGACGATCGACTTCACGGTGGATTACCTGCGGTCCGGCCTGCCGCGCGACGCCTATGCGCGGGCGCGGATCAACCGGTCAGGGCGGCGCTATGCGTCGGTGCATGTCGAAGCCTGGCAAGACAACCGGTCGCGCCTTTTCGCGCAAGGCACCGGGCATTTCCTGATGCCCGACCCCGGCGCGGGCCGCGATGGATGAGATCTCGCACCGGCGCGTCCTGAGGATCGCGCTGCCCATCGTCCTGTCGAACGCCACGGTGCCGCTGCTGGGCGCCGTCGATACCGGGGTCGTCGGGCAGATGGGGCAGGCGGCGCCCATCGGGGCCGTGGGGATGGGGGCGGTGATCCTGGCCTCGATTTACTGGATCTTCGGGTTCCTCAGGATGGGGACCTCGGGGCTGGTGGCGCAGAGCCATGGTGCGAAGGACCCGGCCGAGACAGGCGCGATCCTGATGCGGGCGCTGATGATCGGCGGGGCTGCGGGCCTTTTCTTCGTGGCGGCGCAGGTCTGGCTTTTCCGCGCGGCCTTCTGGCTGTCCCCGGCGTCCGGGGAGGTGGAAGTGCTGACGCGCGGCTACCTTTCGATCCGCATCTGGGGGGCGCCAGCGACCATTGCGCTTTATGCCGTCACCGGCTGGTTGATCGCGGTCGAACGGACGCGCTCGGTGCTGGTGTTGCAGCTCTGGATGAACGGGCTGAATATCGGGCTCGACGTGCTTTTCGTCCTTGGCTTCGGCTGGGGCGTCGAAGGTGTCGCGGTGGCGACGCTGATCGCCGAATGGACGGGGCTGGCGCTCGGCCTCTGGCTCTGCCGGGGTGCCTTTGCTGGCGGGCAACGGAAGGACTGGGCCCGGGTCTTCGACCGGGCAAGGGTGGCGCGGATGATGAAGGTGAACACCGACATCATGATCCGATCGGTGATCCTGCAGGCCTCGTTCACCACCTTCGTCTTCTGGGGCGCGCATTTCGGCGATGTGACGCTGGCGGCGAACCAGGTGCTCTTACAGTTCCTCGAGATCACCGCCTACGGGCTTGACGGCTTCGCCTTTGCCGCCGAGACGCTGGTGGGGCAGGCGGTCGGGGCGCGATCGGTCGCGTCAGTCCGGCGAGCCTCGGTGGTGACGAGCCAGTGGGGCGTCGGCGGGGCGGTGCTTCTGGGGCTCGTGTTCTGGCTGGCGGGGCCGTGGCTCATCGACCTGATGGCGACCGAGCCGGAAGTGCGCGCGGCGGCGCGGGTGTTCCTGCCCTGGGTGGCGCTGGCACCGGTAATCGGCATCGCAAGCTGGATGTTCGACGGCATCTTCATCGGCGCGACGCTGAGCCGGGAGATGCGGAATGCGATGCTGCTTTCGGTCGCGGTCTACGCGGTCGCATTGCTGGTCCTGCCGGGGGTGTTCGGGAACCACGGGCTCTGGGCGGCGCTGATGGTGCTGAACACGGCGCGGGGGGTGACGATGGCGCTGAAGTATCGCTGTGCCGAGGCGGCGGCAGGGTAGGGGGCGCTGCCCCCGGCGCCGGGCCGGCGCCTCCCCCGGAGTATTGGTGCCAAGAAGAAATCAGAAGAGTTTGAGGACAGCTTCCGGGGGGCGGCCGAGGGCGGCCTTGCTTCCGTGAAGGACGAGCGGGCGTTCGAGGATCGCGGGGTGGGCGGCCATGGCGGCGATCAGGGTGGCGTCGTCCGCATCCTTCGGCAGGGTGAGGTCCGTGAAGGCGGTGTCCTGGGTGCGGACGAGGGCGACTGCAGGCTGGCCGAGGGCGTCGAGAGCGGCGCGGATTTCGGCTTCGGTCGGCGGGTCCTGCAGATAGAGGCGGACGGTCGGCGTGATGCCCTTTTCCTCCAGGAGCGCGAGGGTCTCGCGGGATTTGGAGCAGCGGGGGTTGTGCCAGATCGTCGTCACAGCCAGTCCTTTCGTCCGGTGCCGGTGGCCTCGGCCAGGTTGGCAAAGCCCTCGCGGGCGAGGAGTGTGTCGAGGCCCCTGGCGATTTCGGTGATGAGGGAAAGCCCCTGATAGACCATCGCGGAGTAGAGCTGCACCGCCGAGGCGCCTGCGCGGATCTTCTGGAAGGCGTCCTCGGCCGAAGCGATGCCGCCGACGCCGATCAGCGGCAGGCGGCCCTCGGTCAGGGCCGACAGGCGGGCGAGGGTGCGGGTGGATTTGTCGAAAAGCGGGGCGCCAGAGAGGCCGCCTGCCTCGCCTTTGTGGCGGCTTCGAAGGCCGCCCCGGTCGAGGGTCGTGTTGGTGGCGATCACCGCGTCGATGCCGGAGGCGAGCGCCACTTCGGCCACGTCGGCGAGATCGGCTTCGGTCAGGTCCGGGGCAATTTTCAGGAAGACGGGGATCTTGCGCGGCAGCGCGTCGCGGGTCGCAAGGACGCCGGCAAGGAGGGCCGCAAGGGCCGCCTTGCCCTGCATGTCGCGCAGCTTCTCGGTGTTGGGAGAGGAGACGTTGACGGTCGCGAAATCGACATGGGGTCCGGCGATGGCGAGGACCTTGGCGAAATCGGCGGCGCGGTCATCCGACGTCTTGTTGGCGCCGAGGTTGAGGCCGGTGGGGACACTGCGGCGGGCCTTCGCGAGGCGGGCGGCGATCACCTCGGCGCCTTCATTGTTGAAACCGAAGCGGTTGATGACGGCGCGGTCCTCGGTCAGGCGGAAGAGGCGCGGTTTGGGGTTGCCGGGCTGCGGCAGCGGCGTCGCCGCCCCGACCTCGACAAAGCCGAAGCCCGCGCGGGTGAGGGGTGTGACCGCATCGGCGTTCTTGTCGTAGCCGGCGGCGAGGCCGACGGGGTTCGGCAGGGACAGGCCGCAGAGCGTGGTGGCAAGGCGCGGCGAGGTGAAGGCGCCCGGCAGGGGGACGAGGCCGGCGGAAAGGGCCTTCAGCGAGAGGCCATGCGCCAGTTCGGGGTCGAGCCGGTGCAGGGCGCACAGGCCCGCGCGTTCGATCAGGCTCACAGCACGCCCTCGGGGAAGATATGGCCCGAGGCGCCGAGGGGCAGCGATTTGTCCCATGCGACTTCGGAGAGCGACAGGGGACGGTAAAGATGCGGGAAGAGCGCGCCGCCGCGCGAGGGTTCCCACTTCAGCGCCGCGCCCAAAGCCTCGGGGCGGACGGCGACGAGGACGAGGTCGCTTTCGGTGGCGAAGTGTTTCGCTGCCGTCTCGGCGACCTGCCCGGCGGTCGAGAAATGGATGAACCCGTCGGCAAGGTCGATGGGCGCGCCGGCGGTCTCGCCGGCGGCGGTGAAGGCATCCCATTCGGGGCGGCGGAAGATCTTGAAGATCAGCATGGCCGGGTCATGCCGTGTGCCGCCCGATTGGTCAATGCCCGCGTCATGTGCGCGTTACCCCGGGGCGTTAGCCCGATAGGGCTTTGACACCCGGCGGGTGTCGCTTCACCATGTCCGCACAAAACCAACCGGGAGACTCCAGCATGACATTTCAGGCCCGTTCCATGGCCGCCCTTCTGGGCGGGGCCACTTTCGCAGCCCTCGGCGCCCTCGGCGCCTCGGCCGAGACGGTAAAACTGACGCTGCTCGGCGTCGGCGACGTCTACAACTACGAGGAAGAGGATGGCCGCGGCGGTTTCGCGCGCCTCAATGCCGTCGCCAAGGCGGAGCGCGCGGCCAACCCCAATACGCTTTACCTTTTCGACGGCGACATGCTCTCGCCCTCGCTCATGTCGGGCTTCGACAAGGGGCAGAACACGATCGACTTCACCAATCTCGTGCCCTTCGACCTCGCCGTGCCGGGGAACCACGAATACGACTTCGGGCCGGAAAACTTCGCCGAGAAGATGAAGGCGTCGAAATATCCCTGGGCGGCGATCAACATCACGAACGAGGATGGCTCGCCCGTCGAGGGGCTGGGTGGCGTGATGGTGAAGGAGGTCGGTGGCCTCAAGGTCGCGCTCATCCCGGTGGCGCAGGACACCTCGCCCGAAGTGTCTTCGACGGGATCCTTGAAGTTCCTGCCGACCGTCGACTCGGCCGTCGCCGCCGCCGGGAAGGCGCGCGAGGACGGGGCCGACATCGTCGTCGGCGTCGTGCAGACCAACATGGAAAACGACCGCGCGCTCATCAAGAGCCATGCGTTCGACGTGATCCTGTCGGGCGACGACCATTCCTATGCGACGGCCTATGACGGCGTGACCGCCTATGTCGAGACCTCGATCGACGGGCAGTTCCTGACGCCGGTCGACCTTTACGTGACGGTCGAGGAAAAGGACGGCAAGCGCGAGGTCGAATGGTATCCGGGCTTCCGCTTCATCGACACGGCTTCGGTGACGCCCGATCCCGAAAGCGTCGCCCTGGCCGAGAAGTTCACGGCGCAGCTCGACGAGACGCTGAATGTCGAGATCGGCGTGACCGAGACGCCGCTCGACAGCCGCCGCAACGTTGTGCGGGCCGAGGAGGCGACGATGGGCAACCTTATCGCCGACGCGATGCGGGTGCAGACCGGGGCCGATATCGCGATCATGAACGGCGGCGGCATCCGTGCCGACCGCACCTATGACGCGGGGACGAAACTGACGCGCCGCGACATCCTGAAGGAGCTGCCCTTCGGCAACGTCACCGTCGTGACCGAGCTTCCGGGCTCGCAGGTCCTTCTGGCGCTCGAGAACGGCGTCAGCCAGGTCGAGAAAGGGGCAGGGCGCTTCCCGCAGGTCTCGGGCCTGACCTTTGCCTTCGATGCCTCGGCCGAGCCGGGATCGCGGGTCTCCGAGGTCATGGTGGCGGGCGCGCCGCTTGAGGCCGACAAGGTCTACAAGGTCGCGGTCAACGACTACATCCTCGGCGGCGGTGACGGCTATGCGGCGCTCGGCGGCGGGAGGATCATCACCGATGGCCCGACCGGCAGCCTCGTTGCCAACGACGTGATGGCCTATGTCGCCGATCATGCCCCGATCAAGATGGAAATCGAGGGCCGGATCAAGAAGCTGGGCGGCAACTGATCCCTGCAGCCGGTGGGACAGAGGCGGGGTCACTCCCGCCTCTTTTCGTCTTCCTTGTGTTTCGGGCCAAAATCGGGCATGACTCAGCCCGCGACGTTACCCCTTTCGACCACTGTCTCCCTCTGCGGCCTCAGTTTTTCGATAGCGACTGACAGAGCCGGGCCGCCGCAGTTCCGCGGGCGGCATACCAGAAGGAGACATCACGATGGCCAAGGGCACCGTGAAATGGTTCAATGAAACCAAAGGCTACGGCTTCATCGCCCCCGAGGGCGGCAGCAAGGACGTGTTCGTCCACATCTCGGCGGTCGAGCGCGCCGGCCTCCGCGGTCTGAAGGACGGCCAGGCCGTGACCTTCGACCTCGAGAAGGGCCGTGACGGCAAGGAATCGGCGACGAACCTCGCGCTGGCGTAAGCTGACGTCACAGGAATTCGGGAAGGGGCGGTGCTGCGGCGCCGCCCTTTTTCGTCGGGATTTCGCCCGTAGGAGGGGCGTAGGTTGCCCGTAGCTTTGCCGTAGTCCTTCCGTAGCTACAGTGCGGACGGGGCGTTAACCGCCCGCTTCAGCCTTGCGGGCCTGTTGGAAGGGCACAACCCTCCCCCTTCTCAGGCCGCCGCGAGCCGTCTTGCCTCGGCGAAGGACATCAGGCGGCGGCTGGTCTCGTCCCAGAGGTGGAGGCGGATGCAGCCGAGGCTTTCCGCCAGCGTCAGGCGCTGGGCTTCGGCGAGGGCGGCGTGGTCGCGGATGACCTCGGGGAGGCGGTAGAAGGGGATGCGGCTGTAAAGGTGGTGGACATGGTGGATGCCGATGTTCCCCGAAAACCAGCGCAGCACCGGCGGCAGGATGTAGTGCGAGCTGCCGTTGAGGGCGGCGTCGTGGATCTGCCAGTCCTCGGCCTTGTCCCAATGCGCCTCCTCGAACTGGTGCTGGACGAAGAAGAGCCACATGCCGGCGGCGGCGGCCAGAAGCACGGTCGGCGCGGCGACGAAGGCGATGAGTTTCCAGCCGCCGAACCAGAAGAGCGCGCCGAAGAGGGCGGCGAGGGCGATATTCGTCCCCATCGCGCTGGTCCAATACTGGCTGCCGGCCCGCATCAGCCCCACGGGCAGGCGGTTCTGCAGCACGAAGATGTAGATCGGGCCGATCAGGAAGAGTGTGATCGGGTGCCGGTAGGCGCGATAGCGCAGTTTGCCGAAAGGCGAGAGCGCGCGGTATTCGGCGACGGTCAGGGTAACGATGTCGCCGATGCCGCGCTGGTCGAGGTTGCCGTGGCTGGCGTGGTGGATCGCATGGGTGCGGCGCCAGACGTCGTATGGGGTGAAGGTGAGGACGCCGAGAAGGCGGCCCGTCCAGTCCGAGAGGCTGCGACTCTTGAAATAGCTGCCATGTCCGCAATCGTGCTGGATGACGAAGAGCCGGACGAGGAAGCCGGCGTTCAGGACCGCGAGGGCCAGCGCCGCGAGGCCGCTATGGGGCAGGACCCACCAGGCGAGGGCAAAGATCGCGAGGAACGGCAGGAGCGTGACGGCCAGTTCGAATGCGCTGCGTTTGGTGTCCGGGTCGCGGTAGGCGGCCAGCACGCGCACCCAGTCGATCGGCGCCTTGGCGCGCATGTCGTTCATCCCCGTCGTTCCCTTCCTCGGCCATCGCCGGCTTCTCGTGCAAGAAGCCCGGGGCGGAGCCCGGGCCTCGACCGGCCGCGATGCCATATGTCGGCAAGCCGTTCCTTACCGTCCGGCGCGGGTTCTGTCGAGGCGGGTTTCACGCCTGCGGCAAGATGGTCGCGGTCAGTTGCGGATGCCGGAGAAGCGCTTTTGCCAGTCTTCGCGCTCCTCGTCGGCGATCTTGGCGAAGAGGACCTCGGGCGTCGCGAAGGCGTGACCAGGCTTGAGGGCGGTCAGGGCCTCGGCAATGGGGCCGGGCCACGCCCGGTCGTCCGTCCTCATCGCGTCCAGCATCTTGGCGGAGGCGTCCGGGATGAAGGGCTCGGAGAGGACGGCGTAGAGGCGGATGAGGTTGAGGCCGAGGCGGACCATGGCGGCCGCGGCCTCCGGGTCGGTCTTGTGGACCGTCCAGGGTGCGGCGGACTGCAAGTATTCGTTGCCGAGGGTCCAGATGGTGCGAAGCTCGGTCGCGGCCTTGCGGACCTCGATCGCCTCCATGAAGCCTTCATAGGCGCGGACGCGGGTTTCGAGGTCCTCGATCATGGCGGTGGCACGGGCGTCGAAGCTGCCGCCGGCCGGAACCTCTTCGCCGTATTTCGACCGGCAGAACTTGGTGATGCGGCTGACGAAGTTGCCGAGGACGTCGGCAAGGTCCTTGTTTACCGATACCTGGAAGTTTTCCCAGGTGAACTCGCTGTCGGCACTTTCGGGCGCGTGCGAGAGGAGCCACCAGCGCCAGTAGTCGGCGGGCAGGATCGAGAGGGCCTGGTCCATGAAGACGCCGCGGCCCTGGCTGGTCGAGAACTGGCCGCCGTCGTAGTTGAGGTAGTTGAACGACTTGATGTAGTCGACGAGCTTCCACGGCTCGCGCGAGCCCATGATCGTCGCGGGGAAGGAAAGCGTGTGGAAGGGCACGTTGTCCTTGCCCATGAACTGCACATAGCGCACGTCCTCCGCGCCCTTGTCGGTGCGCC
>JAGRDU010000105.1:0-10677 GCA_020446905.1 Paracoccaceae bacterium | reverse complement strand
TAGAAGACCTTGCCCTCCATGCCGGTCCACGGCGCGCCGTCGAACTGTACCGGCACGCCCCAGGCGAGGTCGCGGGTGATGCCGCGGTCCTGTAGCCCCTCGCCGTCGTTCAGCCATTTCCTGGCGATGGAGGTCGTGAGGACGGGCCAGTCGGTCTTGCTGTCGATCCAGGCGGCGAGGTCCCCCTTGAGGGATTTCTGCTTCAGATAGAGGTGCTTGGTCTCGCGCACCTCTAGGTCGGTCGAGCCGGAGATGGCCGAGCGCGGGTTGATGAGGTCGGTCGGGTCGAGCTGTTTGGTGCAGTTCTCGCACTGATCGCCCCGCGCCTTGTCGTAGCCGCAGTTGGGGCAGGTGCCCTCGATATAGCGGTCGGGCAGGAAGCGGTTGTCGGCGACGGAGAAGACCTGTTTCTCGGCGCGTTCCTCGATGAAGCCGTTCTCGCCGAGGGCCTTGGCGAAGTGTTGCGTTAGCCGGTGGTTGCGGCCCGAGGAGGAGCGGCCGAAATGGTCGAAGGAGAGGCGGAAGCCGGCTGCAATGTCGGCCTGCACCTCGTGCATCTCGGCGCAGTAGTGCTCCACCGGCATCCCGGCCTTCGCGGCGGCAAGCTCGGCCGGGGTGCCGTGTTCGTCGGTGGCGCAGATGAACATGACCTCATGACCGCGGGCGCGGGCGTAGCGGGCATAGAGGTCGGCGGGCAGCTGCGAGCCGACGAGGTTGCCGAGGTGCTTGATCCCGTTGATGTAAGGGATCGCCGAGGTGATGAGAATCCGGCCCATGATCGCGCCTTTCCTGCCTGCCCGGGCGCCGATCTAACGCGTTTGGGGGGCGAGGGCCAGAGCCTAGCGCGGGTCGCGGAAGCGGCCGAAGAGGCGCCCGACAAGGAACGAAGTGCGCGGCACATGGACATAGCGCGTGCGGTCCGCAGGCGCGGGACGGGCCCGCATCCGCAAGAGGCCGAAGCCGATCAGAAGGACGTGGACGCCCGCGATCATCAGGAACATCGCCGAGGGTCCCCAGGCCTCGATCAGGGTGGAGGTGAGGTACGGCGAGGCGATGGCGCCGACGGCGTAGAGGAACATGAGGGCGGCCGAAAGCTCCACCCGTTCGTCGGCCGTCGCGAAGTCGTGCGCATGGGCGGTCGCGATCGAATAGATCGGCAGCGTGACGGCGCCGAAGAAGGCGGCCGCGAGGAAGATGGCGGCGGTGCCCATGCCCGAGGCGCCGATGGTCAGCGCCGAGGCCAGGATCGCGCCGGCCGAGATGCCGAGAAGGACATGTCGGCGGTCGAAGCGGTCGGCAAGCCCGCCGACAGGGAACTGGGCGAGCGCGCCGCCAAGGACATAGGCGGCGAGGAAGAGCGCAATCTTGTCGGCGGAGAGCCCGACCTCGACCCCGTAGACCGGGCCCACCATGCGGAAGGCGGCGCCGGTGATGCCCGAGACGACGACCGCGACCGAGCCGAGCGGTGAGAGTCGCCAGGCGAGGCCGGGCCGCAGGCGCGGCGCCTCGGGCATTCCGGGCTGTTCGGCGCGACTGACCGTCACGGGAAAGAGCGCGGCGCAGCAGAGGATGGCGAGGAGGTTGTAGGAGAAATAGGCCGCCGGGCTGAGGACGCCGATGACGAGCTGCGCGAGCAGCGAGCCGGTAGTGTCGACGATCCGGTAGGTGCCCATGACGCGGCCCCGCACCTCGTTCGTCGCGCGGGCCTGCAGCCAGGCCTCGATGATCGTGTAGCAGCCGGCGACGCAGAGGCCCGAGAGCATCCTGAGGATCGCCCAGGCCTGGGGGTTCACGATCATCATATGGGCGATGATCCCGATGGTGCCGGCGGCGGTGAAGGCGGCGAAGGCGCGCGAATGGCCGACCGCGCCCATCAGGCGCGGTGCCCACCAGCAGCCGATGAAGAAGCCGAAGAAATGCGCCGAGCCGAGGGTGCCGATCTCGGCCTTGGAAAAGCCGAGCGTGACGCCCGAAATCGCGTCGAGCGGCGCGACGCCGCCGGTTCCGAGCTGCAGGAACACCACCGAGAGAAAGAGCGAGGCGAAGGAGATGAGAAGGCGCATGGGACCCGGAACCGCTGGCGCCAGCATTGCGCGAGGCGAGCCCCGGGGGCCAGCGAAAACCGACGATGTGCGGGCTGTTCCGCACGGTCAGCCGCGGCGGCCCGTCGTCATGCGGGCGAGCGTGCCGTCGCGCTCGACCAGAGCGCGGCGGAGGGCGCCGGCGACGTGAAGAAGGATCAACGCCAGCATCAGGCGCGTCAGCAAGATGTGTGCGAGGTGCAGGGCGTCCTCCCATGCTTCGGACACGGGCGCGATGGCGGGAAGCCTCACGCCCCCGAAGACGAGGACGTCGAGGCCGGTCGCGGAGGCATAGGCCCAGCCCGAGAGCGGCACCGCGAGCATCAGCGCGTAGAGCGCGCGGTGGGTGGCGCGGGCCAGCGTCATCGCCCAGGCGGGCGGGCCGGGTAAGGGACCGGGCGGCGGGTGGCCGACATGCCAGCCAAGGCGCAGGAGCGCCAGTGCCAGAAGCATCGCGCCGCAGGTCTTGTGGAGCCCGTAGAGCCAGAGGTTCGAAAGGCCGGGCTCCATGCGGGCGACATAAAGGCCGAGCGCGAGTGTGAAAAGGATACCGGCCGCCATGGTCCAGTGCAGTGCCCGCGTGAGGCGGCCGAAGCCCGGCGGCGGCGCCTCAGCCGGCACGATCCACCCGCGCGAGGATGTCGAGGCGTACCTCGTCCGAGACCATGTCGGCCCAGCCGGTCGCGCCGAAGTCACTGCGCCGCACCGTCCCCGTCAACTTCAGCGTCAGATGCGAAAGATCGCCCTCGGCTGTGCCGGTCTGACGGTAGATTCGGGCGTCCAGCGTCACCGGCCGGGCAACGCCGCGAAGGGTCAGAAGCCCCTCGATCCGGGCGCCTTCGGTGGTTCGGGTCACGCTGCGGCTGACGAAGGTGATCGCGGGGAAGTGCCCCGCGTCGAGTACCTTCGGCCCCTTCATGGCCTGCGCCGCGAAGGGAAAGCTTGCCGTGGCATCGGCGGCATCGAGCGTGACATCGACATGGCTTGTCGAGACGTCCCGAAAGTCGAGCGCGAGGTCGGCGGCCGCGACGGGCATGGTGCCGGAGATCCTGTCGGGGCCGAAGGCGACCTCGAAGGCGACGCGCGAGCAGGCGGCGTCGAGGCTGTAGGGCACAGGCGCCGCCGCAGCCGGAGGGGCCGCGAGCGGGGCAAGAAGCAGCAGCAGGGGCGCGAGTAACCTTGGCATGGCTCTGTTCCGGTCCGGGCGGGGTGCCCGCAAGGCCGAGCCTACGTCGCCGGAACCGAAGCGCTCGCATCATTTCGGCGTGAAGCGGGGCGCATTGGACCTTGGGCCGGAGCTCCGGCGCGACCTTGGTCGGGCTTCCTGCTTGCCCTTGCAGTTCGGGCGGTTAGGGTTGGCCCGCATCACGAAAGGACGGGCCATGCTACGGACGACACTCGGAAGCTCGGGCATCGAGGTGTCGCGGCTTTGCCTTGGCACGATGACATGGGGCAGCCAGACGCCCGAGGCCGAGGCGCACCGGCAGATCGACCTGGCCGCCGAGCGCGGCATCAATTTCATGGACACCGCAGAGATGTATCCAGTGAATCCGGTGCGCAAGGACACCGTGGGCCGGACCGAGGAGATCATCGGTAACTGGGTGCGCAAGGGCGGGCGGCGCGGGGACTGGGTGATTGCGACGAAGATCGCGGGCGAGGGCAGCGTCGCGCGCGACAAGGGCGAGGTAATCGACGGCGCCAGCATCCGCACCGCGCTGGAACGCTCGCTCCGGCGGCTCGGGACCGATCACGTCGATCTTTATCAGTTTCACTGGCCGAACCGGGGCAGCTACATGTTCCGCAAGAACTGGAGCTACGATCCGCGGGGGCAGAACCGGGCGGCGGTGCTGGCGAACATGGAGGAGTGTCTGGCGACGCTGGCGGCGCTGAAGGCCGAGGGCAAGATCCGCGCCTGGGGCCTGTCGAACGAAAGTGCCTGGGGCATGGCGGAGTGGCTGCGGTTGGCGGGTCAGGGCACGGGGCCGCGGCCGGTCACGATCCAGAACGAATATTCGCTGCTCTGCCGGCTCTACGACACCGACCTTGCCGAACTGGGGCACTACGAGGACGTGACACTGCTGGCCTTTTCGCCGATGGCGGCGGGGCTTCTGACCGGAAAATACGCCGGCGACGTGATCCCCGCCGGGTCGCGGCGCGAGGCGAACGCCGGCCTCGGCGGGCGGATCACACCGCGCGTCTGGGACGCGGTCGCGGCCTATCTCGGCATCGCGGCGCGGGCCGGGCTCGACCCGGCGCAGATGGCGGTCGCCTGGTGCCTGACGCGGCCGTTTCCGTGCGTGCCGATCTTCGGCGCGACGACCGTGCCGCAGCTTGAGAACGCGCTCGGCGCGGCGGACCTGGCTCTTGGCAAGGAGGTGCTGGCCGAGATCGCGGCGGCGCACAAGGCGCATCCGATGCCCTACTGACGGCGCCGCGCCGCCGAGGCCGTGGTGCCGAAACGGGCGCGGAAGGCGCGGGCGAAGGCGGTCTGGCCGGCAAAGCCGGTGCGTAGCGCGATGTCCTGCAGCGGCAGTCGGGTGTCGGCGATCAGGCGCCGCGCCTCGTCGAGCCTGAGGTCGCGGAAGAACCTGGCGGGGCTTGTGCCGAGATGCTCGGCGAACAGCATCTCGAGACGGCGGCGCGACAGGCCGATGGCGCTGGCGATGTCCGCGATGGACACCGGATCCTCGACCGTTGCCTCCATGCGCGCGATCGCCTGGGCGAGGGCGGGATCGGCGCGGGCGAGGCGGACGGCGGAAACGCCCTGCTGGGGCGCGGCGGCGGCGTGGACGGGTTCGTAGAGGAAGGCCCCGGCGACCCTGAGGGCCAGTTCGGCGCCGTGGCGGGCGCGGATGAGGTCGAGCATCATGTCAAGGCAGGGCGCGGCACCGCCGGTGGTGACGAAGCGGCCGGACATCACGTAGCGGTCGCGGCGCACGTCGATGGCCGGAAAGCGGTCGGCGAAGGTTTCGAGGTCTTCCCAGTGCACGGTCGCCGCCTGACCGTCGAGCAGGCCGGCAAGGGCCAGAAACCAGCTGCCGCCATCGATGCCGATCATCGCCGAAAGGCGTGGCGCGATGCGGCGCAGGCGGGAAAGCAGCGCGGGCGCGGCTTGTTCGCTGAGGCGAAACCCCGCGACGATCATCAGGACGTCGGCGTCCAGCCGGTCACTCAGCGCCGCGCCCGTGACCTCGAACCCCGCGGTGGTCGGGACGGGCGTGCCCCCGGGGGTCACGAAATGCCAGTCGAATAGCCGCCGCCCGGCGCGCCGGTTCGCCGCGCGCATCGGATCGACCGAGGCGGCGAGCGAGAGGGCGTTGGTGTCGGCCATCACGAGGATGGCGACCCGCAGGGGATCCGGCCCGGGTGCAAAGATTAGGGTTTCGCGTTTCATCAAGTGCTTCGTATTCGGTTGAGCCGGGCGCCCGCAAGTGCACCCTTCCCCTTGCCATCGCGGGCGGGGCGGGAGAGGGTGCCGACGAACGGATGGAGTATCGGAACATGACCCTCGCGCGGCTCTTTCCCCTTGTCCTTGCGCTTGCGGCCTGCGCCGCGCCCGAGGGGCCGGGCCTGAGGCGCGCCGAGGCGCCGATCTCGTCGCAGATGGCGTTCGATCCGGCGCGGTTCGGCGATGTCTGGCATGTCGCCGCGGCCTATGGCGCGGAGGCGGGGTGCGGCCCCCTGGCCGAGACCTGGGTGCCGACCGGGCCGCAAAGCTATCAGGTGACAGGAACCCTCTGCGGGCCGCGTGGCGCGCGCGCCTTCGCCTCGGCGGCGAATGTGACGGGGCCGGGCCGGATCACCCGGAACGGCGAGGAGCTTTGGGTGCTCTGGGTCGATGCCGACTATCGCGTCGCGGTGATCGGCACGCCGTCGGGGCGGTTCGCCCGCGTCCTGTCGCGGACCCCGACCGTCCGGTCCGACCTGATGGAGGCCGCGCGGCGGGTCCTTGAGTTCAACGGCTACGATCCGGCCGCACTCCGGCCGGTGTGAGGGTCCCCGATGCGCAGCACGAAGACCATCCATGTGATCTCGGCTCATGCCGAGGGCGAGGTCGGAGACGTGATCGTGGGCGGGGTCCTGCCGCCGCCGGGCGAAACGCTGTGGGAGCAAAGCCGCTGGATCGCGCAGGACGGGACCCTGCGCGCCTTCGTGCTGAACGAGCCCCGGGGCGGCGTCTTCCGGCATGTGAACCTTCTGGTGCCCCCGAAGGACCCGCGTGCGCAGGCGGCCTTCATCATCATGGAGCCGGAGGACACGCCGCCGATGTCCGGCTCGAACTCCATCTGCGTCGCGACTGTCTTGCTCGACTCAGGGCTGGTGCCGATGCAGGAACCCGAGACGCGCCTTGTCCTCGAGGCGCCGGGCGGCCTCGTCACGGTGCGCGCGCGATGCCGGAACGGCAAGGCGGAGCGGATCTTCGTCGAGAACGTGCCGTCCTTTGCGGCGCGCACAGGCGTTGTGCTCGAGGTCGAGGGGCTTGGCTCGCTGAACGTGGACACCGCCTATGGCGGGGACAGTTTCGTGGTGGTCGATGCCGCTGCGCTCGGCCTGTCGCTCGGCGCGGACGAGGCGCACGAGATCGCGCGGCTTGGGGTCAGGATCACAAATGCGGCGAATGCTCGGATCGGGTTCGAGCACCCCGAGAACCTGGATTGGCGGCATATCTCGTTCTGCCTGTTCGCGGGGCCGATCTCGCGCGGGCCGGAGGGGCCGAGCGCGGCGCAGGCGGTGGCGATCCAGCCCGGCAAGGTCGACCGCTCGCCCACGGGGACGGCGCTTTCGGCGCGGATGGCACTGCTTCACGCAAGGGGCGAGCTGCGCGAGGGCGAGGTGCTGACGGCGCGCTCGGTCATCGGATCGACCTTCTCAGGCCGCGTTCTGGGCACGACAACGGTGGGGGGGCGCACCGCAATCCGCCCCGAGATATCCGGGCGCGGCTGGATCACCGGCGTCCATCAGCACATGCTGGACCCCGACGATCCCTGGCCTGGCGGCTACCGGTTGTCGGACACCTGGGGCGCCCGCTAGACGCCGACCTCGACCGAGAGCGCGTCGAGAAGGCTTGGGAAGTCACGGGCACCATGCTCGGCCTCGCGCACCAGCCAGTCGAAATGCTGGGCAAAGCCGGTGACGCGCGTGCTGTCACGGAAGGCGAGGTAGTGACGCCCGAGATAGAGGACCGCCAAGAGCGGGCCGAAGATCGTGACCGGGGCCGAAAAGACGCGGCGGGCGTCGAAGACATAGATCCTGAGGCGCGGATAGAGTTCGGCGTAAAGCGCGCGCATGCGCTCGATCTGGTCGTGGCGGATCTCGGGGGGCAGGCCACGATAGTAGCCTTCGGCACGCACGAAGCCTTCCAGCTCGTGCAGCGGCAGGGCGATCTCGTAGTCCGATCCTGACCGCGCCATGAGGGCGAGGCGGTCTTCCGAGGCGCCGATCGCCTGTTCGGCGGTGCGGCCAAGCTGCGGCTCGTATTCCCAGCGGAGCATGGCGCGGGTCTTCAGCATGTCGGGAAGCGTCGCGGGGACGTGGCGGATCTTGTAGCCCGCCGCCTCGCGGTGCCAGGAAAAGATCGTCTCGTCGATCAGGGCGCGCGGCGCCTCGGTCATCGAGAGCGAGGTCGCGAGAAGCTCGGCCAGCCGCTCGGGCCGTTCGGTGAGGCCGAGAAGCCAGTCGGCCGAGACACCGAGCGCGGTGGCGCATTCGGCGACGACCTGCGCGTTCGGCAGCCGCGCGCCCTCGCCCGACAGAAGCTGCGAGATGGTCGAGCGGTCCACCTGAATGTCGCGCGCAAGGCCGCTCTGCGTCATGGACTTTTCTGCCATCGCCTGGGCGAGGCGCTGGCGGAAGAGGCCTGCCCGGTCGCGTTTGTCGATATTTTGTCCCATGATGTGAATTAATACACATTTGCTGAGAATTGTTAATCACATTCAGAATTCCCCGATGCGGCGGCGCGGCATTACCTCCTCGTAGGGGAATGGGATAATGGACAGCCGCAAGCGCACGTTTCTGAAGGCAATTCTGTGGAACTTCATCGGGCTCGCGATGATGGCGCTGGTGGGGTTCGCCATGACTGGCTCGGCCGGTCTTGGCGGCGCGATGGCGCTGACGAATGCGGCGCTGGGTCTTGCCTCCTATGTCCTTTACGAGCGGGTCTGGGCGGGGATCGCCTGGGGGCGCCACGATGGCTGACCCCCGGTCGCGCCCCCGTGAATTCGAGTGGCCGACGTTGGCGCTGATCGTGGCCTGCCATGCGCTCTGGGTCGTCTCGACCGTCTGGCTTGCCGCGCTCTGGCTGCCTGCCGGGATGGCCGGCCTGACGCTGGCGGTCACGTTGCATTCCTCGCTCCAGCACGAGGTGCTGCACGGTCACCCGTTCCGGTCCCGCGCGCTGAACGAGGCGCTGGTGTTCCTCCCGGTTGGGCTTTTCTACCCCTACGGCCGATTCCGCGACCTGCACCTTGCGCATCACCGGGACGAGACCCTGACCGATCCCTATGACGATCCGGAATCGAATTTCCTCGACCCCAGGGTCTGGGCGGCCCTGCCGGGTTGGCGCCGGCGGCTCTTGCGGGCGAACAACACGCTTCTTGGCCGGATGGCCCTTGGTCCCGCGCTGGGGATCGTGAAGATCCTGATGGATGACGGCCAGGCGATCCTTGCCGGAAACCGTGCCATCGCCCGCGACTGGGCGCTGCATCTGGCGGGACTGGTTCTGGTCGGCCTCTGGATCGCATGGTCGGGGGTGCCGGTCTGGGCCTATCTCGTCTCGGCCTATCTTGGCATGTCGGTCTTGAAGATCCGCACCTACCTTGAACATCGCGCGCACGAGGATGCGCCGGGCCGGACGGTCGTGGTCGAGGATCGCGGGCTGCTCGCGTTCCTCTTTCTCAACAACAACCTGCATATCGTGCATCACACGAAGCCCGGGGTGCCCTGGTACCGGCTGCCCGCAGTCTATGCTGCCGGACGCGAGGAGTTCCTGCGGCGGAACGAGGGATATCTCTATCCTTCCTACGGCGCGATCTTCCGCCGCCATCTTCTTCGCGCGAAGGACCCGGTGCCGCATCCCTTGCGCCCCGGAAACTAGGCTTTTCCGTCCGGCGGGTGCGTGACAGAAGGGGGCATGAGCCTCTGGGTCCTCTTCACGCTTGCCGCCGCCGCGCTGCAGACGGTCCGCTTCATGCTGCAAAAGCAGTTGAAGGGGGCAGGGCTGTCGACCGGCGGCGCGACCTTCTCGCGATTTCTTTTCGGCGCGCCGATCGCGGCGGCGCTCGCGCTTCTTGCCCTTTTGGTGACGGGGCAACGGCCGGGGCTTCCGGGGGCGGACTTCTGGGCCTATGTCGTCCTTGGCGGCACCTGCCAGATCGTCGCAACCTTCCTGACCGTCGCACTTTTCGCCTTGCGCAATTTCGCTGTCGGCGTCGCCTTTACCAAGACCGAGACAGTGCAGGTCGCGCTCTTTTCGGCATTGATCCTTGGAGAGGCGGCAAGTCTGCCGGGGTGGATCGCCATCGGTGTGGGCCTTGCCGGAGTTCTCCTTTTGTCGAAGGGGCCGGAGGCAGGGGCGCCGCTGGTCGGCCGCCCGATGGTCTATGGCATCCTCGCAGGCGGGCTCTTCGGGCTGTCGTCGATCGGCTACCGGGGGGCAACGCTGGCGCTTGAGCCGCTGCCGTTCTTCCTGCGCGCGTTACTGGCGCTGGCGGCGGCGACGCTGTGCCAGACCGCGGCGATGTCGCTGTGGCTGCGCGCCGTCGAGCCGGGAGAGATCACCCGCGTCCTGTCCCGCTGGCGGCGCACGATCATGGTCGGGATCACCGGTGCCTTGGGTTCGCTAGGCTGGTTCGCGGCCTTCTCGTTGCAGAACGCCGCCTATGTGCGGGTGCTGGGGCAGGTGGAGATCGTTTTCACGCTGATCGCCTCTGCCCTTGTCTTCTACGAGAGGCTGAGGGGCCGCGAGGCGGCCGGTGTGGCGCTCGTCGTCCTGTCGGTCGTCGTGCTGGTGCTGGCGGCGGCCTGACGCGGGGTCAGATCCGGCGGAACCGGGGCTCGTCCCCGGAATTATCGAAGAACGGCACGGCTTCGGGCGCCGCGCCCGAGGTGAGACGGGCCGCCACCTCTGCCAGCACGACCTCGGTGATGAAGGGCAGGTTCAGTCGCCGCGCCTCGGCAATCGGGACCCAGTGGAGGTGCGAAAGCTCGTCGCAGGCGGCCGAGAAGTCGTCCGGATCGCCGGTGATCGCGGCGGCGTCGGCCAGAAAGAAGCGCGCATCGAACCGGCGCGGGCGGCCGGGCGGGGTGATGGCGCGGAAGACGAAGCTGAGGGGCGCGGCATGCGGCAGAAGGCCGGCGCCGGCAAAGCCCTGCCAGTCCGACGGCACCGGGCCGGGCCAGGTGCCGGGCGTGCCGAGAAGAAGGCCGGTCTCCTCCCAGAGCTCGCGGATGGCGGCGGCGGCGAGGGCGTCGGGCAGGCCGCGTGCGGCGCCCGCCGCAAGGCGCGCCCGGCAGGCGGGGGCGAGGGCCGAGCCGAGCGGGACGGTGGCGTCGGCGGCATCGAGCGCGCCGCCCGGAAAGACGTACTTGTTCGGCATGA
>JAGRDU010000104.1:6385-6567 GCA_020446905.1 Paracoccaceae bacterium | reverse complement strand
CACCGCGCCGTTCATCGTCATCGAAACGGAGATCTTCTCCAGCGGGATGCCGTCAAAGAGGATCTTCATGTCCTCGACAGAGTCGATGGCGACGCCCGCCTTGCCGACATCGCCGACGACGCGCGGGTGGTCACTGTCATAGCCCCGGTGCGTTGCAAGGTCGAAGGCGACCGAGACGCCCT
>JAGRDU010000104.1:2338-6361 GCA_020446905.1 Paracoccaceae bacterium | reverse complement strand
AGGCGTTCGATTCCTCGGCGGTCGAAAAACCCGCGTATTGCCGGATCGTCCAGGGCCGACCGGCGTACATCGTCGCGCGCACGCCGCGGGTGAAGGGGGCGATGCCGGGAAGCGAGCCCATGTGAGGCAGGCCGGCGGTGTCAGCCTCTGTATACAGCGGCTTGACCGCGATCCCCTCGAGCGTCGCCCAGGTCAGATCGTCGGGCGAGCGCCCCTTCAGCTCCTTCTCGGCCAGTTGCCGCCAGCTTGCCATCTTGTCGGTCATCGCTTCGTCCTTTCCTTCGGTCCGGGTGCGATCCCGGCGCAAGTGCTTGGTCTTCGGCACCTTTCCCTTATATCTGAGGAAGAGGAGTGCCCATGAAATCTGCCATCGCCCTGTTCCTGTTCGGCATTGTTGCCCTTCCCGCCGCGGCGCAGGACCGCCAGACGCCCGCCCTTGAGACGGTTCCGGCCGGCGAGGTGGCGCTTGCCGACTTCCTCTGGCAGAAGCGGCCGCTGGTGGTTTTCGCCGACAGCCCCAACGATCCGGCGTTCCGGTCCCAGATCGAGTATCTTGCCGACGATCCCGCCGAGCTTCTCAAGCGCGATGTCATCGTGCTGACCGACAGCGACCCCGACAGCGCCTCGGACGCCCGCGAACGGCTGCGCCCGCGCGGCTTCTCGATGGTGCTTCTGGACAAGGACGGCGCGGTGAAGCTGCGCAAGCCGCTGCCCTGGAGCGTACGCGAGATCACCCACGCGATCGACAAGTTCCCGCTGCGCCAGCAGGAGATCCGCGACCAGCAGGGCACCGTGTCGAACTGAGCATGCCCGCGTCTCATGCCCCGGGCTCCATCTCGAGATAGGCGTCCGCCGGAAGGGTCGGCGCAAAGGCCGTCAGTCTGGACCGCAGTTCTGGCGCGTAGGAGGGATCGGTCGCGTAGATCGCCACCTCCCAGTCGCCAAGCGCGCCTTCGGGGTCGCGCATCTGAAGGCTCGCAACACGGATCCAGTCCGTCCCGACGGCGGTCCCGAACCACTTGTCGTAGATCATCGCCGCCCTGACGCCATGCTTTTCGGCAAGGGGCGCCGCCCAGTGCGGCGGCGGGACCTCGGTCCCGAAGCGGATGCGCCGCGCCTCTTCCGAGCCGAGGCCCCAGATGTCGAGAACGTAGTCGGGGTTGCCCCAGGCGACCTGCCCGAGATCGTTCACGGCGACGGGCACCTTGAGCCAGTCCTGAGCGAGGCGCGCCATCTGCGCCTGCTGGAGGTGGATCGCGCGCGGATTCCAGGCGTAGCTGCCGATCATTCCGGGCAGATAGGCCGCGCCCGCAGCGAGGACAGCCGCGGCGGCGGCACAGCGGAGGATCGCCGCGCCGCGACCGGCCACCCCCGAGGTTGCCAGCAGCAGCGTCGCGACTAGCGCGGTCAGGATGTAGGGCTCGTACCGGTGCATCCAGCCGATCTGGCCAAAGAGCAGATGGCCGAGGCCCGCCGCCGCGACGACGAGCAGCAGCGAGAGCGGCGCGCGGCGGCGCAGCGCCGGGACCAGCGGGGCGAGCAGCGCCGCGAGGCAGAGCACTCCGATGACCGCGCCGGCGGGCTTGCGCGTCACATTGACGACGAAGCCGATGACATAACGCATCAGAGGGCTGCCGTTCGGATCGAGCGAGCCGGTCTTCGCGAGCACCGACCCCGGCAAGGGCGGCAGCCCAATCGAGACGAGGAAGGCGCCGAATGCCGCGACGCCCGCAATCGCGCCAAGGGCGATCACCGCCGCCGCGCGCCGCTCGCCCGCGAGGGCCAGAGCCGCCGCCGATCCGAGCGAGAGCGCCAACCCCTCGTACCGCAGAAGCGGCGCGAGGATCGCAGCCGCGACGAACCAGGGGGCGACGCCCTCCCCCTTCAACACGCGCCAGAGGCCGAGGACGGTGAGCAGGCTTGCCAGCACATGCGGCGCGGCCTCCATCCCCGTGAATCCGGTGCCGGACATGTTCAGACAGATCGGCGCGAGGATCGCGAAGGCGCCGCCGAGAAAGCCGGCCAGCCCTGCCTCGGTGACGATCCGTCCCCAGACCCAGCCTGCCGCCCCGACCGCGAGGACGTTCCAGAAGAGAGGCAGCAGGCGCTGGAACTCGGTATTCGGGAACGGCAGCAGAAGCAGGGGGTAGAGGATCGACGAAGCGGCGGAGGCGGGCTCGCCCGCGTTCACGCCATAGGTGCCGTGCGCGATGTTCGAGGCCATGGCGAGGTGGATGTAGACGTCATCGAGCGGATATTCGAAGACCCCGGCATGGAGATAGGCCAGCGCCTGCAGGGCCGCGAGTCCGGCAAGCGCCGAGAGCATTCCCCAGAAGGGATAGGCCGGTGTCGCCGAACGGCTCACGTCACTCGAACTCCATGATGACGTCGTCGACCTTCAGGCTGGCGCCCGCCGCGGCGGCGATCTTCTTGACGGTGCCCTTGCGCTCCGCGCGCAGGATGTTCTCCATCTTCATCGCCTCGACGGTGGCGAGCGCCTGGCCTTCCTGCACCTCCTGTCCCTCCTCGACGTTGATCTTCACGATCAGGCCCGGCATCGGGCAGAGCAGGTATTTCGAGGTATCGGGCGGAAGCTTTTCCGGCATCAGGCGCGCGAGCTCGGCCTGGCGCGGGCTGCGGACATGGACCTTGAGGTCGGCGCCACGGGTGCGAATGCGGAAGCCCGAGGGGATCTTTCCGACCTTGAGGACGACGAGGTCGCCGTCGACATTCACGCGGGCCAGAGACTGGCCCGGCGTCCAGTCCGAGGATACACGGTGGCTGGTGCCATCGGCGAAGGTGACGGTCGAGCCGTCGCGGTCGGCGGCGATCTTTACTGCGATCTCCTCGCCCTGCGCGCCCACGACCCAGTCGTCGCCGACATGGCGTTCGTGGTTGCCGAGGGTGCCGGTGATGCGGGTGCGGCGAATCTCCGCGACGCGGTTCATCGCCGCCGTCGCCGCCGCGATCTTGCGCAGGGTCTCGGCCGGCAGGGTCACACCCTGGAAGCCTTCGGGATATTCCTCGGCGATAAAGGCGGTCGTGATTTCGCCCGAGACGAAGCGGGGATGGTCCATCACGGCCGACAGGAACGGCAGGTTGTGGCCGATCCCCTCGACCTCGAATGTATCCAGCGCCTGGCGCATCCCCTCGATGGCCTCCGAACGCGTGGGCGCCCAGGTGCAGAGCTTGGCGATCATCGGGTCGTAATACATCGAAATCTCGCCGCCTTCGTAGACGCCGGTGTCGTTGCGCACGACGCTTTCAGCCGAGGCGGATTCCACTGGCGGGCGGTAGCGGGTGAGCCGGCCGATGGACGGCAGGAAGCCGCGATATGGGTCTTCGGCGTAAAGCCGGTTCTCGATCGCCCAGCCGTTGATCTTCAGATCCTTCTGCGCGAAGGGCAGCTTCTCGCCGTTAGCCACGCGGATCATTTGCTCGACCAGATCGACACCGGTGATGAGTTCGGTCACCGGGTGTTCCACCTGAAGGCGGGTGTTCATTTCGAGGAAGTAGAAGTTCTTCTGCCCGTCGACGATGAACTCCACGGTTCCGGCGCTGGTGTAGCCCACTGCCTTGGCCAAAGCGACGGCCTGTTCCCCCATCGCCTTGCGGGTTGCCGGATCGAGGAAGGGCGACGGCGCCTCTTCGACGACCTTCTGGTTCCGCCGCTGGATCGAGCATTCGCGTTCGTGCAGGTAGACCGCGTTGCCGTGCTTGTCGGCCAGCACCTGAATCTCGATATGCCGCGGTTGGGTCACGAACTTCTCGATGAAGATGCGGTCATCGCCGAAGCTTGCCGCCGCCTCGTTCTTCGAGGACTGGAAGCCGTCGCGCGCCTCCTCGTCGTTCCATGCGATCCGCATGCCCTTGCCGCCGCCGCCGGCGGAGGCCTTGATCATGACGGGATAGCCGATGCTATTGGAGATCTTCACCGCCTCGTCCGCATCGGCAATAAGGCCCATGTAGCCCGGAACGGTCGAAACGCCCGCCTCCATCGCGATCTTCTTCGAGGTGATCTTG
>JAGRDU010000104.1:0-2231 GCA_020446905.1 Paracoccaceae bacterium | reverse complement strand
CCTCGGCGCCGGTCTGGCGGATCGCGTCCATGATCTTGTCGATGACGATATATGACTGGTTGGCGGGCGGCGGGCCGATATGAACCGCCTCGTCCGCCATCTTGACGTGCAGCGCATTGCGGTCGGCGTCCGAATAGACGGCAACGGTCTTGATGCCCATCTTGCGGGCCGACTTGATGACCCGGCAGGCGATCTCGCCCCGGTTCGCGATCAGGATCTTCTTGAACATCTCCGTCCCCTTCTACCGTGCCGCGCCGGGTTCGGTCCCGGCCGCGCAAACGAAAAGACCACCGGCGCGCGGGGCGACGGTGGTCCGATGATTTGACTGTCCCGGCCGCGACGCGGCCCGGACGAATGTGTTAGCGGCAGATGCCCGCGTCGTCGCAGAAGACGCCCGCGCCGCCGCCGATGATGGCACCGGTGACAGCGCTGTTGCCGGTCGCATCCGCGAGGAGCGCACCAGCCGCAGCGCCGGCGACGCCACGCTCTGCGTCGTTTTCGAGGCAACCCGACAGTGCGGCCACGATGGCGACCGCAACAAAAGTCTTGATGATCCGCATTCTGCTCTTCCTTCCGGGAGTGTTTTTATCGCCCGGGACTCTAGCGAATTCGGCGCGCGGCGAAAGTCAATTCGCCGTGGGCGGCCCGCCTCGGCGCTGGTCCGCCGAACCGGCGCAGGCAAAGGTGGCCTGACCCCGGTGGGGCCAGGCCGTAGAGAAGGGGAAGGGTAACGGTTTTGACAAAACGGGACGTGATGCTTGCTGTAGGGTGACGTCCCACGATCAGGATGCGTCCCGACCCGCGTCAGCGCAAACACTAAGTTTCCCCACAGGCAACGATCGGCGGTTTGATGCCCAGAAATCAAGGCGTTGTGCGGGATCATGCCGATTCCTCCCCCTCGAAAGCCTCGGGGAAGGCGGCGCGGGCGCGCGGAAGGTCGATCTTCAGAAGGGCGTCGTAGCTTTCCGGATCAAAGCCCTCTTCGGCGGGGACGACCTCGCGACCGAAGAGCCAGCTGAGTCGACCGGCATCGAGGTTGCCACGCTCGAACGGCGCATCGCCGAAGGCGTCCCAGAGCGCCGCCATGAAGGCGAGGTCGGCCCGGCGATCGGCTGGGCTGCGGTCCCTGAAGCGCTCGCGCGCGATCAGTTTCGTCACGCCCTTGGGATTGGCGCGGCGGATGGTGAACTGGAAATCGGTGCCAGGAAGACGACCGGGAAAGCCGCGATGCTTCAGCATGACGCGTCTCCCCAGGCAGCGGGCTGGCCCGGCCGCGGCGCAAACGCGGCGGCCGGGCCGGAATTCTTACTTGTACTTGCCCGTGTAGACCGGTTCCTGAGTGACCGGCTGCTCCACATAGACGACTTCTTCCTTCTTGGCCGCACAAGCCGCGACAAAGACGACAAGCATGCTCGCGAAGAGCGCTTTCTTGGACATGTATGACTCCTGCTCAATTGGGCGGATGCGCGGTTCTCCGCGTTCTGCCGCCGGGTCTGGTCGTGTTCGGCCGCGACATCGCCGCCTGCCACGATGATAGAGGAGTTGTCCACAACCGCCCATGCAACCCGGCGCAAGTTCACGACCTGTGGCGTGACGGCATCACACTGCCCCGCGCATTCGGAAACATGCGCAAGATGTTGTAGAGGCATCAGAAAGCCTCCCATACGCAGTGGCCATCGAGCAGTGAGTAGGCCTCAAAGTACTGGGTGACCTCGGGCGCGGTTTCGCCGAAAGGCACCGCCTGGTCTGCCAGCGAGATGATGACCTGCGACGGGACGGGTCCGGTCGCGGGAAGTCGGGGCAGCGCGAAGGTTTCGCAGAGCCATTCCATGTCCGCCTGCGCGGCCTCGGCATCGACCGTGCCGCCATCCCGCGCGATCTGGGGCGCAAGGAAACGAAAGCGGACGGCCAACCCTTCCGGTCCCGGCTGGCCCTGAACGGTCTCGACATAGGTGATGGCCTGCCCGGACGGCGCGCCGGGCACGTCCACCCCGGCCTCCTCGGCGAAGGCCGAAGACGCGAGGGCCACGAGAGCCAGTCGCACAAGGGTCACGCGCGCCACCATCACCAGGTCCGGCCGTCAGAGCGGAATGTTGTCGTGCTTCTTCCAAGGGTTCGCGAGCTTCTTGTTGCGAAGGCTCGCGAAGGCCCGCGCGACACGGCGACGGGTCGAGTGCGGCTGGATCACCTCGTCGATGAAGCCCTTTTCGGCGGCGACGAAGGGGTTGGCG
>JAGRDU010000103.1 GCA_020446905.1 Paracoccaceae bacterium | reverse complement strand
GTCAGGCGCCCGATCTTCTCGCCGTCCAGCAAGAGCGCCTCCTTGCCCCAGGGATCGGTGTCCGTGGGCCCGTCGATCAGCAGCGTCACGCACATCGCGCGGATGCCGGTCGCCTCCATCGCCGCCTTGCCGCGGAACTCCTTCGACATGTCGACAAAGCGCGGCAGGCCAGCCTCCAGCGGAGTCGCGTCGCGGCCAAGCTCCGTCCCGAAGGCGCGGTAGCTCTTTTCCTGACGCAGCCAGTTCTGCGCCCGCGCGCCGACCAGCTTCATACCGTGCTTTTGGCCGGCGTCGACCAGGAGGTCCCAGAGATAGCGCCCCATCTCGACCGGGTGGTGGAGTTCCCAGCCCAGTTCGCCCGTATAGGCCACACGGATCGCATTGACCGGGCACATGCCCAACTCGATCTTCCGGGCAGAGAGCCACGGGAAGCGCTTGTTCGACAGCACGGTCGCCGGATCGGCATCCTTGACGATCTCCTTCAGGATGTCGCGCGACTTCGGCCCGGCGAGCGCGAAGACGCCCCACTGGGTGGTGACATCATGCATATCTACATGGGCGCCGCCGGCGGCCATGAAATCCTCGATGGACTTACGGAGGAAGTCTGCGTCATAGGCCGTCCAGGCCCCGGCCGAGACGAGGTAGTAGTCGTTCTCGCCGTTCCGCACGATCGTGTATTCGGTGCGGGTCGTGCCCGCATCGGTCAGTGCATATGTCAGGTTGATCCGGCCGATCTTCGGCAGGGCGTTGCAGGTGAACCAGTCGAGGAACGCCGTCGCGCCCGGTCCGCGCACGATATGCTTGGTAAAGGCCGAGGCGTCGATCAGGCCCGCGGTCTCGCGCACTGCCTTCGCCTCATCGACCGCATATTGCCACCAGCCGCCGCGCCGGAAGCTGCGCGAGTCATGGTCGAAGGACGCAGGCGCATCCTTCGGCCCGTAGTAGTTCGGCCGTTCCCAGCCGTTGACCTGGCCCATCTGCGCCCCGGCCGCCTTCTGGCGGTCAAAGGCAGGCGCCGTGCGCAAGGGGCGGCAGGCCTCGCGCTCCTCGTCCGGGTGGTGGAGGATGAAGACGTGCTCATAGCACTCCTCGTTCTTCCGCGCGGCATATTCGGTCGTCATCCAGCCGCCGTAGCGTTTGGGGTCGAGCGAGGCCATGTCGATCTCGGCCTCGCCGTTCACCATCATCTGGGCGAGGTAATAGCCGGTGCCGCCCGCCGCCGTGATGCCGAAGGAAAAGCCCTCGGCCAGCCACATGTTCCTGAGGCCCGGCGCGGGGCCGACCAGCGGGTTGCCGTCTGGCGTGTAGCAGATCGGGCCGTTGAAATCGTCCTTGAGGCCGACGGTTTCCGACGACGGAATGCGGTGGATGAAGGACATGTATTCGCCCTCGATCCTTTCCAGATCGAGCGGGAAAAGATCGGCGCGGAAGCTTTCCGGCACGTCATAGAGGAACCGCGCGGGCGCGTTGCGCTCATAGGGGCCAAGGATCCAGCCGCCGCGCTCTTCGCGGACATACCACTTGGCGTCGGCGTCCCGCAGCACCGGGTGCTCGGGGTTGCCTGCCTTGCGGTATTCCTGAAGCATCGGGTCCGGCTCGGTCACGATATACTGGTGCTCGACCGGGATCGCGGGGATCTTGATCCCGAGCAGCCGCGCGGTCCGCTGGGCATGGTTGCCGGTCGCGGTCACGACGTGTTCGGCGGTGATGACCACCTGCTCGTCCGAGGGGACCAGCATGCCCCCCTTGTCGACCATCTTGGTGCAGGTCACCTGCCATTCCGATCCGGTCCACTTGTAGGCATCGACCTGCCACTTGCGCTCGATCGTGCAGCCATGCTGCCGCGCGCCCTTGGCCATGGCCTGGGTCACGTCCGCGGGGTTGATATAGCCGTCCTGCGGATGGAAGAGCGCGCCCTTCAGGTCCTCGGTCCTGACCAGCGGCCAGCGGTCCTTGATCTCCTTCGGGGTCAAGAACTCGTGATACACCCCCGCCGTCTCGGCGACGGAGGAATACAGCATGTATTCGTCCATCCGCGCGTCGGTCTGCGCCATGCGAAGGTTGCCGACGACCGCGAAGCCCGCGTTCAGTCCCGTCTCCGCCTCAAGCGATTTGTAGAAATCGACCGAATACTTGTGGATATGCGTTGTCGCGAAGGACATGTTGAAGAGGGGCAGCAGCCCCGCCGCGTGCCAGGTGGAGCCCGAGGTCAGTTCGTCCCGCTCCAGCAGCATCGTATCCCAGCCGGCCTTGGCAAGATGATACGCGATCCCGGTCCCGACGGCCCCGCCGCCGACGACAAGCGCTTTGACATGGGTTTTCATCGGCCGACTCCCTGCAAGTTCACGAGGCTGAACCCTATCTGACAGACCGGCAATTTCCGGGGCAAGCCGCCCCGACCTAAGACGGCGGAAAAACGACATGCCCTGTGCGAGGCGGGGACTCGACGCGGCCGTCCGCGCTGCTAGGCTTCGACCGAACGATCGCATCGGAGGAAAGAACCTTGGCACGTACCGTCATCATCGAGGAGAACGGGGGGCCGGAGGTCCTGAAGATCGTGGACCGGCCTGTGGAGGAGCCGGGGCCGGGGCAGATCCGTATCGCGCACAAGGCTGTGGGTCTCAATTTCATCGACTGCTACCAGCGTTCGGGCCTTTACAAGCTGCCGTTGCCCGCCGCGCTCGGGATGGAGGCGGCAGGGATCGTCGAGGCGGTAGGCGAGGGCGTCATTCACCTCAAACCCGGCGACCGGGCCGCCTATGCTTCGGCCCCGCCGGGCGCCTATACCGAGGCGCGGGTGATGCCCGCCGCACAGGTCTGCCCGCTGCCGGACGGCATTTCTTTCGACGAAGGCGCGGCGATGATGCTGAAAGGCCTGACGGTCGATTACCTCTTCAACCGCACCACGCCCATCGCGCGCGGGGACTGGGTTCTCTTTCACGCGGCCGCCGGGGGCGTCGGCCTTATCGCCTGCCAGTGGGCGCGCTCGGAAGGCATCAACCTCATCGCCACGGCCGGTTCGGACGAGAAATGCGCGATGGCGCTGGCACATGGGGCAACCCATGCGATCAACTACCGGACCGAGGATTTTGCGAAGACGGTGCGCGAGATCACCGGCGGGAGGGGCGTCGATGTCGCGATGGATTCGGTCGGGAAGGACACCTTCACCGGCTCGCTCGACAGTCTGCGCCCGCTCGGCATGATGATCAGCTTCGGCAATGCCTCGGGCCCGGTGCCGCCGGTCGATCTTCTGGCGCTTTCTTCGCGCGGCTCGCTCAAGATCACGCGGCCGACGCTGTTCACGCATATCGCCGATCACGCGACCTGTCAGGAGATGGCGGGGCGGCTTTTCGCCAAGGTGCTCTCGGGCGATGTGAAGATCGAGATCGGCCAGCGCTTTCAGCTGGACCGGATCGCCGACGCCCATCGCGCGCTGGAATCGCGGGCGACGACGGGCTCGACGATCCTGACGCTCTAGGGCGTCAGTTCCCGAATCTGCAGCGTTTCACGCCGTTCGTCAGGGTGCAGTTGCCGCCGAAGCCGCCGGTGCTGACGGTCGGCGCCGCCTTCGCAGGGGCTTCCTCGGCGACCATCGCGGGTTTGCCGCCGAAAAGACCGCCGAGCATGCCGAACACGCCCCCCGCAGGGGCTGCGGCCGGCTGCGCCTCTGACAGCGCGGCGGCGGGCTGCGCTTCGGTCGCGGCGGCAAGGCCGGCGATGAAGCCGACCTCGGAGGGCGCGGTCATCAGCTTTGCCTTGGCCGCGTTGTACGCGGCCTCGGTCATCTTGCCGTGCCGGAACGAGATGTCGAGCGCGGCAAGCTGCAGGCGGCGCTGCTGCTCGATCGTCTCGGCGCGCTGCGCGGCGGCGGCCTCGGCGACGTTTGCCGTGGCCAGCGCCAGCGATTGCTCGGCCGTCATCTCGGGCGCGGCACTGCCGATCCCGGCGACGGGCGCCTTCAGCATCTGGTTCAGCCGGTCGTAGTCGATCGCCTCGAGCAGCGCGATGATATCGGCATCCTCTGCCTTGGCGCGGAGCGAGATGCGAACCTCACCCCCGATCATGCCCGAGATGACGCGATAGTCGCGCTCCTGGTCCTGCATGCCGAAAAGGCCCTTCTCGAGCCGGTAGGTCACGCCCTTGACCACGGCAAAGCCGTCCTTGCCCGACATCGCCTCGATGTTGTTCGCGACCATCTGCATGGCGAAATTCTGCGGTCCGAGGCCGCCACCCTGCGCGATCTTCGCCGCGCGCAGGGCGACTATGGCGCCCGGCTTTTCGTAGACATAGACCTGCGCCTCGTCGCGGCGGGCCTTGGCGGCCTGTCCGACGGCATTGAGCGCCTTGAGTGTCGGGTCCTCTTTCATCGCCTCGGGAACGGAGGGGTCCTCGGCCATGTCATAGCCGCTGCCGAACGCCGCATCCGCCGCCGCGGACCAGTCGCCGCGGGTCCAGCCCTCGGGCGCTTCGGGCAGGAAGCTTTTCGTTGGCAGCGCCAGAAGCTCGTTCCGCGTCCGCTCCGCCGCGAGCGCGGCCTGCTGGTCGACGAACCTGCCGGTGATCGTCGCCGCATAGGCAGAGACGGAGAAGGCGCCGGGCTTCGATCCGGCGCGCCGCGCCTGGTTGACATAGTCGACGGCGCCGACGGCGATGGCGGCGACAAGGACGAAACCGCCCAGAAAGGCCTTGGACATGGCGAGCACCCCGTTTTGATCGCGCCTGCGATGCCATCGAAACGGGGCAGAAGCAGGGCGGGGCCGGGGTGTTTGTTCGAAATTTCAGCCGCGCGACAGGATGAGCCCGCCGGCGACCATCGCGACGGCGGCGATCCGGCGCGGCGAGACGGTGTGCACGGGCAGGCCGAAAGCGCCGAGATGGTCGAGCGTGAGGCCCGCGACCATCTGGCCGAGGATGATTGCCGCGAGCGCGGTCAGCGCCCCGGTGGCGCCGATGCCGCTGATGATCGACCAGACATAGAAGGCGCCGAGGAAACCGCCGGTCAGCTGCCACAGCGGGACGCCCGCAAGCCTGCCCGCGGGCGCGGTCCCGGCCGTGACAAGGGTGACAAGCACCAGCGCCGCGAAACCGACGCCGAACGAGACCGCCGCGGCGGCGACGGGGCTGGCCAGAGATCGGCCAAGTCCGCCGTTGATCGGCGCCTGGATCGCGACTGCCGCGCCGCCCGCGCAAAGGAGGATCAGCGCGACGATCTGCCCCGGCGCCATCGGATCAGAGCATCCCGGGTACGACGAGGTCGGGGGGGCGGTGCCCGTCGGCGAAGGTCTTGATGTTTATGATGACCTTCTCGCCCATCTCGATCCGCCCCTCGACCGTGGCCGAGCTCATGTGCGGCAGAAGGACCACGTTCGGCAATTCGCGCAGGCGCGGGTTGATGTCGGAGCCGCGCTCGTAGACATCGAGGCCCGCGCCGGCCAGCTCGCCCGCCCGCAGCATCCGCGTCAGCGCATTCTCGTCCACCACCTCGCCGCGCGAGGTGTTCACCAGCACCGCCGAGGGTTTCAGAAGCTTCAGCCGCCGTGCGTTCAGAAGATGGAAGGTCGAGGGCGTGTGCGGGCAGTTCACCGAGATGACGTCCATCCGCGCCACCATCTGGTCGAGACTGTCCCAGTAGGTCGCGCCGATCTCCTCCTCGATCTCCGTGCGAAGGCGTTTGCGGTTGTGATAATGGATTTCCATACCGAAGGCCTTCGCCCGCCGCGCCACCGCGCTGCCGATCCGGCCCATGCCGATGATGCCGAGGCGCCGCCCGCCGACGCGCCCGCCCAGGAACGCGGTCGGCGCCCAGCCCGCCCACTCGCCGGACTGCATCACCGCAAGGCCTTCGGGGATGCGTCGGGTCACGGCGAGGATCAGCGCCATGGTCATGTCGGCGGTATCGTCCGCGACGACGCCGGGCGTGTTCGAGACGAGGACACCGCGCTGGCGCGCGCTTGCGACGTCGATATGGTCGACGCCCGCGCCGTAGTTCGCGATCAGCCGCAGCCGCTCACCGGCCTGGGCCAGAAGATTGGCGTCGATGTGGTCGCAAAGCGAGGGGACCAGCACATCCGCCTCGTGCATCGCCGCGGCGAGCTCCTCGCGCGTCATGGTGGTGTCGGGGTCGCGGAGTGTCACATCGAACAGTTCCTGCATCCTCGCCTCAACCGGCTCGGGCAGGCGTCGCGTGACGACGACACTCAGACGCTTGGATCCCATCGGGCCATTCTCCTCTCTTCCATCGGCGCGCATTCAGGGGCAAACTACGGGGGCAATGGGGGCGGCCACAAGCCCCGACGACAGCGATACGACCAGAGCAGACACGTCAGGCGGATTTTTCGGATGCAAGAGAAGCGTTTTTTGCGGCTCGCGATGGCTTTTGCGGTTTTGTGCTGGATTTGGGCAGGCTTGGCACTCTCGCCGGCGGCGGCCGACGAACCCGCGCTCGGGCCAGTGACGCATCTTCCGGTGCCACGCTTCGTGTCGCTGAAGGCGGCAGAGGGCAACGTGCGGCGCGGCCCCTCGCTCGCCCATCGCATCGACTGGGTGTTTCGCCACCGCGACATGCCGCTGCGCGTGACGGCGGAATTCGGCCACTGGCGGCGGGTTGAGGACAACGAGGGGCAGGGCGGCTGGATCTACTACACGCTTCTGTCCGGGGTGAGGACCGTCCTCGTCGAGGATGAGAAGACCGTGCTCCGCGCCCGCCCCGACGATACGGCGCCCGAGGTGGCGACGGCCGAGGCCGGGGTGATCGGCAGGCTCGACGATTGTGACGGCGACTGGTGCCGGATCGTCGCCGGGGGCGAGAAGGGCTGGGTTCACCGCGCCGCGCTCTGGGGCGTAGACGAGGCGCGCTGAACACTGGCACGGCGGGGCCGTCGCCGGTATGACGGGCTGGGATCACGGGCGGAGAGGATGCGATGGAGGGCCAGCCGGGCGATACGCGGCTCAACATCACGGCTGGCGTGGCCTCGGTCATGGTCGCGTTCAGCCTTGTCGCGATCAAGCTCTGGGCGCTCGGTTCGACCGGATCGCTTTCGGTCGCGGCCTCGCTGGCCGACAGCGCGCTTGACCTCATGATGTCGGCGGGGGGGCTGGCCGCGATCGTCTATGCGGCGCGCCCGGCGGATGAGGATCACGCCTTCGGCCATTCCTCTGTCGAGGATCTCGCGGCCCTGGCGCAATCGCTCTTCATTCTCGTCTCGGGCGCCGTAATCGGCTGGTCGGCGGTCGAACGTTTGCTCGCGGACGCGCCGCCGCCGCTGGCGGGGCAGGAGGGAGGGATCGTCGCGATGGTCCTCTCCATCGCGCTGACCGGCGTGCTCGTCCTCTGGCAGCGGCATGTCGCGCGCCGAACCGGCAGCCGCGTCGTTGCGGCGGATTCCCTGCACTACATGACCGACATCCTGCCCGCGCTCGGCGCCATCGCGGCGCTCGCGATCTCGCGCAGTCACGGGATCGGCCAGGTCGACAGCGTCGTCGCGCTTGCCGCGGCGGCGATGCTGGTGGTCGGGGCGCTCAGGATCGGCAAGGGCGCGTGGGACGCGCTGATGGACCGCCGCGCCGATCCGTCGGTGATCGAGGGAATCGCCGCGATCGCCCGTGACTGGCCCGGGGTGCGGGGTTTTCACGACCTGAAGACACGGACCGCCGGCAGCCGGGTCTTCGTGAACATCCATATCGAACTCGACGGCGACCAGAGCCTGCGCGAGGCACATGCGATCGGCGCCGGCCTGCGGCGCCGTATCCTTGAAACCTTTCCGCAATGCGACGTCATCGTCCACAAGGACGTTGCAGAGGAGCGTTGATCCTCAGCGCTTGCGACGGCGCAGGGCGGCAAGCCCGCCGAGCGCACCGAGAAGGGCAAGGCCCGCCGCCGGCAGGGGCACCGGCGCCGGCGTGACGGTGCCGACACCCGAACCGCCCGAGCCGCCGCTGCCGCCCGTGCCGCCGCTGCCGCCCGTGCCGCCAGAGCTGCCCGTGCCGCCGCTGCTGCCAGTACCGCCCGTGCTGCCGGACCCGCCCGTTCCGCCCGTGTCGGCGGCAGCAAGGATCACGCCACCGGCCGTGCCGCTGCCCCGGCGAAGCGCAAGCGGGAAGCTTGGCCGCGTATAGGTTCCGACGGTGGTCGGTGCCGAGGCCGCGGCAACGATGGTGCCGGCGACAGTCTGGGCCGCTGCGGGCGCGACAACGGTGAAGGCCGGTGCGGACGGGCTTGCGCCAAGTCCGGCATAGGCGATTGCAACGACGTCCGATAGGACCAGACGCGGTTCGCCCGTCGCGCGCGGCAGACGTGTGCCGATCTCGCGCAAGAGCATGGAAGCGACCGGCGCGGCGAGGCCGTGCAGGGCGGGAACAAGCATCGAACCGGCCGGCTCAAGGCCAAAGGCGATCAGTGCCCGTGCGGTGGCATCTGCCTCCGGCGTGGCGTCCCCGGCGACGCCGAGGCCGAATGTCCCAAGTTCGGCCCAGGCCGTGGCCGTGCCAGCCTCGAAGGCAGCGCGGTCGTCCGTCACGCCGAGGCTTGCGGCCCCCGCGCCCGTCGCCGCGAGGACTGCGGCTGCGCAGGTCCCCATAAACTTTTCGCGAAAGACCATTCGAACGATCCCCTCACCCTGAACTCACCCCGGGGTATTAGACCCCATCGGGCAGCCAAACGCACGTACATTTGCCTTTGTTCCGCCACATTTCCTTGCGTCCGCAGCACGCGGCGGCCGTCCTTAGGTGCCATTGTTTCCAGTATTGGCGGTTATCGGCGGAAATAACGCGCAGCACCTAGGGCATTGATTTCGCTGCGGGTACAATATCTCTCTTGCGGCGGATGGGTGTGTGCCGGCTTTACATCATTGCGGGACGCGCGGGGCCCGCAGCGGGCCCGGCAGATCGCCCTGAGCGGCGGCATTTGCCCACCCCTCGGGCGAATCACACTCTCTCTCGGGCGCGGTCCCGCTGGCACGACGCGCTGCGCCGCCACCAGGTTCTGGCGGCGGCGCGTCGCGATCTACATCCAAAGTTTAGGGTCGGCTCACCCCTTGCGGACGGCCTTCAGCTTGTCGATGCCAAGCATGCTCATCGTCGCCTTCTCATAGAAGGGCTCGGACGTGCCCTTCTTGACCTTGCGGATGAAGTATTTCTCGAACCCGATCTTGGCGAGGTGCACCCACTTGCCCGACGACGCCCAGTTGACGTTCCGCGGCGGGATTTGCGGCTGCGCGACGAAGGCGACGCCGCTGTCGCCGAAGTCGGCAAGGCAGACCGCGTTCCACGTGCCGACCTCGTCCGGTTCCTTGCCGCGCAGGATGTTGCCGAGGTTGTGGGCCGTCGCCGTCACCATCGATTCAATCATGAAGCCGGTCTTCGGCACGCCGCAGGGCACCGGGGTCGGCCCCATCGGCGGGATGGCGATGCAAACGCCAACGCCGAAGATGTTGCGGTATTTCGGGTTCTGCTGATGCTCGTCTACGATGACGAAGCCGCGCGGGTTGACGAGGCCCTCGATCCCCATGATCGGCTTGATGCCGCGGAAGGCCGGCAGCATCATCGCGAAGCCGAAGGGCATCTCCTTTTCGGCCTTCACCGACCCGTCGTCGTTGATTTCTTCAACGGTCATCTTGCCGGCTTCGACCTTCTTGACGCGTGTCGAGGTCATCCACTTGACGTGCTTGTCGCGCATCTCGCTTTCGAGAAGGCCCTTGGTGTCGCCCACCCCGTCAAGGCCAAGGTGGCCGACATAGGGCTCGGAGGTCACGAAGGTCATCGGCA
>JAGRDU010000102.1 GCA_020446905.1 Paracoccaceae bacterium | reverse complement strand
AGACCTGCGACATCAAGGACCCCGCCCAGAACATCACCTGGACAACACCCCAGGGCGGCGACGGGCCAAACTATCCGAATATGTGAGGCGGCGGCGAAGAGCCGCCGGCGATGAGCGAAACGACGACACTAAGTATCCAAGAAACTTTGAAAAAGCGCGCGGACCCATGCGATAAGGGGGCAGGAGCGTGCGGCCGGGACCCGCGCGGCAGGAGGAGAACGGATGGACATCGCGCAACTGAACGACCGCACGGGCGAGTGGATGGAGCTTTTGAAGCGCGCCCAGATGGCGATACAGAAGAGCAGCGCGTCAGCGACCGCCAAGGCGCAGGGCGAGGAATTCTCGATCGTCGACATGACGCAGGTCGTCGAGGCCTACGTGAAGGCGTTGCCGACGCTGATGGAAGACCCCGTCAAGGCCAGTGCCCAGATGGCCGACATGTGGTTCGGCTGGGCCAAGGCCTGGCAGGATGCCTGGACCGGCAAGTCGGGCGAGAGCAAGGACAAGCGCTTTCGCGACCGGCGCTGGGACAAGGACCCGATCTCGCGCGGCCTGCGCGATTCCCATATCGCGGTCGAGCAGGCGGTGGAGAAGTTCCTTGCCGGCCTGCCGGGCGACAACAAGGACAGCCTGCGGGTCAAGTTCTATACCCGGCAGTTGCTGAGCGCACTGGCGCCGACCAACAACCTGATGTGCAACCCGGCCGCGCGCGAACGCTTCCTTGAGACCGATGGCGAAAGCGTGGTCGAGGGGCTGCGCAACCTGGTCGAGGACCTCGAGCGCGGCGAGGGGCGGCTGGACATCGCGACGAACGATCCGGCGGCCTTCAAGGTCGGCAAGGATCTTGCCGCGACGCCTGGCAAGGTGATCTATCAGAACGATCTGATGCAGCTCATCCAGTACGAGCCCATGACCAAGACGCAGAAAAAGCGTCCGCTTCTCTTCGTGCCGCCCTGGATCAACAAATACTATATCTTCGACATGAAGCCCGACAACAGCATGGTCCGCTTCATGCTGGAGAAGGGCCACAGCGTCTTCCTCATCTCCTGGGTCAACCCGACCAAGAAACATGCCGAGATGAGCTTCGAGGATTACATGAAGCTCGGTCCCCTGACCGCGCTCGAGGTGATCGAGGAGCATACCGGCGAGAAGAAGTTCGACATCCTCGGCTTCTGCATCGGCGGCATCCTCGTCACCGCGACGCTCGCCTTCCTCGCCGCACGCAAGGACAAGCGGGTGGTGACGGCGACGACCTTCGCGACGATGGTCGATTTCACGGATGTGGGCGAGATTGGTGTCTTCATCGACCGCGAGCGGCTGAAGACCCTGCGCGCCCACATGGCCGAGAAAGGCTATCTTGAGAACCACCACCTGCAGGACATGTTCTCGATGATCCGCGAGAACGATCTTGTCTGGTCCTTCTACGTGATGAACTACCTGATGGGCAGGAAGCCCCCGGCGTTCGACCTCCTTTTCTGGAACGCGGACAGCACGCGCCTGCCGGCGGCGATGCTGCTCTGGTATCTGGAGAAGATCTATATCGAGAACGGGCTGCGCCAGCCGGGCCATCTGACGCTGGACGGCACACCGATCGACATCTCCAAGATCAAGGTGCCGTTCTTCGTGCTGGCGACGAAGGAGGACCACATCGCGCCCTGGACCTCGATTTACCCGACGACCCAGCTTCTGGGGGGCGAGGTCACGTTCGTCCTTGGCGGATCGGGCCATATCGCGGGGGTCATCAACCCGCCGTCCGAGCGCCCGAAATACGGCTACTGGACGCGGGGCGACTATCCGGCCACCGCGGCGGACTGGCTGAAGGGCGCCGAGGCGCATCAGGGGTCGTGGTGGCCCGCCTGGTCGGAATGGATCGACGGCCATTCGGCCGAACCCGAGGTCAAGGCGCGGCGCCCCGAGGACGGGACGTTGAGGGTGATCGAGGACGCGCCGGGAAGTTACGTGCGCGCCAAGTGACAGGGGGCAGGGCCGCCGTTTACGATGGACGGCGGCTACCCGGCCGGCATGGCGCGCGAGGTAGGAGCGAGGAGCGAGGCGATGACGGAAAACATTTATGAATTCGGACTGGACCGGAACGCGGCGAACTATGTGCCGCTGACCCCGGTCAGCTTCATGGCGCGGAGCGCGGGTGTCTACCCCGACCGGACGGCCATCGTCTACGGCGATATCCGCCGGACCTGGGCCGAGACCTACGACCGCTGCCGCCGCGTCGCGAGCGCGCTTTCCAAGCGCGGCTACGGGCCGGGCGATACGGTGTCGATGATCGCCGCCAACATTCCCGAGATCTACGAGGCGCATTTCGCCGTGCCGATGGCCGGCGCCGTACTCAACACGATCAACACGCGCCTCGATGCCGAGGCGATCGCCTTTATCCTCAATCATGCCGAGGCGAAGGTTTTCCTTGTCGATCCCGAGTTCTCCGAGGTTGCTGACTGCGCCGTCCATATCTCCGGCCGCCGTGACATCCTCGTCGTCGACATCGAGGACGCGACCTATGCCGGTGGCCGCCGCATCGGCCGGCTGACCTATGAGGAGCTTCTGGCTGAGGGGGACGGTGATTTCGCCTGGCGCCGGCCGGACGACGAATGGGAGGCGATCAGCCTCAACTACACCTCGGGCACCACGGGCAACCCCAAGGGCGTCGTCTATCACTACCGCGGCGCGCATCTGAACGCGCTGGCCAATATCGCGACCTGGGAGATGGGCAGCCGCCCCGTCTATCTCTGGACGCTGCCGATGTTCCACTGCAACGGNNGCTGGTGCTTTCCCTGGACCATCGCAGCGGCGGCGGGCACGGCGGTCTGTCTGCGCGCGGTCCGCGATGACGCGATCCTCGCCGCGATGAAGGCCGAGAAGGTCACGCATTTCTGCGGCGCGAGCGTGGTGCTGGCCCTTCTGGTCCATGCCGATCCGGCGCTGAAAGAGGGCCTTCATGCCGGGATCAAGGTGCTGACAGGCGGTGCGCCGCCTCCCGCCATCATCATCGAGAAGATGGAGGCGCTCGGCTTCGAGGTCACGCATGGCTATGGCCTGACGGAAACCTACGGGCCGTCGGTCACCTGCGCCTGGCACGAGGAATGGGACACGCGCTCCCCCTCCGAACGCGCGAAGCTGAAGGCGCGGCAGGGCGTGCGCAACCATGCGGCCGAGGGCCTCATGGTCGCCGATCCGGACACCCAGGTGCCGGTCCCCTCGGACGGGCTGACGATGGGCGAGATCTTCATGCGCGGCAACAACGTCATGAAGGGCTACCTGAAGAACCCCAGCGCCAGCCAGGAGGCCTTCGCGGGTGGCTGGTTCGCGAGCGGCGACCTCGGTGTCATGCATCCGGACGGCTATATCGAGCTGAAGGACCGCTCGAAGGACATCATCATCTCGGGCGGCGAGAACATCTCCTCCATCGAGGTGGAGGACGTCCTTTACAAGCACCCGGACGTGATGGAGGCCGCCGTGGTCGCCCGTCCGCACGAGAAGTGGGGCGAGACGCCCTGCGCCTTCGTGAAACTGCGGGCCGGGGCGAATGTGACGGGCGCCGAGATCATCGCCTATTGCCGGCAGAACATGGCGCATTTCAAGGCGCCAAAGACGGTGGTCTTCTGCGATCTGCCCAAGACCTCGACCGGCAAGATCCAGAAATTCGTGCTGCGCGAACAGGCGCGGGGGATGGAGCTGCAGGGCTGATCCATCGGTGCGGCCCCACCGGCTGGGGCCGCCCTCTGATCGGGCACTCAAGCCAGGGGAAAACGCATCCGGACAGTGAGGCCGGGCGCCCCGTCGCCAAGCGTCAGCTCTGCCCCGTGCAGCCGCGCCGTCGCCGCGACGAGCGCGAGGCCGAGGCCGCTGCCGGGCGTGGATCGGCTGTGTTCCAGCCGGTAGAGGCGGCGCAGCACCTTGTCGCGCTCGGCCGCGGGGATTCCGGGGCCGCGATCGGCAACCTCAAGGAACACGCTTGGCCCCTCACGGCCGGTGCGCAGGAACACGGCCGTGCCCTCGGGCGTGTGGCGCAAGGCGTTCTCGAGGAGGTTCGACAGTGCCTGCCCCAGAAGGCTCCGGTTGCCGGTGACAGGGGGCAGGGCAGGGGCAAGGTCGAGCGTCAGCGGATGGCCGCTGTCCTCGGCCGCCGGCGCGTAAAGCTCGGCGATCCCGGCGGCAAGGGCGGAAAGATCGAGCGGCGCCATCGCCGCCGCGCCGCCGCCGCCTTCGATCTGCGCGATCTGCAAGAGCCCCTCGAAGACGCCCGCCGCCCCCTCGGCCTCGGACAGCGCCCGCGCGGCGAGGGCGGCGGCGGGGCTCTCCGGGGGCAGCGCGGACTGCATCTCGTGCAGGAGCGCGGTCATCCTCTGCAGCGGCGTCTTGAGGTCGTGCGCGATGTCGGCCGAGACCTGCCGCAGCGCATCGGTCGAGGCTTCCTGCGCGGCGGCCATGCGGTTGATCTCGGCGCCGATGCGGGCAAGGTCGTCGCTGCGGCCCGCCTCCTCGGGAATGCGGGCATCGAGCGCGCCCTGCGACAGGCGCGCCAGCGTCGCCTCGATCCGCTTGACGCGGGCGTGGCTGGCCCTGGCGATCCAGGCCGCGCTGCCGAGCGAGATCGCGATCGTCGGGGCGAGGCTGAAGAAGAGGAGCGCAAGGAAGGTGCGGCGCAAGTCGACCAGCGGCGTGCGGCTTTCCCCAAGGATGAGAATACCGCCCGCCATGTCCTCGGCGAGCGGCAGGTATCCATCGGGACCGAGCGGGCGCCCCTCCGGCATCCGCCGGATCTCGATCCCGGAGCCGCTCAGCACCGCATCGGCGTTGCCGGTGACGCGGCCGTCCGGCGCGATATAGGCAAACACGCGCTCCGCGGGGTCCGCCACCTCGGCCTCGGCGGCGACAAGGATCTCGACCGCCGCCGGCGAGGCCGCGACGCGGAACCCCGCCATATGCTGGTCGAGGTTGGTGCGCATCGCGGCCTCGGTCGAGGCGCGCAGGCCGAGATAGGCAAGGCCCAGCGTGACCAACGTCACGAGGGTGAAGACCGCGACAAGGATCGCCGCCTGCCGCACCGGGGTCGATCCTGTGATGCGGCGGAGAAATGCGCCGGGGACCCGCGCCATCCTCAGTCCTCGATCCTGTAGCCGGCGCCGCGCACGGTCGAGATCAGCTCGCGTCCGAAGGGCTTGTCGACCTTGGCGCGAAGCCGGCTGACATGGGTTTCGACCACATTGGTCTGCGGATCGAAGCCGAGGTCCCAGACCCCCTCGAGCAGCATCGTGCGGGTCTGGACGCGACCCTTGCGGCGCAAGAGGAACTCCAGAAGCGCGAATTCCCGCGGCAGAAGGTCGATGGTCTGACCTGCGCGCGTCACCCGCCGCGCGACAAGGTCCATCGTGAGGTCCCCCGCCGTCAGCACGGTTTCGGTCACCGGCAGGGAGGAGCGGCGGGCAAGGACCTCGATCCGGGCGGCAAGCTCGCCAAAGGCGAAGGGCTTCACGAGGTAGTCGTCGCCGCCGGCCTTCAGCCCCTCGATCCGGTCGTCCACGCCGCCAAGCGCGGTCAGGAAGATCGCGGGCGTCGCGACTTTGGCGGACCGCAGGGCGCGCACGACCGACAGGCCGTCGAGCCCCGGCAACATCCGGTCGACGATCAGCACGTCATAGCCCCCCGCCATGGCCCGCATCAGCCCGTCGCGCCCGTCGGTCAGATGATCGACGGCATGACCTTCCTCGCGCAGGCCCCGCGCGACATAGGCGGCGATGGTCTCGTCGTCTTCAAGCAGCAGGAGTTTCATGCGCCCTCGGGTGCCGGTCTGGGCCAAACCTAGTGTGACGGAACGCACGACGAAAGCCGCGTCACGGCGCGGCGCGCGCTTTCGTGATGTTTCTCACAGATTTGCAATCTTTGCCCGCGCCTCCCGCAATCCGGGCATCCGATGTTGGGGCAAGGCCGGACCGCCGGCCGTCCCTTCACTTTCGAGGACAGGACATGACCCTCAGCTTTCTCTCCCCCGCCCGCGCGCTTCCCGCGCTTGCGCTCGTCGCCCTGATGGGCGGCACCGCGCTGACCTCTCTCCCGACGCCGCTTATGGCGGCCGGCGCGCCGCAGGGCGGCTATGTCGATCTGGTCGCCAAGGTGGCGCCCGCCGTGGTCTATATCGAGGTCGCCAAAGCGGCGGAGCCGACGGTGCAGGGCAACCTGCCCGAGGGCTTCCCGCTGGACGAGTTCATGCGCCGCTTCGGGATGCCGATGCCCGGCCAGATGCCGGGCCAACCGGGCGGCGAGGCCCCGGTGATGCACGGGGTCGGCACCGGATTCATCATCTCGGCCGACGGGCAGATCGTCACCAACGCCCATGTGGTCGAGGGGGTCGACAGCGTGAAGGTCACGCTTGCCGACGGGCGCAGCCTTGACGGCAAGGTGCTCGGCACCGACAGCGCCACCGACCTCGCGCTGGTGAAGATCGAGGCCGACAAGGACCTGCCGACGGTATCCTTCGGGGATTCCAGGGCGCTGAAGGTCGGGCAGGACGTCGTCGCCATCGGCAACCCGTTCGGCCTCGGCAACTCCGTGACCTCGGGCATTGTTTCGGCGCTGGGGCGTGACATCAATTCCGGCCCCTTCGACAACTACATCCAGACCGACGCCGCGATCAACAAGGGCAACTCGGGCGGCCCGCTCTTCAACACCGAAGGCGAGGTGGTCGGCATTAACACCGCGATCTTCTCGCCCTCGGGCGGGTCGGTCGGAATCGGTTTTGCCGTCCCGTCCGAGACGGCCTCGCAGGTGGTCGCCGCGCTTGCCGATGGCGGCAAGGTCGAGCGCGGCTTCCTCGGCGTGCAGATCCAGCCGGTGACCGAGGACATCGCCGCCGCGCTCGGCTTCGAGGCGCCGAAGGGCGTCCTCATCTCGGACGTGACGGCGGATTCGCCCGCCGCCAGGGCCGGCCTTGCCCGCGGCGACATCGTGCTCAGCGTCGATGGCCAGGCGGTGACCTCGCCGCGAGACCTGACGCGGATCATCGCGACCGACACGCCGGGTGCCAAGGTCGCGCTGAACCTTCTGCGCGCAGGCAAGGCGGTCGACGCGACCGTCGAGCTTGGCGCGCGCCCCGAGCAGCCGGCGTGACACCCGGGGCGGGCCAAAAAATTCTGTCCGCCCCGGAACCGAGCGTACCTTCCGTGTGTTCCCTCCTCAGTCGGCAGTTCCTGTCCACGCCACTTCGCGTATGCCGACCAACTTGAAGGCCCTCGTCCCCAAAGCCTTCTTCACCGCCGGCGGCCCATGGCCGACCGGCGGTTCTTCTTCGCGGCATGCAGGGTACGCCGAGCGCTGGTGGAACACCGATGTCCTGGAGGGGGATATGGTGGTGGTCACAGTTCTCGTCGAACCCGTCTCTGCCGCCCAAATCTCTGTTTACAGGGAATTAACAGGGAAATCGTCGCACTTTGGGGTCTTTGGGTAGTTCCAGCGCCGTTTAATGTCGCCTTTTCAATAGTTTGGCAGCGATTTCCCTGCGTGCGATAACAGGGAATTGGAATTGCCTGATCAGGGAAGTTCGTAGGGAAGAACAGGGAACCGATCAGGCGGAACAGGGGCAGGGCTATTTGCGCCGCCTGCTCTAGCCAAATCCCGGCATGCCAAGCTCAGTGGGCCCGCCGTCGTCCGCATCATCATCATCGGGCAGCTCGGCCCAGAGCAGCGTGACGGCATGCCCGTTTCGGCCAACGCGCGTCTGCTCGTAGATCTCGACACCGTCGCGGTCGGTCCACGCGGCCGCGGCGCTTTCCGCCATGTCGGTAAAGCCGGGCCTCGCGTTTCGACTGGCGCGCCAAGCCTGGGTGAGATCGGAGAGCAGGTCGCCCTTGCTGCGCGGTACCCATGGGAAGTCGCGATGACGTTTGGACGTGCGGATGCGGCCGTCCTTTGTCCAGATCGCTGCCACCGGTACGTCGACGAGATCAAGGTAGCGCCGGATCGTCGCCTCGAGGCTGAGATCAAGCGTTTCAGCGGTCTTCTGGAGCGTGCGCAGGTCGGGATCGTTCCCGAGACAGGATCGCATCTTGTAGGCGGGGGCGAGGAGTGCGGCGGCGAAGTGGTTTGCCTCGGCTTCTTGCCTTTGGTGCCGCGTGTCGTCGCGCGCTTCGAGCATGTCCCATGACGTGCAGCGGAACCCGTTGTCCTGACTCAGGACATGCCGTTCCAGGAGAAAGTGCCCGAGTTCATGACCAACACTGAAACGCGCCCGACGTGCGCCATGGGTGACGTTGACCAGGATGCTCCCAAAGCTGCGCGCCCTGTTGGTCAGCAACATGCCCTCGAGCCCGTCCAGGCGCTCCCGGCGGATCTCGTCGATCTCGAGCGCGTACGCGATCTCGTCGACGGGAACCGCGCGGTCGATCGGGCCGAGCTGTCGGTGAATGGCGTCGGCCAGGCGCTGTGGCGCGTGGATGTCCGCGAGGTCGATCCGGGTGAGGTCCAGCGGCCTAAGCCTTCTCGTCCATCCGTTCGCGCAGCGACCGGATCATGTCCTCGACCACGAGGCGGTCGCGGTCCGACAGGTCCTGCAGATCCCGGTGAATACGGTCAATGCGCTGCTCCTTCATCGAGGGCGCGGCCTCTTCGCCAACCAGCACATCGATGCTGACCCCGAAGTGGTGCGCGAGCGCGCGGACCAATTCGAAGGACGGGTTCTTGCTGCGGCCCTTCTCAAGTTCCCAGACATGCGCCTTCGAGACGCCGGCCGCATCCGCCACTTGCTGGAGCGACTCGCCGCTCTTCTGACGCAGCTCGAACAGCCGTTCGCTGATCTCCATTGATGACCTCGATGTCTGATGTGCCTGACGACACCATGCGGCACGCTTGACGTCTTGGCAACGTAAGATTTACCTTACGCCAGAGGCCGGCGAGTCGTTCTCCGGCGAGCAGCAATGAAAGGAGGCTCCGATGAAGGGCCTGTGCATCGAAGAGATCGCCGTTGGCGATCTGACACCTTGGGCGAAGAACGCCCGTACCCATTCGAAGAAACAGCTTCGCCAGATCGGCGAGAGCATCCGGACCTTCGGCTTCACCAACCCGGTGCTGATCGACGCCGCGAACACGATCCTCGCCGGTCACGGAAGGGTCGAGGCGGCCAAGCTCATCGGCATGTGTCACGTTCCTTGTGTCCGGCTCGAGCACATGACGCCGGATCAGAAGCGGGCCTATGTGCTCGCCGACAACAAGCTGGCCCTGAATGCCGGCTGGGACGAGGACCTTCTGGCCGAAGAGCTGCAGGCGCTCCTCAGTGTAGGGGACCTCGGCTTCGACATCGGCGTGACGGGGTTTGAACTGGGCGAGATCGACACCTTGATTACGGGTCTCTCCGTCGAAGAACCAGGCGATCCGGAGGACGATATCCTGCCGGCCGGGGCGCCGCGGCGTGTTCATCCCGGTGACGTCTGGCGACTGGGGCGGCACAGGCTCGTTTGCGGCGATGCGCTCGATCCGGATGTGGTGGCGATGCTGATGACGGGGGAGCAGGCAAGGATGGTCTTCTCCGACCCGCCCTACAACGTGAAAATCGACGGCCATGTGGGGGGATCGGGCAAGACCAAGCACCGCGAGTTCGCCATGGCCTCGGGCGAGATGTCGGTCACGGAGTTCACGGACTTCCTGACCCGCGCCTTCCGCAACATGGCGGATGTGAGCCTCGACGGGTCGATCCACTTCCTCTGCATGGACTGGCGCCACATGGGGGAGATGCTGGCGGCGGGGCAGGGGGTCTATGGGGAGCTGAAGAACCTCATCGTCTGGGCCAAGGACAACGGCGGGATGGGGACCTTCTACCGCTCGCGCCACGAGTTGATCTTCACCTTCAAGAAGGGGGCGGCGCCGCACGTCAACACCTTCGAGCTCGGCCAACACGGCCGCTACCGCACCAATGTCTGGAACTACCGCGGTGTGAACACGATGCGGGCAGGTCGAATGGAGGAACTGGCGCTGCATCCGACCGTCAAACCGGTGCAGATGATTGCGGATGCCATCCGCGATGTCTCGGGGCGCGGCGAGATCGTACTTGATCTCTTTGGCGGATCGGGTTCGACGCTGCTTGCGGCTGAAAAGACCGGACGCCGTGGCTACCTCGTCGAGCTGGATCCGATTTACTGCGACCGGATCCTCGCCCGCTGGGAGGTTTATGCGAAGGACGAGGCAGAACGCCTGGCCTGCGGCTGGCCACGCGCCGCCGAACGGTTGGAGGCGGCAGAATGAACGGCAAGGGCAAGAGGAATTCCTCCCGGGCGCTTGTCGCACGTCCGGGCTACGAGGTGGGCTATGCGAAGCCCCCGGATGCGAGCCGGTTCAAGCCGGGACAGTCGGGCAATCCGCGGGGTCGGCCGAAGGGTGCGAAGAACAAGCGACCTGCGCTCAACGAGGAGCGGATGAAGGACATCGTTCTCGACGAAGCCTACCGGACGATCACGGTCAGGGACGGGGACCGCACTGTCACTGTGCCGATGGCGCAGGCGATCATCCGCTCGCTCGCGGTGAATGCCGCCAAGGGTCAGCACCGGGCGCAGCGGCTCTTCGCCGAACTGTTGTCCTCGGTCGAGAGCAGCAACAAGCAACTCAACGACGACTATCTGAACGCCGCGATGGACTACAAGATCGAATGGGAGCGCGAGCTCGACCGACGGGATCGCCTCGGCATAACGGACCTGCCGGATCCGATGCCACATCCGGACCACGTCGTGATCGACATGAGGGGCGGCGCAGTGCGCATCATGGGGCCCATGACACGCGCCGAAAAGGCTGAACTGAACCTCTGGCGTGAGCGCCGGGGCGAGTTCGCAGAAGAACTCGCCTGGGTCGAGGGGCAGCTTGAATCCGAGGCGGACGAAAAGGTGCGCAAGACCCTCGAAGACGATGCTGCGAGCACCCGCAAGGTCCTCGAGATCATCGATACCGCACTCGCGCGCGTGCCGCGCCCGGGGTCAACGCGTTTGCTCGGGAAGAATGGGTGAATGGGCGGAAAGCGGACTTGCGGCAACGCCGCATCGCATTCGCAGCTTGGAGACGAAGCGGACGTTCAGACGCGGACATCGCCATCCTTGAGTGAGTCGGTCAGGAAGGGCGGAGAATGGTCGTTCGTTTCGCAAATATGGACGTTCGGCCTGTTGGAGAGGATGTATGGCTCGGTCGACCGAGCATTGGCCTCGAGGCGCAATCTAGAAGAGATATGGCGGGTGTTGAGTACATCCGGGCCCGACGGCCGAACACCTTCCGAGGCAAGGTCGGTGTTTACTCTTGCACACGATTGCAAGAATTCTCAGGATGCGGAAACGATGGCGGGGGCGGTTGCCCCGGCGGTGCCAGTTCTCAGGAGGAGGCCGGCACATCTTGGGACCGCGGCGGCGAATCTGCCTGACAAGGGTGCGGCGCCGGCGGTCGAGCCGACAGGGAGGAAGATATGCACAGACGGAACCTAATCGCTTCGGCGGTCGCGGCTATCGCGCTGCCAGCCGTTTCGGCCACAGCGCAGACCGAGATCAGCTGGTGGCACGCGATGACCGGCGCAAATGCCGAGGTGGTCGAGAAGATCGCGGCCGACTTCAACGCCAGCCAGTCCGACTACAAGCTGGTCCCCACCTTCAAGGGCACCTATCCCGAGACGCTGAACGCCGGCATCGCCGCGTTCCGCGCCGGCCAGGCGCCCGACATCATGCAGGTGTTCGATGTCGGCACGGGCGTGATGATGGCGGCCGAGGGCGCGGTGAAGCCCGTCGCCGAGGTGCTGGAAGGCGCCGGCATGAAATTCGACAAGTCGCAGTACCTGCCGGGGATCGTGGCCTACTACTCCAAGCCCGACGGCACGATGCTGTCGTTCCCCTACAACTCGTCCTCGCCGATCACCTACATCAACAAGGACATCTTCGAGAAGGCGGGGCTTGATCCGAATAGCCCGCCCAAGACCTGGAACGAGGTCTGGGACATGGCCAAGAAGATCAAGGCCTCGGGCGCGGCGCCCTGCGGCTATACCTCGACCTGGCTGACCTGGATTCACCTGGAAAACTTCGCGGCCTGGAACAACGTACCCTACGCGAGCCAGCAGAACGGGATGGAGCCGGGCGGGGTGCCGGAACTGGCGCTGAACCAGCCGATATTCGTGAACCACTTCCAGGCGCTCGCCGACCTCGCCAAGGACGGCACCTTCAAGTATGGCGGCCGGACATCCGAGGCCAAGCAGATCTTCCTTGCCGGCGAATGCGGGATCTTCACCGAATCGTCGGGTGGGCTCGGCGACATCGTGAAGTCGGGGATGAACTACGGCATTGGCCAGCTGCCCTATGACACCGACGGTGCCGGCCCGCAGAACACCATCCCCGGCGGCGCGTCGCTGTGGGTGTTCGGTGGCCATTCGGACGAGGAGTACAAGGGCGTTGCGGCGTTCTTCAACTACATCTCGCAGACCGACGTCCAGGAATTCCTGCACCAGAAGTCGGGCTACCTGCCGGTGACGCTGGCGGCCTACGAGGCGACCAAGGCCTCGGGCTTCTACGACAAGAACCCCGGCCGCGAGACGCCGATCACCCAGATGATGGGCAAGGCGCCGACCGACAACTCCAAGGGCGTGCGCCTGCCGAACCTGCCGCAGGTCCGCGACATCGCCAACGAGGAGTTCGAGAAGATGCTCGCCGGCCAGCAGGACGCCAAGACGACGATGGACGCCATCGTCGCGCGCGGCAACGCGGCGATCAAGGAAGCCTACGGCGGCTGACGCCGGACGCGGCCGCCTCCCTACCGGGGCGGCCGCACCCGATTTCCCGATGAACCGAGCGACCTTTCCCCACCGGCTGTTGCCCTGGCTCTTGATCGCGCCGCAACTGGCGATCAGCCTGATCTTCTTCTACTGGCCCGCCGTGCAGGCGATGTGGCAGTCGATGCTGCGCGAGGATCCCTTTGGCCTGAGATCGAAATTCGTCGGCCTGGCGAACTTCCGCAAGGTGCTGGCCGATCCCGCCTACCTGAACTCGATCCAGGTGACGGCGGTGTTCTCGGTGCTGACGGCGTTCTTCTCGATGGCCATCGCGCTTCTGCTCGCCGTGCAGGCCGAGAAGATCGTGCGCGGCCGCGGTTTCTATCGCACGCTGATGATCTGGCCCTATGCCGTCGCCCCGGCCATCGCCGGGATGCTGTGGCTGTTCATGTTCAACCCCTCGTTCGGCACCCTCGCAGCGGTCCCGCGCGCGCTGGGCATCCGCTGGGATCCGCTCCTGAACGGCAGCCAGGCGATGGGCCTCGTCATCGCGGCGGCGAGCTGGAAGCAGATCTCGTACAACTTCCTGTTCTTCGTCGCCGGCTTGCAGGCGATCCCAAAATCGCTCCTGGAGGCATCGGCCATCGACGGGGCGGGCCCGATCAAGCGGTTCTGGACCATCGTGTTCCCGCTCCTCGCGCCGACCTCGTTCTTCCTGCTGGTCGTCAACACCGTCTACGCGCTCTTCGACACCTTCGGCATCATCCATGCCGTCACCGGCGGCGGGCCGGGCAAGTCGACCGAGACGCTGGTCTACAAGGTCTACAACGACGGCTTCGTGAACCTGTTGATCGGGTCCTCTGCGGCGCAGTCGGTGATCCTGATGATCCTCGTCATCGCGCTCACCGCCTTCCAGTTCCGCTATGTCGAGAGGAAGGTGCATTATGGCTGAGGGCATGGTCTGCACCTCGCGCCGCAGCATGGCGATGGGGCACCTATTGCTGGTCCTCGGCTGCATCGTCGTGGCCTTCCCGATCTGGTACGTCACGGTCGCCTCGACCCACTCGATCCAGACCATCCTGAACCCGCCGCTGCCGATGCTGCCGGGCCCCGAGGCGGCGGCGAACTATGGCGAGGCCTTCGGCGGCTCGATCACCCGGATCGGCGGGGTCTCGGTCGAGCGGCTATTGCTGAACTCGACGATCATGGCGCTGGGGATCGCCATCGGGAAGATCATCATTTCGATGGCCTCGGCCTATGCCATCGTCTTCTTCCGCTTCCCGCTGCGAATGGCCTGCTTCTGGCTGGTCTTCATCACCCTGATGCTGCCGGTCGAGGTGAGGATCATGCCGACCTACAAGGTGATGGTCGATTTGGGCCTCATCGACACCTATGCCGGCCTGATCCTGCCGCTGATCGCCTCGGCGACCGCCACGCTCCTCTTCCGGCAGTTCTTCATGACCATCCCGAACGAGCTGCTCGAGGCCGCGCGCGTCGATGGCGCCGGGCCGTGGCGGTTCTTCAAGGACATCCTGCTGCCGCTCTCGGCGACCAACATCGCCGCCCTGTTCGTGATCCTCTTCATCTACGGCTGGACCCAGTATCTCTGGCCGCTCCTGGTCACGAACTCGAATTCGATGAACACCATCGTCATCGCGCTGAGGAAGATGATCTCCTTCGCCGATGCCGATACCCCCTGGAACCTCGTGATGGTGACCTCGGTGCTGGCGATCCTGCCGCCGGTGCTGGTGGTCGTCCTGATGCAGCGCTGGTTTGTGAAGGGCCTCGTGGAGACGGAAAAGTAATGGCGACGCTCAGCCTCAAGGATGTCCGCAAGAACTACGGCAAGACCGAGGTGATTCACGGTGTGTCCATCGACATCGCCGATGGCGAGTTCGTCGTCATCGTCGGCCCCTCGGGCTGGCAAGTCCACGCTGCTGCGCATGGTGGCGGGGCTCGAGGAGATCACCGCCGGCACCATCGAGATCGGCGGCAAGGTGGTGAACGATCTGGAGCCCCGAGCGCGCGACATCGCGATGGTGTTCCAGAACTACGCGCTCTACCCGCATATGTCGGTCTTCGACAACATGGCCTACGGTCTGCGCATCGCGGGCGTTCGCGGCGACGATCTGAAGGCGCGCGTCGCCAAGGCCGCCGAGATGTTGGACCTCTCCGCCCTCCTCGACCGCAAGCCGCGCCAGCTTTCGGGCGGCCAGCGCCAGCGGGTGGCGATGGGCCGGGCGTTGGTCCGCGATCCGTCGGCGTTCCTCTTCGACGAGCCCTTGTCGAACCTCGATGCCAAGCTTCGCGTCTCGATGCGGCTCCAGATCAAGGACCTCCAGCGCCGCGTCGCCACCACCTCGCTCTACGTCACCCACGATCAGGTCGAGGCGATGNNCGATGACGCTGGCCGACCGGCTGATCGTGATGAACAAGGGCGTGGCCGAACAGATCGCCACGCCGATGGAGATCTACGACGCCCCCGCCAACATTTTTGTCGCCGGCTTCATCGGCTCACCGGCGATGAACTTCCTGCCGGCGACGATCGAGGCGGATGGCCTCCGCCTCGCCGATGGAAGCACCCTGCCGCGCCCGTCCGGCGTCGCCGACGGCGCCGTCATTCTCGGCATCCGGCCCGAGCACCTCACCCGCGGCCGATCCGGCACCCCCGGAACGCTCACCGCCCGCGTTCAGGCGGTCGAAACCCTGGGCGCCGATACCTTCGTGCACGCAAAGCTCGGCGAGACCGGCTCCGACGACATCGTGTTCCGGGTGCCGGGCCACGACCGTCCGGCCGAGGGCACGGTCGTCGCTCTGGCGGTCGATCCGGACCGGCTCCACCTCTTCGACTCTACCACGCAGCGCCGGATCGGCGGCTGAGCCTCAGCCCCGCCCGCGCACGCTCCCGCGCCAGATTAGGCTGGCGGGCAGGGTGACCAGCGAGGCCTCAGGCGTGGCGGGCTTGCTCGTCGCCAGCCAGTCGACGCAGGCATCGGCAATGGCCTCGACCGGCTGCGCGAAGGTGGTCAGCAGGTAGCTCTCCCATGCCGCCTGCGGCACGTCGTCAAAGCCGATCACCGACAGATCGCGCGGCACCGCAACCCCGAAGCGGTGGCGCGCGGCATCCATTACGCCCAGCGCGATCAGGTCGGTGGTGCAGAATACCCCGTCCGGCCGCTCGGCCCGCGACATCAGCCGCGTGCCGAGGTCGAGCCCGGTCTCGTAGGATGTCATCCCGACCGCTTCCTCGATCACCGCGAACCCCGCCTCGCGGGCGGCTTCGCGGAATCCCTGCTCGCGCCCGGCAAGGCTCGGCGTTCCCGCCTTCGACGTCGCCAGCGCCGGCCTTAGGCACCCTGCGGCGACCAGCGCACCGAATGCAGTTCGGCCGGCGGCGTTGTCGTCAAGCCGGATGCGGACCGAGCCGGGCCGTTCCTCGTCGCGGTTGATGAGGACCAGCTGCATCCGGTTCCTCAGGCAGGTCTCGGCAAGCGACACCGCGGGCATGCCCGAGAGGAACACCGCAGCCTCGGTCCGATAGCCGATCGCCTGCCGCAGCGCCCGCTCGACGCTGACGTCCGAACGGTCGGTGTTGATCACCATCGCGACCTTTCCGGCCTCCTGCAGCCGTTCCGTCAGCGCGGCGAGCAGGGCAGAGCGGTAGGGCGTCGCCAGTTCCGCCGCGATCAGCGCGACGATGCCGCTCTCGGCCCGGATCAGCCCGCGCGCGAGGCTGTTGACCTGGTAGCCCAGCGCGTCGGCCACCTTCATCACCTTGGCGCGGGTCTGCGGCGCGATGCTGGCCCCCGGCGTGAACGCCCGCGACACCGCCGCCCGGCTGACCCCTGCGGCCTCGGCCACATCCCGGGCGCTTACGCCGGTCCGCAGGCTCGTTCCGCGTGAAGCGACGGCCATGATCACCTTTGCATTTCTGGTGCACGAAGTTGCACCGCTCCCATCATGCTTAGCTTTGTAACAGAATGTTGACAACGCGCGCCTTCGGTCCGAACCTGTTGCAATGCTGTGCAAAGCAGCGCGCCGATACCGGCAAGGGAGGAAAACATGAAACGACTGAACATCGCCCTCGCGGGCGTTGCCCTGGCCATTCCGGCGGGCGCAGCGCAGGCGGCGGAACTGAACCTGATCTGCTCGGCGGACGTGGTGATCTGCGAGCGGCTGGTGCAGGAATTCGGCAAGGACCACGGCGACATCCAGGTGAACATGGTGCGCCTGTCGTCGGGCGAGGCCTATGCGAAGATCCGTGCCGAGGCGCGCAACCCGCAGACCGACCTGTGGTGGGCCGGCACCGGCGATCCCCACCTGCAGGCCGCCGCCGACGGGCTGACCGCGGAATACAAGTCGCCGATGCTGGACCAGCTGCGCGACTGGGCCGTGAAACAGGCCGAAGTCTCTGGCTATCACACCGTCGGCGTCTATTCGGGCGCGCTTGGCTGGGGCTACAACAAGGACATATTCGAACAGAAGGGCATCAAGCCGCCGGAATGCTGGAAGGATCTCCTCGATCCCAGCCTGAAGGGCGAAATCGAGATCGCCGATCCGAACTCGTCGGGCACGGCCTACACGACCCTCGCCACGCTGGTGCAGATCATGGGCGAGGACGAGGCTTTCGCCTATCTCAAGAAGCTGAACGAGAATATCGTCCAGTACACCAAGTCGGGCTCGGCCCCGGTCAAGGCCGCGGCGCGCGGCGAGACCGGCCTTGGCATCGTGTTCCAGCACGACGCCGTGGCGCAGGCGGTCGAGGGCTTCCCGATCGTCGTCGGCAGCCCCTGCGAGGGCACCGGTTATGAGATCGGCTCGATGTCGATCGTCGAGGGCGCCCAGAACATGGACGAGGCCAAGGTGTTCTACGATTGGGTGCTGACCCCGGAGGTGCAATCGATCATGCCCGAAGCCGGCTCGTTCCAGATCCCCTCGAACAAGAACGCCGCCCCGCCCAAGGAGGCGCCGGATCTGACTAAGATCAAGCTGATCGACTACGACTTCGCCACCTACGGCTCGTCCGACAAGCGCAAGGAACTGCTGGCGCGCTGGGATGCCGAGATTGGCGGCCACGCTTCGGAATGATGCATCCTGCGGGGCGCGTGACCGCGCCCCGCCTCTTCGGGAACACGTCGGATGACCGGTGACAACCGCAGGCTCGACCTCGCCTTCGCGGCCGCCTTCGGCGCGCTGGTCGTCCTGCCGTGGTATCGCGTCAAGGGAGGGTTCTTCGGGTTTGGCTGGCTGGCCGAGATGCCTGGCAAGCGCGACCTCTGGCCCGGGCTCGTCCAGGCGCTGACCGGGCGCTGGCCGCTCTGGCCGGTTCTGCTGCTCGTCGCTCTAGCGATCCTCGTCCGCCTGACCCAACCGCCCGGCCGCCGCGGCCGTGCCCTCGCCCTGATCGGCCTCGCCGGCCTTGCCTGGATGATGGCCGAGGGTGTTTCGCTGGGCATCCGAGGCTGGAACTGGGGCCAGCTCGAGGACATCTTCGGCAAGGCGGCCGGTCAGCCCGCCTTCGGTGCGGGCGCGGTCGTCAACGCTCTCGTCTTCACCCTCCTCATCGCCTTCGGTCTCGCCGAGCGCGGCGTCCTCAAGGGCGACGCCTTCGTCCTCGGCGCCATCGCGGTCCTGCTCCTCCTCGTCGCCACCTTCGTCTTCTACCCCATCGTCTCGATGTTCACCGGCGCGTTCCAGGACTTTGACGGGTCCTTCACAGCCGAAGGGGTGCTGAAGAACCTGCCCGACCCTAAGATCTGGTCGCTCGCCTGTCTGACCGGCGGCTACTGCGGCGTCGCCTGGCGGACCTTCTTCCTCGCCGTCTGCACGGCGACCGGCACCACGCTCTTGGGCCTCGCCTTCGCCCTCGTCGCCACCCGCACGCGCTTTCCGGCCAAGAAGGGCCTGCGCCTTCTGACCGTGCTGCCGATCATCACCCCGCCCTTCGTCGTCGGCCTTGCGCTGACGTTGATGCTGGGGCGGTCCGGCTTCGTCACCCAATGGATCGAAGTGGCGACCGGCTGGGAGCTCGGCCGCTGGCTCTACGGCCTGACCGGCATCTGGCTGGCACAAATGCTCAGCTTTACGCCCATCACCTTCCTGGTGCTTATCGGCGTGGTCGAGGGCATTTCGCCGTCGATGGAGGAAGCGAGCCAAACCCTGCGCGCCGACCAGTGGCGAACCTTCCGCAAGGTCTCGCTGCCCTTGATGGCGCCCGGCCTCGCCAACGCCTTCCTGATCGGCTTCATCGAGTCGATGGCCGATTTCGGCAACCCGCTCGTTCTCGGCGGGTCCGGTGGGGTGCTCTCGACCGAGATCTTCTTCGCCGTCGTCGGTGCCCAGAACGACCCGGCGCGGGCCGCCGTTCTGGCGACCGTGCTCCTGTGCTTCACGCTTACCGCCTTCCTCGCTCAACGGCTCTGGCTTTCGGGCCGCAACTTCGCCACCGTCACCGGCAAGGGCGATGGCGGGCGCCATGCCGCGCTGCCGTCGCGTGTAGGCGTACCCGTCACGGCTGTGGTGGTTGTCTGGAGCGCCTTTACGCTCTTCATCTACGGGATGATCCTGTTTGGCGGCTTCGTGAAGCTCTGGGGCCTCGACCACTCGCTGACGTTCGAACACTACCAGCGCGCCTTCTCGATAGGCTGGGATCACGGGCCGGTCTGGACCGGCGTCGCCTGGAACAGCTTCTGGACCACGATGGAGATCGCGCTGATCGCCGCCCCGCTGACCGCCGCCGTGGGGCTCCTCACGGCCTGGCTGATCGTGCGCCAGAAGTTCCCCGGCAAGGCGGCCTTCGAGTTTGCCCTGATGATGTCCTTCGCGATCCCCGGGACCGTCATCGGCATCAGCTACATCATGGCTTTCAACCTGCCGCCGGTGCAGCTGACCGGCAGCGCGCTGATCCTCATCTTCTGCTTTGTCTTCCGCAACATGCCCGTCGGCGTGCGCGGCGGAGTCGCGGCGATGGCGCAGATCGAAGGGTCGCTCGACGAGGCGTCACAATCGCTCGGCGCCACCTCGGCCCGGACCATGCGCAAGGTCGTCTTGCCGCTCCTGCGCCCGGCGATCCTTGCCGCGCTCGTCTACAGCTTCGTGCGCGCGATCACGTCGATCTCAGCCGTGATCTTCCTTGTCTCGGCGAAGTACAACATGGCGACGGCCTACATCGTCGGCCTCGTCGAGAACGGCCAGTACGGCGTCGCCATCGCCTACTCCTCGGTGCTGATCGTGGTGATGATCGCGGTGATCGGGGGCTTCCAGCTACTGGTGGGAGAGCGCCGTCTGCGCCGGCCTGCCACCACACCTCGGGAGGTCACCGCATGATCGGCGAAAAACGAGGTGCGGTCCGGTTCGACGCGGTGCGCAAGGATTTCGGCGGCTTTACCGCCATCCCCGAACTGTCGCTCGAGATCAAACCGGGGGAACTCGTGACGCTGCTCGGCCCCTCGGGCTGCGGCAAGACAACGACGCTCAGGATGCTGGCGGGGCTGGAAAGCCCGACCGAGGGCCGGATCCTGATCGGCGGCGAGGATGTCACGCGGCTTCCGGCCAACCGCCGCGACGTGGCGATGGTGTTCCAGAGCTACGCCCTGTTCCCGCACATGTCCGTCGCGCAGAACGTAGCTTACGGGCTGGAGGCGGGCGGGATGAAAGCCGGCGAGGCACGACAGGCGGCGGACCGCGGGCTGGAGCTCGTCGGGCTTGCCGGCCTCGGCGGGCGACTACCGGCCGAGCTTTCGGGCGGGCAACAGCAGCGCGTCGCCGTGGCCCGCGCGCTGGTCCTTGAGCCGCAGGTGCTCCTGCTCGACGAACCGCTCTCCAACCTCGACGCCCGCCTGCGCCGCCGGGTCCGTACCGAGATCCGCGAGCTTCAGCAGCGCCTTGGCTTCACCGCCGTCTACGTCACGCACGACCAGGAGGAGGCCCTGGCGGTTTCCGACCGCATCGTCGTGATGAAGGGCGGACGTATCGAGCAAATGGGCACGCCGCGTCAGCTCTACGAGACACCGGCTTCCGAGTTCATTGCCGACTTTATCGGCGAGGCGAACGTGGTTTCGGCCGAAATCGGTGCGGTGCAGGACGGACGCGCGCGGGTGTCGATCGCCGACGTCGAGGTCGAACTGCCGGCGCGCGGCCATGCGCCCGGTCCCGCCAAGGTCGCCGTCCGTGCCAACGCGGTCCTCCTCGGCGACCCCGAGGGCCAGGGTCTAGCCGGACGGATCGCCTCGTCCGCATATCTCGGCGACCACAGCGAATACGAGGTCGAAAGCGGCGTCGGACGCCTCTTCGCCATCGACCCCGGCGGCGGCCCGCCGCTGCGGAGCGGCACCGAGGTTCGCATCACCTTCCGCCAGCGGGGTCTGGCGCTGATCGGAGGCGCATCGTGAAGACCGCAGACATTTCCGCCCGCCTGGTCATCGCCGAAGAAATCGCCCGCCGCGCCGGGGCGCTGGCGCTCGACTACTTCCGCGCTCGGGACACCCTGACGATCGAGACCAAGCGGCATCTCACCGACCTCGTCTCCGAGGCCGACCGAGAGGTCGAGACGATGATCCGCCGGGCGCTGGCGCAGGCCTTCCCCCACGACGCCCAGCTGGGCGAGGAACACGGGCTGACCCCCGGCACCACAGGTGTCACCTGGGTCATCGATCCGATCGACGGCACCGCGCCCTATCTCAGCGGGCTGCCGGGCTGGTGCGTCTCGATCGGCGCCTGCGATGCGAACGGGCCGCTGATCGGCGTCATCGAGGTGCCGATGCTGGGCGAGCACTTCGCGGCGATGCGCGGGCAGGGCGCGCGGCTGAACGGCAACCCGATCCAGGTCTCGGACAAAGCGCTGGACGAGGGGCTGCTGGGCGTCGGCGCGAATGACAGGGTGCCCGCAGCCCGCGTCGGCGAGATGCTGGCTGCGCTCAGCGAGGCTGGGTCGAGCTGGGTACGCTACGGCTCGGGCGCGCTGATGCTTGCCTGGGTCGCGGCCGGGCGGCTGGTCGGCTACGCCGAGCCACGGATGAGCGCTTGGGACTGCATGGCTGGCTATTGCCTGATCGAAGCCGCAGGAGGGCGCTGCCTGGCGTTCCCGCAAGGCGAGTCCCTGGAACGACCCGCGGCAGTTCTCGGGGCGAATGAGGCGGCGTTCGATGCGATCCTGCGCACTTGCCACCTAGAGAACAACCGATACTGGTCTGGCGGCTGAACATTTGGAGCGGGCCGTGACAGCGACGGTCAAGCCACCGCGCCGGGATGGCCCGAGCGTTCGAGGCTGCCCATCACGGCCTCTGTACTGTTTTCCGAGACCTTGTGTTTCCTTGAGTCCACTTTATCCGAGAACTTGCCGATCTTGTAAGCATCTTCGTCTCCGGCGATCCGTTGCTGCAGATAGAACGAACTGCCGCTCTACGGATCCGGCTGCGGCGTCCAGTTGGCGCGGCGAACGGCGGCTCTGGGCCGATATGGCCAGCAACGGCGCGCTGTGTTTCGCGTCCCGGCTCGATCGTCGGACCGGGACGCACTGCGTCAGGCGCCGGCGTGCAGCCGGTAGGTGAAGATCGGAGCCTGTGTCAGCAGGCGCGTCGCCTTCGCGGACGCCAGAACGGCGAGGTCAACGAGTGGCTCGATGAGCACGACTGTCATGTATGCCGCCCCGAATGTGCCAATGGATGCGAGGTTCTCCACGCCGAAGCCGCTGCCGTAGAACGCCCAGAAGGCGACCCATCCCACGACACCGCCTTGATAGGCCGTGGAGAGCGCCAGCACCTGAGTGTAGCGCAGGTCGACATAGGCCGACCGAGGGGCGATGATCCGCTTCGCAAGCACACTGACGCCCCAAAGAGGCACCAACAGCGTCGTCACGTTCATTCCGTATTGCGGCAGATCGAATGGCGCGAAGAAAACGCCCTGGAGAAGCAGCCCTGCCGCAAGTCCAATCGACGCGGCACCTGCGCCAAAGAGCAGGAACAAGGTCGAGCCAAGGATCAGATGCACCTCGGAAACACCGACCGGAAAATGCGGCAGGACTTCGAAGAAACAGAAGACGAGCGCGGTTGTCGCGAGGCTTCGCAGCGCCAGTGACGAAAGCCCGCCGTCGGTCCTAAGGTTCTCGGCGGCGAGCTTCAAACCGAGACCGGCGGCCCCGGCTGCGGTTGCGTAGCTGAGAGCGAGCTTGGCGCCGTCAACGACGCCGGGTTCAATATGCATATGGTTCTCCTTGCCGCACCCACCGTGCGGCGATGTGGTTGGTGGCCGAGGGCCTTTGACGATGGCAGGTTTCCTGACTTGCGGGTTGTCGCTTGCCCGATCCTTCCCGGTCTCGGCTGAAACCAGTGGTTCGTTCCGGGTTTGCTCGCCGCCTACAGTTGCGGGGGCAGTCACGGACTCGGCGCCTGATGGCTACACCTGACCGTGTTCCCTTTTCATCCGGCACCGCTTTGCGGCACGCCGGAACCATCGGCGATCATTTGTCGGCACGCACGCCGAATAGTCAAACGGAATTGCGGCAAGCGCTGCCCGGTACGCGACACCCGGACTCTTTGCCCAGCGGGGGTGCGGCGGGCGCGCCGCCGCACCGGAAGGGTCAAGACAGCGCGCGCCTCAGGAGCGGGATGGTCCGCAGCAGCGTCGCGTCGAGAATGAGAACCGCCAGGACGGCCGCGCCTCCCATCGGGAAGGCAATGCCGAGGGCAAACACCACAAAGGCGGCTCCAGCCCAGAAGGGTACGGCGTTCGGACGCGGGGGCGCAGCGAGGGTCATGGCACCGGTCGGCCGCCGCTTGATCCACATCACAACGCCAGAGACCGAAAGGAAGATGACTGACAGGCAAAAGATCGTGTTCAGCGCGATATTCCACAGACCCATATCGCCCTCGTGAAGCGCGATACCCCAAGCCATCGCCTTGGCATAGGGCGAATAGTCGGCATAGCGCACGTCGGCCAAGACATTGCCGGTGTAGCGGTCGATGTGGATTGTTCGGTCACCGGTGGCGAGGCCACCATCCTTCGACATGGTGTCATGGCTGATCGTCCAGACTCCAGTATCGTTGCCGGGCAGGTTGACCTGGAAGCGGCCTTCGAACCCCAGCGTCCGGGCAAAGTGGGTAATGCCGTCGATGTCGGGTGTGCCGCCGACAGCAGGCGTCCCGGCCAGCGATCCAGACGCTGGCATCGGGGTCTTCTCCAGGCCCCAGGGAACTTGCTGTTCTCCGTCGTGGTTCATGCTCGCATGGATCGCGTCCGACACGGGCACGTTGTCCCATTTGGCCACCGGGAAGGTCGACCAGGCCTGAACGACCCTGTCACCCCAGACGCCGGCCCAGCTCAGCCCGGAAATCAGGAAGAACACGAGAAGCAGCGACATCCATATGCCGATCGTCCCATGCAGCGTCTTCCACAGCGATCGGCCTCGCGCGACAAGGTTCGGCTTCAGAAGGCTCCCGCCGCCGCGCGGCCAGTGCAGGTAGAGCCCGCTCGCGACGAGCATCAAGCCAAGGCTCGCGGCGATCTCGATCAGCCGGTCGCCAAGGGTCCCGATCATCAGGGTGCCGTGAATCTTGTCCGCGAAGTCATACCAGCCGCCACCCCAGGCGAAGCTGTCCATCACCGCGCCGGTATGAGGGTCGAGCGCGATTCCGGTCGTGGTCCCGTCCGCCCCTTCGACGGCGAAGGCAGCGACATGGGCAGGTGAGAGCGGCTCGATATATTGCGTGGCATGGCCGCCGGGAACAGCCGCTTCGGCGATCGCCTGAAGCGCCGAGGTGGCGAGCGGTTCGCCGGTCGTGGCGACGGTCATCCTTTCGTCATTGCGGCCGAGAAGGGCCGCCGACCAGAGCATGACAAGGCCGGTCACGGCCAGCATGAGCAGGAAGGGGATCACATAGAGCCCGGCATAGAAGTGCCAGCGCCAGGCGATGAATCGGAACTTGTTCGCGGCGGATTGCGCCGCCGGGGCTGCGGCCCCGTGGGTTGCATCGGTCATGATTGTACTTTCCGTTCTGAAGTTTCGTTTTCTCGTGGAAACGTCAGACGGACGGCGGGGGACCGGTTGCGGGTGGATGACCTGTGGCGGCGGCAACGCGCAGGACGATGACGGCGGGCGGCGGATCGGCGCGAGTGATCCGGGCGGCCAGCGCCGGAACTCCGGGATGCTCGAACTCCGCCAGGGCCGCCCGTGCGGAAGCCCAGGCACAGTGCCCATGTGCGTCATCCGGCGCCTTCGGCACCGGCTTGCCGGTGGCAGGGTCGATCTTTATCTCTATCGGCCCGTCGCTCGTGCAGAGGACGAAAGCAACTGTACCATCCCCGGAGCGCGCCGGCATGACCGAAGGGTTGAGAAGCGACAGGAGGAAAAAGGGCGAGAGCATCGCCCAAAGCGCCATCCGGCGCAGATTGCCGTGAATGCCCTGTCCCATGACTGACTTATACTCGGCTGTTCAGGGCAGCTCCAACAATCTTTGTGGGATCGGAAAGCATCTGACTGCGCGACCGAAGTCGTGAATGCTGCGTCGACCCTTGAACGGCCGCTTCCACGGGCAAGGTGCAGCAACGTGGGGATGTAATGAATGGCCGGCTCGGGCCGATGTTACACCGCATCCAACGTCGGCAGCGATCCCTGTCCATCCGATACCGCGGCAGCGGGGATGTCGAAAGCCTTGCACTGGCCTTGGTCAGCCAGACTTTGACGATGGCGGCGTCTTTTTACGAATCCGCGTGGCCAGAATGTTCAATCGGCCCCACTCCGCCATTGGTATCTCGGCCTGCGAAAGATCGTCGCAAACGGCCCAGCCGTCTTCGCCCAGCTTCAGTGCAATGGGGTGAATGATCTGTTCGGCCCTGGTCGCAAACCTGACTCGAACGGCAGTCGCCGCACGGACGGCCATCGCCATCGCGCGCACGCGCTTGTCTTCCACGACGGATTGCTTTCTGAACGAGAACCTTAGCGCGGTGGCTTTGGCTTCCAGGCGGGTCGCATCCGGCAGGCTTTCGATGAGCTTGTCCCGAGCACGGACCGCCGAGCGCTCGAGGCCAAGTGCAAAGACCATCGGATTGTCGGCGGCCAGGATTAATCCCAGAGCCGCTGCCTCGTCTCGCGACAGGCCGGTGAGGCGGGTCCGGTAGTTGAACCCAAGCTCGATACCGCCGCCATGACCTTGCAGGCAAATGATCGGCAACCCGGCCTCGGTCATGGCGTCCACATCGCGCAGGATCGTCCGGGGCGTGACCTCAAGTTCCTGCGCCAACTGGACAGACGTCTGCCGTCCTCTGTTTTGCAGCAGGAGCAAGATCTGCAGAAGACGTGCGGCGCGCATGGCAAATCCAAACAGGACAATAGATGTCATGTTACTGGGTTTAGGTATCGGTGAACAGACAGGGGAAGGGCCATGAAGATCTTCGAGACGACACGCGACATCGCAGCGCCCATCGACACGGTATGGCGCGTCCTGACCAAGGACATGCCTCGGGATCCTGCACCATTCGGGATCCTTCGGATCGACGGCGCCATAACGTTGGGGTCGCGGATCCATCTGTGGTCGGAGGTCGATCCGAAACGGCGCTTTGCCCTGAAGGTCGTGAGCTTTCAGCCGACCCGTGAAATGGTCTGGCGCGGCGGGATGCCCCTCGGGTTCTTTACCGGCACACGCACGTTTTCCCTTGAGTCGATGGCACAGCACACCAGATTTCAAATGCGAGAGGTCCTCGAAGGACCATTGTCAGCCGTGATCGCCAAATCGATCCCCGACCTCACGCCAAGCTTCGAAAAGTTTTCCCAGGCACTCAAGGAAAGGGCAGAGACCAATGAGTGATGTTGTGTATGGATCTGGAACAAAGGATGATCCCTGGAAGCTGCAGACGCCGCCGCGCACTTCCGAATTCGAGGTTTGGAAGGACGAGACCACAGACCCGCCGGCTTTGGTGGTGCAGGTCGGCAAGACCCAGCTTTCCTATCAATGGCGGGCGCTTGAGGACGCCCATGCCATGCTGAAGGAGCATGGGGACTGGATGGACCTTGGCAATGCCGATGAAGGAAAGCATGTGAAGCCTGGCACGCTCGAGGCGTGGGCGCGCTCTGAAGACAATCCGGTGAGTGGGTATTACGGGTTGCGAAAGGGCTACCGGGGCCGCTTTGCCAATTATGTCGGGCCAACTCTCGAACTCCTTGGTCTGGCGGAACTGGAACACAATCCCCGCAACAACCGGATCCGGGCAATCTAGACGCCCGCAGCCAAGGCCGTCCTTCATAGTTCCTTGGGTGGCGGCAGGTTTGTCCGCAGACTTCAAGTTCGCCGCCTGCTCGAATTTGCAGTCGCGGCGAATGGCTGGTTCGACGGGCCGCACCGCAGCAGCGCGATCCTCGAACGGAGGTCGGCTTTGGGCCGTCCGAGACGGGCGGCCCGGCTGATCAGATTTCAACGGCCTCCGCGATGGCGAGCGCGTCTTCCAGTTCGACGCCGAGATATCGCACCGTGCTGTCCATCTTGGTGTGGCCGAGCAACAATTGGACGGCGCGGAGATTCCCGGTCTTGCGGTAAATCTGTGCGACCTTCGTCCGGCGCATCGTATGGGTGCCATAGGATGTCGGCTCCAACCCGATCGACGTGATCCAATCCCGGACCAGCCGGGCATACTGACGGGTCGAGATGTGCAGCCTTTCGTGGAAGCGGCCGGGCCATAGGTATTCCGACCCGATCATCAAGGGATTATCAAGCCAGGAAGTGATCGATTTCCGGGTGCCTTCGGTGATCTCGAAGCGAACCGGCTTCCCAGTCTTGCTCTGGATGATCGAGGCCCGTTCTTTGACTTGGCCGGCCGCGTAAACATCAGCAACCTTGAGCTTAACGAGATCACAGCCCCGCAATTTGCTGTCGATGGCGAGGTTAAAGAGCGCCAGATCGCGGACATTAGCAGCGATCTCCAGCCTGACCCTGATCGTCCAGACATGCTTTGGCAACAGCGGTCGCTTCTGGCCAACGATGCGGCCCTTGTTCCAGGCAGGGCGGCAGGCGCGTATGGCGGGCAAGTTGTCGATGGTCATGACACATCCTCCGATCCGCCATACCCGCCTCGTCTTCGACACCGCGCCGACGGATCCATCATATCACCGTACACGCGCAGAGAACGGCAACTTTGAGCCCAATCTCCCGCGCTCGCGCCGAGGCTTTGCTGCGGTTGCATTTGTCCGCGCTCAGCCCAATTGGCAATTATTCAGCCGGTAAAAGGTGCTGGATAAGCGCGCCGCACGGCGCCAATTGTGTTTGACTGGTCGAACGGCATCTATGAACCCCGCGTGGACGTTACGAAGGAGACGACGACGCTCTACGCCTCGGACCGCGACGTACTCCTGTTTCTCGTCGACGACCTGAACCCGATCGAGGCGGGGCTGCTGCCCGACGGCTCACCCGACCTCTACTTCCGGGGGTTCTATTGCTGGAACTCGGAGGTGGCGCCAAGACGCTCAGCATCGCCAGCTTCTACCTGCGCGCGGTTTGCCAGAACCGCAACCTTTGGAGTGTCGAGGACTTCCAGGAGATCACGATCCGGCACTCGAAATACGCCGCCTCGCGTTTTGCCCACGAGGCCGCCCCGGCGCTGACCCGCTTCGCCGAGTCCTCGCCCGCACCCTTCATCGCGGGCATCCGCGCCACGCGGGAGAGGATCGTTGCG
>JAGRDU010000101.1:3351-4362 GCA_020446905.1 Paracoccaceae bacterium | reverse complement strand
CCGGGGGTTTTCCACCCCCGGACCCCCGGAGAGTATTTTGCCCAAGCAGAAGCCTCAGGCGCGGAACAGCTCCGAGCCGGCCCGTGCCGAGGTCTCCAGTAGGCCCATGACGTAGGCGGCGACAGACCGGAACGAGACCAGCGAGAATTCCTCGGGCCCCGATTTCCAGAAGGCCGCGGCGACCTGGGCGGCACGGGTCCTGCGGATCTCTCCCTCGGCGAGGGTCGTGATATCGACAGGACAAAGCTTCATCAGCACCTCGGCGGCCCTGGCGCCCCCGATCGTGAAGACGGCGCGGGCGTCGGAGACATCGGCGGCAAGGTAGTGGGTCCCGGCCAGCGCGGCGTCGAGCGCGGCGATGGTGGCCACCGCCTCGGCATAGGGCACCAGCAGCAAGAGCTCGTCCGGCGACATCCAGGCGGCCGCCCTGTCGCCATGGACGGCGATCCGGCGTGGCGCCGGCATGTCGGCGCCGGTCGCGGCCTTGACGGCCGTCTTCATCGCGGGCGCCGAAAGATCCCCGCGCAGCGTGATCATACCGCGGAGGCCCGCCTCGGCCACGGTGACGAAACCTTGCTGAGAAACACCGCCCAGGGCACTGACTGCGTTAGACATTCTGCTTCTCCCCGTCCTTGTCGTAGAAGACCGGATCGACGATCCGCGCCCTGACGACCTTGCCGGCGTCCACCGGGAAATCCAGAACCTCGCCGATCCGGTCCGGCCCGTGCCGCACCAGCCCCATCGCGATGCCCTTGCCGAGCGTCGGCGAGAAGTAGGTGGAGGTGACACGGCCCTGGGTATTCCGCTGCCCGTTGGCGTTGTGCCCCTCGGCCACCGCATAGGTGCCGTCAGGGATCACCGACCCGTCGAGCGTCTCGAGGCCGACAAGCTTCCAGCGATCGGGCGAGACCATGTAGGACCGCTCCTGCGCGCGCTTGCCGAGGTAGTCCGCCTTCTTCTTCGAGATCGCCCAGCCAAGGTTCAGGTCCTGCGGGATCACCGTGCCGTCGG
>JAGRDU010000101.1:0-3336 GCA_020446905.1 Paracoccaceae bacterium | reverse complement strand
GATGAAGCCCTTCTCGGCGCGCATGATGTGCATCGCCTCGGTTCCGTAGGGCATCACGCCAAGCGCTTCGCCCGCCGCGATCAGCGCCTCCCAGAAGGCGCGGCCCTCGGACGCGGGCACGGCGACCTCATAGGAAAGCTCGCCCGAGAACGAGATCCGGTAGATCCGGGCACGGAACCCGCCGAGCGTGCCGGCGCGCCATTCCATCGCCGGAAAGGCCTCTTTCGACAGGTCCATGCCGCCGAGTTTTTCAAGGAGTTTCCGCGCGTTGGGGCCTGCGACGGCGACTTGCGCATATTCCTCGGTGACGTTGGCGGTATAGACCTTCCAGTCCCACCATTCACATTGAAGCCAGTCTTCCATCCAGCCGTGGATGCGCTCGGCGCCGCCGGTCGTGGTGTGGCAGAGCCAGGTATCCTCGGTCAGGCGGACCACCACGCCGTCGTCCGACAGGAAGCCATTCTCGCTGCACATGAGGCCGTAGCGGCATTTGCCGACCGGCAGCGTCGACATCATGTTGGTGTAGAGCATGTCGAGGAAGCGCCCCGCGTCCGGCCCCTTCACGAGGATCTTCCCGAGGGTCGAGGCGTCGAGCAGGCCGACCGCGTTCCGCGCATTGCGGATCTCGCGGTTCACGGCATCATGGACACCCTCGCCGGTCCGCAGGAAGCAATAGGGTCGCCGCCACTGGCCGACCGGCTCCCAATGCGCGCCATGGGCTCCGTGCCAGTCGTGCATCGGGGTCTTGCGCAGCGGCTGGAAGATCTCGCCGCGCGCCTCGCCCGCAATCGCGCCGAAGCTGATCGGGGTATAGGGCGGGCGGAAGGTCGTCGTTCCGGTAGCGGGGATCGCCTGATGTAAAGCATCAGAAAGAACAGCAAGACCATTGATATTGCTGATCTTCCCCTGATCCGTCGCCATGCCGAGCGTGGTATAGCGCTTGGTGTGCTCGACGCTCTCGTAACCCTCGCGCGCGGCAAGCTGGACGTCCGACACTTTCACGTCGTTCTGCGGATCGAGGAACATCTTGGCGCGAAGCGCCGGTCCGGCGCCCTGCGGCATGATCCAGACCGGAAGCATCGGCGCCTCGGTGGCCGAGACCGCCCCGGGCGCGCTTCCCTTTCCGCCGACCGCCTTGTGCGCGTCCTCCAGCGTGTCGGCGGCGTCGAAGACGCCATTCGCGGCACCTATCGCGGTCACCATTGCCGCCCCGTCCGCGCCCGTCGCGGGCCGCGCGGGGTCGGGGCGGAACATGGCACTGGCCTCGTCCCAGGTCAGCTTGCCGCCGCAATGGGACCAGAGATGCACCACCGGTGACCATCCGCCAGACATCGCGACGGCCTCGCAGGCGATCGTCTCAAGCTCCGCCCCCTCGCCCGCCTGGACACATACGGATACGCCGGTAACCCTTTTTGATCCCTTGACTTTTGCGACCCCGTGACCGGGCATCACGCGGACGCCGCGCGCGCGCACGGACTCGGGCAACTCTCCCGTCACCTCCGGCCGCGCATCAAGCACCGCCGGCACCTTGAGGCCGGCATCGAGCAGCGCAAGGGCCGTACGATAGGCGTCGTCATTGTTGGTCACGATCACGGTGCGGTCACCCGGGCTGACCGCAAAGTTCACCACATAGTCCCGGACCGCCGAGGCGAGCATGACGCCGGGAATGTCGTTGCCGGCAAAGCTCAGAGGCCGCTCGATCGCGCCGGTCGCGGTGACGACATGACCCGCCCGCAACCGCCACAGCCGGTGGCGCGGCCGCCCGTCGCCGGGCGTGTGGTCGGCGATGCGCTCATAGGCCAGAAGATAGCCATGGTCATATAGGCCCGAGGCCATGGTGCGGAGGCGCAGGGTGACATTCTCCATCCCCTCAAGGGATTGAACGGCACTCTTCACCCAGTCCTCGGCGTCCTGTCCGTCGATCTGCACGCCGTCGACCGGCGCCCGGCCACCCCACTGGGCACCCTGCTCGATCAGCCAGACGCGCTTGCCCTGCCTGCCCGCCGCCAGCGCTGCCGCAAGACCCGCGATGCCACCGCCGACGATGACGAGATCGGCGAAGGCATAGGCATATTCGTAGCGGTCCTCGTCGCGCGCGGTCGGCACCTTGCCGAGGCCCGCCGACTGCCGGACGATGGGTTCGAAGACATGTTTCCACGCCGCGCGCGGGAACATGAAGGTCTTGTAGTAGAACCCCGCCGGGAAGAACCGCGCCAGCTTGTTGTTGATTGCCCCTACGTCCAACTCAAGGCTCGGCCAGTGGTTCTGGCTGACGGTTTCTGCCCCCTCGAACAGTTCGGTCGTGGTGCTGCGCTGGTTCGGCTCGAACCGGCCGCCCCGCCCGAGGCCGAGAAGCGCGTTCGGCTCTTCCGCACCGCTTGCGATCAGCCCGCGCGGGCGGTGATACTTGAACGACCGTCCGAGCAGCATCTGGTCCGCGCCGAGAAGTGCCGAGGCGAGCGTGTCGCCGGCGTAGCCCTGCATCCTGCGGCCGTTGAAGGTGAAGGAAAGCGGCTTCGTCCGGTCGATCAACCGGCCGCCCTTGGCAAGACGCGTGCTCACTTGTAGCCCTCCCACGCGGGTCGTTTCGCCTTGATCTTCGCCTGCAGATCGGCGGGCGGTTCAGAGGTCTGCGCCGGATAGGTCCCGAAGACCTCCAGCGTCGCGGTGCAGCGCGCGGCGAGGAACCACTTGCCGCAGCCATAGGCATGGCGCCAGCGTTCGAAATGCACGCCCTTGGGGTTCTTGCGGCTGAACATGTAGCCGTCGAATTCCTCGTCGGTGGAGCCGGGACCGTAACGCTTCAGGTGGGCCTCGCCACCCGGCGCCAGCTCCGTCTCATCGGCCATCACGCCGCAACAGGGGCATTCAAGGGTCAGCATGTCGTTGTCCTTTCCGCCAGGCGCCGGGGGCGCTGCCCCCGGACCCCCGGAGTGTTTCGGCCACAATGAAAGCAGGCTGGCTTCATCAATGCGCCACCCCTGCCGCGACGCTTTCGTCGATGAATTTGCCCTCGCGGAAGCGGTACATGGAAAACTCCTCGGTCAGCGGCGAAGCCCCCCGCGCCATCAGTTCCGCCATGGCCCAGCCCGAGCCGGGGATCGCCTTGAATCCGCCGGTACCCCAGCCGCAGTTGACGAAGATGCCCTCGACCGGGGTTTTCGACAGGATGGGCGAGCGGTCGCCGGTCATGTCGACGATGCCGCCCCACTGGCGCAGCATCTTCAGGCGCGAGATGATCGGGAAGGTCTCGATCAGGGCGCGCACGGTTTCCTCGATGTGGTGGAAGGAGCCGCGCTGGGTGTAGTTGTTGAACCCGTCGGTGCCGCCGCCGAT
>JAGRDU010000100.1 GCA_020446905.1 Paracoccaceae bacterium | reverse complement strand
GCTCCGCCCTTCCTCGTTGTCCTACCTTGGCCCCGCGAAGGGTTAGCTTACCCCGGGGCAGGTGGCAACATTGACGCCACGATCAGGCCGCGGGAAGCGCCGCCCCATCGGGCCGCAGGCGACGGCCGCGGCGCAAGAAGGCCCAGGCCGTCACGACGGCAAGGAGCGAGGCATAGCCGTCGACCGCGTAGTGATAGCCGGTGAAGACCGAGATGAACTCGACGACCGTCACGAAAGCCAGGGCCGGCAGCCACAGAAGGCGGCTGCGTTCCACCATGTAGAGGGCCGTCAGCACGGCGATCGCGACATGCACGCTCGGGAACGCGGAAATGCCGAGGCCGATCGCCATGTCGCCGGAGAGGTAATTCTGCCAGAGCGCCGCCTGCACCTCGCCGAGGAAGGACTGCCCGACCGGCCCGGCGGCGAGCGCGGCGGTCAGTCCCGCGAACCGGTCGCCGCCCAGGAGCGCGTCGTAATAGGCCGGCCCGACCGAGGAGCCCACGAGCGCCCCGAAAGTGCCGAGGCCGATCCAGACGACGAGATAGAGCCTGAGGAAACGGAGGCTGCGCCCGGGGTCGGAATCGGTGAGCGCGATGATGACCGGAAGCGCCGTCGCGGGCACGGTCCAGACATATAGATAGAGGCTGAGCAGCGGGGCAAGCGGCCAGTGGCCCGCAAGCGCATAGACCGCCTGCCAGGGGTCGATGCCACCGTGCAGCCAGCGGTCGAAAGCGGCCAGAGCGGGATCGGCATAAAAGGGCACGAGGCCAGGGATCGAGGACTTCATGAACGAGAACGCGACCTGCAGGAGGACGCAGGCCGCGGCGGCCAGCAGTGCCGCGCCGAGCCGCGCCCGCAGCACGCTCTGGCCCGCAACCACCGCGAGGACGAGCACGACCGGCAGCGCCCAGAGCGTCGAGGCGCCAAGCATCTCCGCGAAGGTCCGGCTTGCCCCGAGTGCACGCGACATCACGTCGGCCAGATCGCCCCGGATCACCCAGAGCGTCGCCAGCGCGCCGACAAGATAGGCCAGAACGGCCGCCAGGAATCCGCGCATCTCAGACGGTCTCCGTTCCTGGTATCGCGAGGGCCGGCACCGCCCGCGTCCGGCGCGCCGCGCGCCGCAGCATCACCCAGGCCCCGAGGACGACCACGAACGAGACATAGCCGTCCAGCGCATAGTGATAGCCGCTGTAGATCGACAGGAAGAAGATGGCACCAAGGAACAGGATGCCCGGCAGCACCAGCATGAGCCGCCGCTCGTAAAGGTAGAGCATCGTCATCGTCGCCACGGCGACATGCACGCTCGGGAAGGCCGAGATGCCGGAGCCGAATGCGACCCCCCCGTCCGTGTGGGCCTGCCAGAGATAGTCCTGGACCTGAGCGAACCCGGTCCCCTGGATCGGCGAGGCCGCGAGCGCGCTGTCGAGAAGCGCGAACCGGTCACTGTCGAGGAGCCCATCGTAGAAGACCGGCCCGACAGAGGACCCGGCGATGGCGAGGGCGTTGCCAAGCCCGACCCATGCGAGGAAGAAGAGCGCGATGAACCGCCGCCGGCGCGCCGCGTCCTCGTCGGTCAGCGCGACGGCGACCTGGAAGACGACGCTGCCGATGACCGCATATCCGACCTCGCCCAGGTTCCGGACAAGGCGCCGCGGACCGGCGACGACAGGGATGAGGACGAGCGCGGGCCAGGCCCACTTTGCAGCGGCAAGGAGCACGGCCGCGAACGAGAGCGATGCGAGGCCCGCCTCGGCAAGATCCGAGGCCGGGATGTCACGGACAGAGGTGACCGCGACGAGCGCGACCACCGCATAGGCCATGCAAAGCCGGAAGTAGAGCTTCACTCGATCCCCAATCCCTTGTCCGGGCGAAATCGGCAAAGCCGCGCGCGCGCCCCGCCCGGCACTTGACTTTCGCGCCGTATCCCGGGTTAACAGCTTGTGTTGCGCACAAAGCAGGCATTTTTACGACCACCGTTCGCTCAAAGGGAAAAATGGAAAAGATACCGATGACCCGCGCGGGACAGGCCGCGCTGGACCAGGAGCTGAAGGCACTGAAGACGGTGGAACGCCCCTCGGTCATCAAGGCGATCGCCGAGGCGCGCGCGCATGGCGACCTGTCGGAGAACGCCGAGTATCATGCCGCACGCGAACGCCAGAGTTTTGTCGAGGGCCGCATCAAGGAGATCGAAGCGATCCTCTCGCGTGCCGATGTCATCGACCCGACCACGCTTTCGGGTGCGATCAAGTTCGGTGCCACGGTGACACTGGTCGACGAGGACACCGACGAGGAAAAGACCTATCAGATCGTGGGCGAGACCGAGGCGGATATCGAGAAGGGCCTTCTCAACATCCGCTCGCCGCTGGCGCGGGCCCTGATCGGCAAGGACGAGGGCGACAGCGTCGATGTCCGCACGCCCGGCGGCGAGAAGAGCTACGAAGTACTTTCGATCCGCTACCTCTGAGCGGCCGGACATGAGGAACGAGTGATGACGGAGGCACGGCAGCAGGACGCGGACGCCGAGGGACGGACCGAGATCGGTCTTTACTCGCGGCCCGAACCCGAGCCCATCGTCACGCCCTCGGACATTGCGGCCGCCGTGGCGAGCCTCGTCTGGCTGGTCATCGTCGGCGGCTTTTTCGCGTTTTCCGGAGGCGCAGGGCAAAACGGCACGCTTGGCACGCTCGTCACCCTGCTCACCGTCTTCCTGCCCATCGCCCTCATCTGGATCGCCGCGATCACGCTGAAGACCGGACGGCTGATGCGCGCCGAGGCCGAGCGACTGCAGGCAGCCATCGACGCGATGCGGCATGCCTATGTGACGCAGTCGCAGGGCGGCCTCTCGCGCTCGTCCGTCGAGAAGCGGCTGGACGAGATCGCGGCGGCGGCGCGGCAAACCGAAACCGCGATCGCCACCTTCGCCTCGCGGCGCGAGAGCGATCCGGCCCTGCTGCCGGCCGTCCGCAAGACCGCGCTTTCGGCTCCTGCCGCCACGGCGGCGACCGAAGACCAGCCCACGCTCGCACTCGGCACGCCCGCGGAGGACGAGACCCCGCCGATCTCGATCACCGAGTTCATCAAGGCGCTTAACTTTCCCGATACGCCGAACGACCGCGAGGGGTTCGCGGCCCTGCGCCGGGCGCTCGACGATCACAAGCTTTCGCGGCTGATCCGCGCCGCGCAGGATGCGCTGACCCTGCTCAGCCAGGACGGTATCTACATGGACGACCTGCGCCCCGATCGCGCCCGGCCCGAGATCTGGCGCCGCTTCGCGCAGGGCGAGCGCGGCAAGCTGATTGCGGCGCTCGGCGGGGTACGCGACCGGTCGAGCCTCGCGCTGACCGCCGCGCGGATGCGGCAAGACACGATCTTCCGCGACACGGTGCACCACTTCCTGCGGCTCTTCGACCGGACCTTTGCCGAATTCGAGAAGAATGCCACCGACGCCGAGGTCGCGGCGCTGGCCGAGACGCGCACAGCACGGGCCTTCATGCTGCTGGGGCGGGTGACCGGCATCTTCGACTGAGGCCGGTGCACGCGGTCACTCGATCGCGGCGTCCTTCTGGATCAGCAGGATGCCGTGGTTGTTGTCCGGATCGCCGTCGTGGTGAACCTTGGTCTGAACGCCCGGCAATTCTCCGAAGGCCTTCATGATCCGGTTCGGGAAGAACGTCTTCGGGATCCCCTCGAACCCCGGCAGGCCCTTCAGGATGTCGCTGACCGACGCGCCGCAGAACGCCTTGTTGACCGCGCCATAGTGCTCGGCCCGCTGGATCGCGGCCTCGGCGACACCCGGCGAGACATAGACCTTCTGCTCGATCACATCGAAGGTCTCGCGCGCGTGGTAGTCGATGTAGAACTTCCGGAACTGCTCGGTGATCCCGTAGTGCAGGTCATTGCGTTCCGGAATACGCGGGTGGTGCCAGGTGCCGGCGGGATCGAACATCACGCGCTGGCTGCCGTCGATCAGCAGGCCCGAATGCGCCCCTTCGCCGCCCTTCTTGCGCACCACGGTGTAGAGCGTGATCGAAGGCGCCTCGCCGCTGACATAGCGGGCGGCGGCGACGGCGTCGTCGGGCGCCCAGACAGGTTCGGCGCCGCATCCGGCAAGGAAGAGCGCGAGCGGGAGGGTCAGGCTCAGGGCAAGCCGGCGCATCGGATTGTCTTTCGTCAGGTCAGGCGTTCACAAGCGCCATGAAGATCAGGATGGCGATGATCAGCACCACCGACCAGGTGACGAAGCGGACAAAGCCCGCAAAGGTCTTCTCCTGGGTGCGGATTTCCATCGTTCCGGGCTTGTGTTCGGCCATCATGTCGCTCCTGTTCGCTCCTGTTCGCCCGAATAGCCGATTCAAGACGGCCTGTCACGACCCGCCGGCGTATCGCTGCGCCGCCGTGGCGCTTTGGCCGCCCGAGCGGGCTCAGGGCTTTTCGAGATCGGCCGCCAGCCGGAAGCCGATGCGCCGCGGCGCCTCTTCCTCGGGCGCCTTGGCGAGGGCGCAGAGCATCACGTTCAACTGGGTGACGTGCTGGATGAGCTGCGTCCGCGTGCCTTCGTCATCCCGTCCGTAGAACGTGACGATATCGGGGTCGAAATAGCCGATCCCCTCGATCCGCAGGACACGGGCATCGCCCCCGGTGAACCCCATCGCCACCTCGTGCTCGCTGTCGAGCTGGCTTTCGAAGTTCTTGATGTAGAGAATCAGCCGCTCGTAGGCCCATTGCGCAGGGCTCTTCTCGGCATAGGGCGTTCCGGCAATGCCCTCCGGCAGCGGTTCAAGCTCGGCCGTGCGGGGGGCGTTGGCATCGGCATGGACGACCCGCGCGCAGGGCAGCGCCGAGGCCTCGTGAATCTCGGCCGAGGTCCTTATTTCCTCGCTCAAGTCTTTCTCCGCCACAGCCAGGCCCCGTCTGCGTTCAATTCGCGCTCTACCCGGCCAAGGTGGAGAAGATGGTTGAGATGCGCAACCGCCTCGACAAGGGCAAGACCATATTCCGTTTCGCCGATGGGCCGCCGGAACAGCGGCAGGAAGCACTCCGCGGCCGTTGCGGGCTCTGCCAGATGCGCCTCGATCCGGGCCAGCGCGCCTTCGTGGTTCTCGATCATCTGGCCAAGGCGGAACGGCAGGCCGGTGAACGGCAGCTTGTGGCCGGGCAGCACGAGGTGGTCATCGCGCGCATGTGCACCGAAGGCGACGCAACTCTCCAGCCAGTCATGCACCGGATCGGCATCGGGCTCGCTCGCGTAGACGCCAAGATTGGCCGATATGGACGGCAGGAGCTGATCGCCACCAAGGACAAGCGGGCCGCCTTTTTCCCAAAGCGTCGCGTGCTCCGGCGCATGTCCGTTGCCGATCCGCACCCGCCAGTCGCGCCCCGCGATGCGGAACACCTCCCCCTCAGCGATGCGCGTGTAGCCGAGGGGCAGCGGCGCCACGACATCACAGAAGTTGAATGGCCGCTCGGCGGCGCGGCGGGCGAGCAGGTCCTTTTCCATGCCTGCACGGCGCCAGAAGTCGACCGTCTCGGCCACTGGCAGCGGATGTTCGTCAAGCTGCAGCATCCGCGCGAAAAGCCAGCTCGTCCGGGTGGTGACAAGCTCGGCCCCCCGCGTCTGGAACCAGCCGGCAAGGCCGATGTGGTCGGGATGGTAATGCGTGACAAGGACGCGGTGCACCGGCTTGCCGGACAGGGGGCCGGCAAGCAGGGTCTCCCACACGGCGCGCGTCTTCCGCGTGTCGAACCCCGTGTCGACGATGGTCCACCCGTCGCCATCGTCGAGCGCGAAGACATTGACGTGATCAAGCGCCATCGGCAGCGGCAGGCGTGCCCAGAGTACCCCCTCGGCGACTTCGGTCACCTCCCCTGCCGCGGGCGGCTCGGGGAAGGGATAGCGAATGACCTCGGCCGACCGACCGTCCATCATGAGGCCAGCGCCTCGGGCGTCACGGCGTAAAGCCCGGACGACCCCGCCTTCGCCTCGGCGAGGCAGGCGGCGAACTGCGGCAAGAGGCGCGCGACATAGACACGGGCGAGCGCGGTGCGCGGGCCCTCTGCCGCCTCGGTCATCGCGGCCTTGAGATGGAAATGCGCGCCGAGCACCCTTGCATAGGCGCGCAGGAACGGCACGGCACCGGCGAAACGGTCCTGCATGTCCCGCCCCGCCATCCACTCGGTCGCCTCACGCAACGTTTCGGCCGCCGCCCAGACATCGCCGGCAAGCTGCGGCAGCCGCGCCCGCGCCGCCTCGGCCCCAGCCTCGACCTCTTCGAGCAGGCGGTAGGCGACCTCGCCCCCGTCCATCATCTTGCGCCCGACGAGGTCCATCGCCTGAATGCCGTTCGTGCCTTCGTAGATCGGGGTGATCCGCACGTCGCGCAGATACTGCGCCGCGCCCGTCTCCTCGATATAGCCCATGCCGCCATGCACCTGCACCCCGGCCGAGGCGACCTCGCAGCCGACATCCGTGCCATAGGCCTTGGCGATGGGCGTCAGGAACGCCGCCCGCGAGGCCCAGTCCGCCTCTCCGGTCGCGACGCTCATGTCGGTCGCCACCGCGCAGGCCAGGGCGATGGACCGCGCGGCAAAAACCTCGGCCTTCATCGTGGCCAGCATCCGCCGCACATCGGCATGGTCGATGATCGGCCCCATCTGCTTGCGGTCGGCGGCATAGGCGACCGCCGCCTGGCAGGCCGCCTCGGCGACGCCGATGCCCTGCATCCCGACGCCGAGCCGCGCGTTGTTCATCATCGTGAACATCGCCGCCATGCCCTTGTGCTCCGCCCCGACCAGCCAGCCGGTCGCGCGGTCATATTCCATGACGCAGGTGGGCGAGCCGTGAATGCCCAGCTTGTGTTCAAGGCTCACGACGTTGACGCCATTCCTGACCCCCGGCTTGCCGTTCGCATCCGGGATCAGCTTGGGAACGAGGAACAGGCTGATCCCCTTCGTTCCCGGCGCCGCGTCGGGCAGACGGGCAAGGACGAGGTGACAGACGTTTTCCGTCATGTCGTTGTCGCCCCAGGTGATGAAGATCTTCTGGCCCGAGATCGCATAGGTCCCGTCGCCGTTCGGCTCGGCCTTGGTGCGCAGCGCGCCGACGTCCGATCCCGCCTGCGGCTCGGTCAGGTTCATCGTGCCGGACCATTCGCCCGAAATCAGCTTCGGCAGGTAGAGCGCCTTCAATGCGTCGCTCGCGTGATGCTCCAGCGCCTCGATATGGCCCTGCGTCAGAAGGGGATTGAGCTGGAGCGCGAGGCAAGACCCCGCCATCATCTCCTGGATCGCCATGTTCAAGGCCTGCGGCAGGCCCATGCCGCCGTGTTCCACCGGCGCGGTGACGCCGATCCAGCCGCCCTCGACGATCTGCGCAAAGGCTTCGGCATAGCCGGGCGTGGACCGCACGACGCCGTTCTCAAGCCGTGCCGGTTCAAGATCGCCCGCGCGGTTCAGCGGCGCGAGAACGGTTTCGCAGAGCCTGCCCGCCTCGGTCAGGATCGCCTCGGCCAGATCCGGCGTCGCCTCGGCGAAGCGCTCGGTGGCGGTGACCGTCGCCAGGGGCACGATGCGGTCGAGAATGAAACGGATGTCGGCGACGGGCGCACGATACGGCATGGATTGTCCTCCCCGCCTTGGCAAGCATGGCCCCGGCGCGTATGTCACTTGAGTCTGGCGGCATGATTGCCGTTAGGTCAGACACCATCAACCCGGACGCTGCGTCACGAGGAGGCAGACCGCGTGACCGAACTCCTGAGCACGGACCGCCCCGGCCTCGCCCGTGCCGCGACACTTCTCGCCGGGGGCGAGCTTGTCGCCTTTCCGACCGAGACGGTCTACGGTCTTGGCGGCGATGCGCGGTCCGACCGCGCCGTCGCGCGGATCTTCGAGGCGAAGGGCCGGCCGCGTTTCAACCCGCTGATCGTGCATGTCGCGGACATGGCAACGGCGCGGCGCATCGCCGTTTTCGACCCCCTCGCCGAGAAGATCGCGGATGCCTTCTGGCCGGGGCCGCTGACACTTGTCCTGCCGCTCAGGCCCGAGGCGGGGATCAGCCCGCTCGTCACCGCCGGGCTGCCAAGCGTCGCGATCCGGCTGCCCGAGCATTCCGTCGCGCGCGCGCTTCTGACAGCGTTCGGCGGCCCGGTTGCGGCGCCCTCGGCCAACCCGTCCGGCAGGGTCAGCCCGACACGCGCGGCGCATGTCCTTGCCGGGCTTGAGGGCCGTATCGCCGCCGTTGTGGATGGCGGCCCCTGCGCCGTGGGCGTCGAATCCACCATCCTCGGACTTGCCGGGGCGCCGCGGCTCCTTCGGCCCGGCGGCATCCCCGCCGAGGCGCTGGTGGCCTGCCTCGGCCATCCGCTCGCGGCCGGGGGCGACGAGGCGCGTCCGAACGCACCCGGCCAGCTCGCCTCGCATTACGCGCCGGGCGCACCGGTGCGGGTAGGGGCGACGGAAAAGCGGCCAGGTGAAGTCTGGATCGGGTTCGGGAAGGGCACGGAAGCGGCGGAGCTGAACCTCTCGCCCTCCGGTGACCTTGTCGAGGCGGCGGCGAACCTTTTTCACCTGCTGCGCGAGGCGGACCGGATCGCCACGGGCGGCATCGCCGTCGCACCGGTCCCGGACCGCGGCCTCGGCCGGGCGATCAACGATCGCCTCCGCCGCGCCGCCGCCCCCCGTCCCGCCGCCGGATAGGCGGATTGATCCGGTTGCGCGCCCGTTCCGGGCGCAAGAGATCCCTCGCGCCGCTGCCCGGCAGCGGCACTCAGGCGCGGCCCGAGGCCGCCGATAGGCCAAGGGGATCGACGCCGAGCGTGCGCAGCGCCCGGCTCCACTTGTCGTCGTTGCGTTCGGCAAAGACGATCTCGGGCGCCGCCTCGCAGGTCAGCCAGCCGTTGCGCCCGATCTCGTCCTCAAGCTGGCCCGGCCCCCAGCCGGCATAGCCGAGTGCGAGGAAAGACGCCTCGGGTCCCCGGCCCGCCGCGATCTCCTCGAGGATATCGAGGGTCGCGGTCATGCCGAAACGGTCGTCGACCTTCAGCGTCGTGCCGCTGCCACCATAGTCGCCGGAATGCAGAACGAAGCCGCGCGCATGTTCGACCGGCCCGCCGAAATGCACCCGGATCTCGCGCGCGCCCGGTCCCCGGACGATGCCAAGCTGGTCGGCGAGCGTGTCGAAGGTCAGATCGGGCGCCGGCTTGTTGACGATCAGGCCCATCGCGCCCTCCGGCGAATGGGCGCAAAGGAAAATGACGCTGTGATCGAAGCGGGGATCGCCCATGCCGGGCATCGCGATCAGAAGCTTGCCGCTGAGGTCCATGAGGTGCCCTCCTGACCCGAAAGATCGTCCGGCGGAGGCATCAACGCAACCCTGGCGCCCGGAAAACTCTTCGTGAGTTGCACGCATGTGACTTCCAATCCCGCCGGCCTCGGCTATGTCGGAACCATGTCGAACCTTTGCCTGCGCCACTTGCGTCTTGCCGCCGTGATTTTCGCCCCTCTTGCCGGGGCGGTGGCGGCGCAGGATATGCCGTCCGACCTCGTGACCGCGACCCTTCGGCCCGGCTGGCGCACGGAGGCGGGAACGCAGATGGCCGCGCTCGAGTTGACGCTCGCCCCCGGCTGGAAGACCTACTGGCGCGCACCGGGCGAGGCAGGCATTCCGCCGGAGTTCGACTGGCGCGGATCGACCAATGTCGGTTCCGTCGTCTATCACTGGCCGAAACCCGAGGTCTTCGACCTCAACGGGATGCGGACGCTCGTGTATCACGACCGGCTCGTGCTTCCGGTCGAGATCACGCCCGCCGCGCCGGGTCAGCCCGTCAGCCTCAGGGCCCATGTCGCGCTTGGCGTCTGCCAGGAGGTCTGCGTGCCCGCCACGGTGGACGTGACGGGCGACCTGCCGCTTGAGGGCACCACCGATCCCGAGATCAGGGCCGCGCTGTCGCAGATGCCGGAAAGCGGAAAGGCGGCTGGCCTGCGCGGTGCACATTGCGCCGCCGAGCCGATCCGCGACGGGCTGCGGCTGACCACGCGTCTCGACCTTCCGGCGATCGGCCCCGATGAGACGGCCGTGATCGAGCTTTCGGATCGCGCTGTCTGGGTCTCGCAGGCCGATATCCGCCGCGAGGGCGGCACGCTGACCGCCGTTGCCGACCTTGTCCCGCCGAACGCGAAGCCCTTCGCGCTCGACCGGTCCAGCATCACGATCACGGTCTTCGGCGACCGGGGCCGCGTCGTCGAGGTTCAGGGCTGCACCGGCTGAGACCGGCCGAGGATCAGCGCGGCAAGCGCGCCGAGTGCCGCGAGCGCGGCCAGCGAGACGGCGGCAAAGCGCAGGAGCGCGGCCCCGACGCCCGCTCCGGCAAGAACCGCCGGCCCCATGAGCGCGGCGAAAAGCGCAAGCTCGATCACCGCGCCCGCCCAGAGATAGGGCCGCACCCGCCCGCGCCGGAACCCGCGCCGCAGCGACCGGAACGCGATCCCGAGATCGCCCTGCACGGCGAGAAGCGCCGGCACCACGAGAAGCACCAGAATCATCCCGAAGCCGAGCCCGTAGCAAAGCGTGACAACCGTCGGCTTGAGGAACTGCGCCTGCCGCGAGGTCTCGAAGAGCAGCGGCGCGAGGCCGAGGACGGTGGTGACCGTCGTCAGCATCACCGCCCGAAGCCGCCCGGCGACGGCATCGACGATGGCATCGACCCGCGGGCGGTCACGGGCATTCTCGTCCGCCGCACTGACCAGCACGATGGCGTCGTTCACGATGATCCCGGCCATCCCGATCATGCCGACGACCGAGAACATCGACATCGGCAGACCCCAGGCATAATGCCCGTGAATCGCGCCGATGAGGCCAAGCGGTATCACGGCCATCACGACGACGGGCCGCGTCCAGCTTGAGAAGATCCAGGCCAGAACGAAATAGATGCCGATCAGCGCGGCATAGAGACCGATCAACGCGTCGTTGAGGAAACTGTCCTCCTGCTCGGCGAGGCCCGCGACGCGCCAGGCGACGCCGTGATCCTCGGCGATCTGCGGCAGGATCGTTCCGCTGAGTCTGTCCATGACGGCCGTCGCGCGCGCCGGATCGTCCTCGGACAGATCGCCCGAGACGGTGACGACACGCACGCCGTTGCGGCGCCGGATCTCGGAAAACCCGGTCTCGGACGAGACCGTGACGATATCGCCCAGCGGCACGTAGCCCCCCGACGCGGTCGGCATCATCATCCGGTCGAGGAAATCCGCCCCGCGTTCCTGCGCCGGCAGCTCCACCCGGACCGATACGCTGCGCTTGCCGTCGGGAAAGGTCGCGGCCTCGGTCCAATTCATGCGCGCCCTAAGCTCCGCCCCGAGCTGCTCGACGGTGAAGCCGAGCGCGCGGCCCTGCGGCGTCAGTTCGAGGATCAGCTCGTCCTTGTCGTAAAGCAGGTCGTCCTCAAGCGCGGTAACCTCGGGGAAGGGCGCCAGCGCCTGTTTCAGCGCCTCGGACGCGGCCTTGAGCGTCCTGGCCTCGGCCCCCGAGAACTCGACCTCGAGCGAGCCGCCGCCCGGCCCGCTGTGCCAGCCCCGCATCGAAAGCTCCTCGATCAGGGGATCGGTCGGCACGGCGGCCTGCAGCGCGGTGATGAATTCCGAACTCGTCCAGGGCCTGAGGTCCGGGTCGGTCAGTTCGATCGAGACGCTGCCAAGCAGCTCCTTGTCCTTGATGCCGGCCTGCGGCAGCGCCGGCCAGGCGTTGCCGCCGACCTCCGAAAGGACATAGGACAAGGGTTCGACCCCGTACTTTTCGCGGAAATCATCCGCGACCTTCTCGACCGAGGCCTGCACCGCACGCATCACCGCGCGGCTGTCCTCGACCTCGGCCCCGTCCACGAGCGCGAAATTGACGTTCACCGCCGGCTGCTCGGGGGAATTGAAGAACCGCCACTGCACCTCGCCGCGCAGGAAAAGCCCGACCTCCCAGGCCAGAAGCGCGAGCGCGCCCGCAAGCACCGGGTAGCGCGCGACGATGACCCATTGTGTCAGGGGGCGCATGACGCGGTCGCGCACCCAGCCAAGCCCCCGGTTCATCGCCCGGCTCGGCGCGTCGTACCAATGGTCCTTCGCCGCCGCAACGAGGGCATGAGACATGTGGTTCGGCAGCACGAGGAAGCATTCGAGGAGCGAGGCGATCAGCACCACCGTCACGGTGAACGGGATATCGGCGATCATGTCTCCGAAACGGCCCGAGATGGCCGTCAGCCCGAGGAACGCGATGATCGTGGTGACGGTCGAGGCGAAGACCGGCGCCGCCATCGCCCGCACGGCTGTTTCGGCGGCGACCACCGGCGGTTCCCCCAGCTTGCGGAACCGGTGATCGGTGTGCTCGCCGACGACGATCGCGTCGTCGACGACGATGCCGAGCGTGATGATGAGCGCGAAGAGCGATATCATGTTCAGCGTCATCCCGGCGGCCTGCATCACCGCGATGGCGGCCAGCATCGCGACGGGAATGCCCGCCGCAACCCAAAGCGCGGTGCGTGCGTTCAGGAAGAGAAACAGCAGCGCCACGACCAGCGCGAGGCCCATCGCGCCGTTCGCGAGCAGGATATCGAGCCGCGCGGTGATCTCTTCCGACCGGGTGCGGATTAGGTCGATCGCCACCCCGGCGGGCAGCGTCGGCCGCATCTCGGCCGCCACTGCCTCGACCGTGCGCTGGATGCCGATCGCGTCGCCCTCGGACGACCGCTCGGCCCTGAGGACAACGGCGGGGTTGCCGCCGACATGATATTCGTGCGTGCCCGTCGGGCTGGTCTCGCGGATGCGCGCGACCTCGCCCAGCGACAGCGAGGTGCCGTTCGCCTCGGACCTCAGCGCAATCGCCGCGAGGTCCTCGGGGCTGCGCTTGTCCCGCCCGGTCCTGAGACGGGCCGACCCGTCGCCGACCACGCCCGCCGGATCGGCCGTCGTCTCGGCCTCGATCCGCGCCGCGATCTCGCTCAACGTGAGGTGATGCCGCATGAGGCCCGCCATCGGCACCTCGACCCGGATTTCGGGATCGCCGACCCTGAGATACGAGGCGCGCGTCACGCCCTCGGCGTAGAGCCGCGCGAAGAAGTCGTCGCCGATCCGGAGAAGCTGGTCACGGCCGATGGGGCCCGAGATGACGATATCGGTCACCCGGTCATTCCAGACGATGCGCGAGACGGTCGGCTTGTCGGACGAGGCCGGAAGGTCGTTCACCGCCGCCACCGCCGCCTCGACCTCGTCCACCGCCCGGCCGAGATCCCAGCCCGGCTCGAAGGTCAGCGTCAGGTCGCCGCCGGAATCGCCCGCGGTCGAGGTGACCTCCTCGACCCCCTCAAGCGCCAGAAGGCCCGATTGCAGCCGCTCGACCATGCCCCGGTCGACGTCATCTGCCCCGGCGCCTTCCCAGATCAGCGCGACGACGATCTCGGGCACCACGACATCGGGGAAGTACTGAGCCCGCATCCGGGGCAGCGCGGCGAGCCCCGCAAAGATGCAGACCGCGAGGATCAGGTTCGCGGCCGTCGCATGGCGGGTGAAATAGGACAGGATCCCGTCTGCCACACCTGGGCGCTGACGATCATCCGCCATGCCTCAGCCCCCCATCCGGGCTTCGATCCGCGAGACGACGTCGCTCAGGACGCGCGGCGCGCGCAGCTGCGCCAGAACCGCGGCGCGGTCCTTCTCGGGCATCGCCGCGCTGGCCTCGACAAAGGCAATCAGCGCGGCGCGCCGTTCGGGCGTCAGTTCAATATAGCCGTCCGCCCCGGCACCCTGCCCCGCGCCGGCGCCACGGACCGGCTTGACAAGGATTCCCGCGCCAAGGAAGGCCGCGCGTTCGGCGACGATCTCGCGCCCCTCGAGCGTGCCGACGCGGATCAGAACCTCCTCGCCCTGACGGCGCACGATGTCGGCGGACACTTCCTCTAGCCGGTTCCCTTCGCCGAGAACAAGCAGGGTCCCGTCGGACCCGAGCGCCCGCGCCGGGATCAGCGCGACGCCCTCGACGGGCGGCTCGGCAATCGCGATGGTGACGAAGTCGCCCGGCCGAAACCCCGGCGCCGCGCCAAGCTCGGCGAAGACGAGCCGCCCGCTCAGCCCCTCGCCGACCGCCGCATCGACGCGCGCAAGCTCGGCCACCGCCTCCAGCACCTCGCCCCCCGGCAGGTCGATCATCGCCCGCGCCCTGAGCGGCAGAAGCACGCCCCGGTCGTCGATCAGCCGCGCGTATTGCGCGGTCGAGACGCGGAACGCCACCTCGAGCGCCTCGGGGTCGATCAGCTCGCCGAGCTTCTCGGTCTTGGAGACAAGGCCGCCGCGCACCGCGACGACGCCCGACAGCACCCCGGAGAACCCGGCGCGAAGCTCCGTCTCGGCCAGCCGCCGCTCCGCCTCGGCCAGTGCAAGCCGCTGCCGGTCAAGCGCGGTCGTCGCGATGTCGCTCCGCTGCTCGGCCTGCGCCAGCGCCTGCTTGCGCGACACCACGGCCTGACGCGCGGACGAGAGGGCAAGCTCTGCCGTCTCGAGGTCGACCGCCGTGCCAAGCCCGCGCCCGGCAAGGCCAGTCTGCCGCGCGAAAGACTTCGCCCTGAGATCGGCCTGCGTCGCGGCGGCCGCGAGGTCCTCGGCCGCAAGGACCCTGGCGCGGCCGGCATCGCGCAACTCGGCCTCGGCCTCGGCAAGGCCCGTGCGCGCGAGCGCCAGCGCCGATTCCGCATCCGCCGGGTCGATCCTCAGAAGACGCTGCCCCGCCTCGACCCGCGCACCATCGGCGAACTCCGGGGCGATCTCGACGATCTGCCCGGCCGCCGTCGCGCGCAGTTCCAGCGTGCGGCGGCTTTGCACTTCGCCATAGGCCGTGGTGAAGGGCGGGATCGCCGCTGCCCTGACCGTGACCACCCGCGCCGCAAAGGCACGCTCTTCGGGCGGGCTGGCCGGCCCCGGCGGCGCATTGCGGATGTCGATGGCTGTCTTGAGCGTCACGCCGGCAAGGGCCAGCAACCCGATCGTCAGGGCCAGCAGGAAAAGGCCGAGCAGGCTGCGACTGAGAAACCGCATGAAATCCTTGAACTTATCGCCAGCGGCATCCTAGCGCGCCGTCTCTTCGCGTCCAAGCCGAAAGCGCCGCGCGCACGAGGGCGTTACTTGCGCCTGAGATGCTCGTCGAGCCGCGGCATGATCTCGACGAAGTTGCAGGGCCGGTGGCGATAGTCGAGCTGCCATCTCAGGATTTCGTCCCAGGCGTCCTTGCAGGCGCCGGGACTGCCCGGCAGCGCGAACAGATAGGTGCCGCCGGCGACCCCGCCCGTCGCCCGGCTTTGCACCGCGCTGGTGCCGATCTTCTGCATCGAGACGATGGTGAAGACGGTCGCGAAGGCCTCGATTTCCTTCTCATAGACGTCGCGGTGCGCCTCGACCGTCACATCGCGCCCGGTCAGGCCGGTGCCGCCAGTCGAGACAATCACATCGACGCCCGGATCGGCGACCCAGGCCCGAAGCTGCGCCGCGATCTCCGCCCGCTCGTCCTGCACGATCTTCCGGTCCGCCAGGATGTGCCCCGCCTCGGTCAGCCGCGCCACCAGCGTGTCGCCCGACCGGTCCTCGGCGAGGCGCCGTGTGTCCGAGACCGTCAGCACGGCGATACGGACGGGGATGAAGTCTTTCGTCTCGTCGATCCGGCTCATGCCCGCGTGTCCCATGCCAGTTTCGCCGCCAGAAGACCGAAGACCGAGGCGGAGGTCCAGCGCAACGCCCGCTCCACCCGAAGGTCGCGCGCCAGAACCCGGCCAATCCCGCCTGCGCCACACCCGACGGCGGCGTTGATGATGAACCCGCCCAGCGCGATCACCGATCCGAAGATCAGGAACTGTGGCAGGATCGCCCCCCGCGCGGGGTCCACGAACTGCGGGATGAAAGCGAGGATGAAGAGGATCACCTTGGGGTTGGTGAGGTTGACGAGGAACCCGTCCCGGAACGCCCGCGAGGGCCTGACGGGCGGCGCATCCTGCGCGGCCAAGGGCGCCCGCAGCGTCTTCCACGCCAGCATCAGGAGATATGCCACCCCGACCCAGCGGATCGCCTCGAAAAGCCCCGGCAGGGAAGCGACGAGCGCCCCGAGCCCAAGCCCCGCCAGCATGACATTCACCATCGACCCGGCCGAAACGCCGGCGCTGGCCGCCACCGCCGGGCGCGGCCCGCCGCGCAAGCCCTGGGCGAGGCAGAACATCATGTCCGCGCCCGGCGTCAGGTTCAGCGCCAATGCCGCCGGAACAAAGGTGGCGAGTGTCCAGGGATCGACGATCATGAAAGCTCCCCAAGCCGCGCCTTGATCTCCAGGAGGTCCGCCCAGGCCTCGCGCTTGGCCGCGGGGTTACGGAGAAGGTAGGCCGGATGCGTCATCGGCATCGCCGGTTTCCCGAACGCCTCGCTCCAGTTCCCACGCAGCCGCAGGATGCCGCGCTTGCCAAGTGCGGCGGCGCAGGAAGTGTTGCCCATGAGGACGATCATATCGGGGTTCACCAGTTCGATATGCCGCATCACGAACGGCAGCATCATCGCGATCTCCGCCGGCTCCGGGTCGCGGTTCTGCGGCGGGCGCCACGGCATAACGTTGGTGATATAGAGCGCCTCGTTCGCATGATGGGCCGTCCGGGCGAGGCCGATCGCCGCGAACATCCGGTCGAGAAGCTGGCCCGCACGGCCCACGAAGGGCCGCCCCTCAAGGTCCTCGTCCCGCCCCGGCGCCTCACCGAGGATAAGGACGCGCGCCGAAGGGTTGCCGTCGGCGAAGACGAAATTCCGCGCGCCCTTCTTGAGTTCACAATGGTCATAGGCGGATTGCACCTCGGCCAGCGTCTCCAGATCGCCCGCCGCCTCCGCGGCTGCGCGCGCGACCGCAACCGGATCGACGGCCTCCGCCTCCAAGGGAACGACCGGCGCCGCGTCGGCTGCCGGTTTCGGCGCCTCCGCCGCCACGTCGTAGCGGTTCAACGGCGCATCCAGAATCGGTTCGTCCGCACCGAGTTCCATCTGCCATTCCAGCAGGGCCCGCGCGGCGAGAAGGTCGATCTGGGCGTGTCCCGGTTCCATCGGCGCCAAGCTATGCCTCCGCGCCCGCACCCGCAAGCGCACCAAGGTCGTGCCAGCTTTCGGCGTTGCCCCTTGCCCCCCCTTTTGCCATAAGCGGGCAAAACCGGACCGGAGCTCTCCATGACCTTCCGCGCGCGTCACCTTCTCGGCATCGAACACCTCGCCCCGGAAGAGATTCGCACCGTCCTCGACCTTTCCGAGAAATATGTCGCGCTGAACCAGCGCACGGAAAAGCACTCCGACGCGCTGAAGGGCCTCACCCAGATCAACATGTTCTTCGAGAATTCGACCCGCACGCAGGCGTCGTTCGAGCTTGCGGGCAAGCGGCTCGGCGCCGATGTGATGAACATGTCGGTCGCCCTTTCCTCGGTGAAGAAGGGCGAGACGCTGATCGACACCGCGCTCACACTGAACGCGATGCACCCCGATCTCTTGGTCGTGCGCCACCCTGCCTCGGGCGCGGTCGACCTCTTGGCGCAGAAGGTCAACTGCGCGGTCCTGAATGCCGGGGACGGCCGGCACGAACACCCGACGCAGGCGCTGCTCGACGCGCTGACGATCCGCCGCGCCAAGGGCCGTATCCAGCGCCTGACCGTCGCCATCTGCGGCGACATCGCCCATTCCCGCGTCGCCCGGTCGAACCTCATACTCCTCGGCAAGATGGAAAACCGCGTCCGCCTGATCGGCCCGCCGACGCTGATGCCCGCCGGGATCGGCGAATTCGGCTGCGAGGTCTATGAGGACATGAAGGCGGGGCTCGAAGGCGCCGATGTCGTGATGATGCTGCGGCTTCAGAAGGAACGGATGGACGGCGGCTTCATCCCCTCGGAACGCGAATACTACCACCGCTACGGGCTCGACGCGGAAAAGCTGGCGCTGGCGAAGGAGGATGCCATCGTCATGCATCCGGGGCCCATGAACCGGGGCGTGGAGATCGACGGAGAGCTTGCCGACGACATCAACCGAAGCGTCATTCAGGATCAGGTAGAGATGGGTGTCGCCGTCCGCATGGCCTGCATGGACCTGCTGGCGCGCAACCTCAGGGCCGAGCGGGGGGCGAAGGCGGTGGGGGTAATGGTGTGAGCAGGGCGGCGTGCCGTTCAGAGACCGGCCCGCATGACGGCTGATCGCTCGGGAGAGGCCTGGGAAGACTACTTTGTCGAAGGCGAACAGCTCCTCTGGGAAGGCGCACCCCTTCCCGGCACACACAACAGGCCGATGCTGATCTTCATAACCCTCTTCGGCATTCCGTTCTTCGTCGCCGGCGCGGCCCTGACCTTTGGCGGGCTCTTCTTCGTCTTCAAGGCAGGCAACCTGACCGAGGCGGGCGGATCGCTGTTGGCGGCTGTCTTCGGGATGCCGTTCCTCGGCGTCGGTCTCTTTCTGGTCGTCTGGCAATGGGTCATGGCCTACACCGCCCACGCGCGCATCCGCTACGCGCTCTCTACCCGCGCCGCCTATATCGCCAAACGCTACTGGCGGCGGGAACTGTCCATCTTCCCGATCACGAAGACCACGCCGCTCGAAATGCAGGACACGCGCAATGGCGCGACGGTCTGGCTCCACGCACTGAAGCAGGAAGACAGCGACGGAGACAAGGTGACCACCAAGATCGGGTTCGAGAACATCGCGGACGGCGCCCGTGTGCTCGGGCTCCTGCGTAACCTTCAGGCGCGGCTGTGACGGAGATGAAGCGCGACGAGGTCCTGAACTACCGCCCCGGCCCGGCCTCCGAACGGCCGCTGGACGACGGGGAAACCGTGCAGGCAACCTTCACGGCCGACCGCGCCCGCTATTGGAAGGACCACGCGGCGATGGCGGCACTCGGGTCGGTCGCCATCGCGGTGGTCCTGCTCTACCTGGGCAAGTCCCACCAGATCCCGATCGCCGTGGGCGCCGTCTTCCTTGGCCTCGCCGCACGCGGCGCCTTCTTCGCCTCCGAAGCCCGCGCCCGGCGCTGGCAGCTGACCGACCGGCGCCTGATCGGGCCGCAGGGGCAGTCGGTGATGCTCCTGGAGATCGCCCGCGTCCAGAAACTCCTCGGCGACGTGCAGGTGGTGACGAAAACCGGCGCCAAGCATCTCATCAAGCATCTGGCCGACGGACAGGCCGCCCTCGATGCGATCGAGCGGGCAAGGACCCGCAGGGCGGCGGTGGCGGAATGAGCCGCCCTGCGCTATCACATCCGGCGGAGGACGCAACGTGACGCATTTTCTGACCAACGCCCGCCTGATCGACCCCGAAGGGCTGACCGAAACCACCGGCAGCCTGCTGATCGAGAACGGCGTGATCGCC
>JAGRDU010000099.1 GCA_020446905.1 Paracoccaceae bacterium | reverse complement strand
GCGCAACCCGAACGGCAAGATCGACTATGTCGCCATCACGGCCGAGATGACCGCGCCCGCGCGCGAAGGGGCCGGAGCGAGCTGATGCATCCCGAGACCGAGCCGAAACCCAGCCTGAAGGCCATCGCCGAAGCCTTCTTCGAGGGTTGCATCAAACCCTCGCGCACCGCGTTCTGGGCGATGCTCGTCGGGCTTGCCGCGAACCTCGCGCTTGCCGGCTGGTTCTTCCGCTACGACACGCTCGCTTCCTCGGCCGGCGCCTATCTCGCCGGGTCCTATAAGGATGTCTACGCCATCGCGACGCACCGGGCGCTCGCCCTCGCGCGGGAAAAGACCGATCAGCCGCTTCTCTTGGTGCTGGGCTCATCGGCGACCTCCACGGCCTTCGCCTTCGAGGGCGACGTCAAGGCAGAAGTCGACCGGGCGACCGGAAGGGACTGGGAAGTGGCCTTCCTGACGACCGGCGCGCAGGGCCCGATCGAACAGCTCGCGCTTCTCGACACTGTGTTCGCTGCCAAGGAGAACCAGGGGCGCGAAGTCGTTGTCCTGCTCGGCGTCGAAGCTTCGATCGGCTACTGGAACCGCGCGACCATCGTGAAGATGTACAAGACTGTCCGTCTCGGCCTGCGCTCGGACTGGGCCGATGCGGCCTGGGTCAAGATCGGTGTCACGCCAAAACCGCGCTCCCGGTTCTACGTTGTCGAGAACAGCGACTTTGTGGCGGTGAACGGCGCCACGGCGATGATGCGCCTGCTGACCCGTCAGCCAGCCACGCCGCGATATGATCACTACGCCCCCAAGGATTCGCAGGCGCTTGCCGCCCGGCAGGAAGGGCGCCAAAGGATCGGTATGGAGACGCGCGAAGGTCACAAGATCAATGACGGCGACTATCTCGGCCTGTTGCAGGACCTCGGCCATCACCTCGCCGCATTCCCGAACGTTCATCTCATCATCGCACCCGAGCGACCGAGCCCCGAACTGGTCAAGGCTGAGAATATCGGCGGGATTCTCGCGGAGGATACGGCGCGCTACGCCGCTCTGGCGGCCGAGCTTGGAGCCGAGTTCTGGCCGATGATGGCCGAGGGAACGATCCCGCAGTCGGCCTATTACGACGAGTTGCACATCGGCGATCCGGCGATTCGCGCGAAGATCATCGCCGAACTCGCCGCGCGTATCGCCGCTTCGCCCAAGGGGGAATCCCAGTCATGACCCCGCCGCCCGTTCACGAACACCACATCCTTGCACGCGCGCGCCGCGCCGGGGCGATCCTCATGGGGCTGGCGGTGGGCGTGCTGCTTGTCATCGCGATGTTCGAGCTGATGCGCAGCTTCGGCGACCTCGGCGCGTTCCAGTATCAGGGGTACTAGCGTGATTACGACCCCGATCTGGTGGGCCTTCCTCCTCGTCTCGCCGATCCTTTACTGGGTCGCACCGCAGCGCCTGCGTGCCGGGCTTCTCGCGCTGCTCAGCTTCACGCTCCTAATGACCTTCGCGCCCATCGACATCGGCCTAATGGCGCTGCTGGCCACGTTCGTCTACCTGTCGCATTCCGTGCCGCAGGAGAAGACCGGCTTTCAGGCCACGATCGCGCGGCTTGGCAAGTCGCCCTGGCCGATCGCGGTCGTCCTCGCCTACTTCGTCTGGTCGAAATACCTGCCCGCGCTTCTGGACGCGCTTGGCCACAAGGCGAGTTTCTTCGACCTCTTCCTGCCGCTCGGCATCAGCTACTTCACCTTCAAGCTCCTGCACTATTCGCTGGAGCGCCGTCGCGGCACGCTGCCTGCCCACGGCTTCGCCGATTTCGCCGCGTTCATGTTCCTTGCGCCGATCTTCACCGCCGGTCCGATCGAGCGGTTCGACCACTTCCTGAAACACCGCGAAGCGACGTTCCACTGGGATTTCGTCGCCGAAGGGCTGGTGCGGATCGCGCAAGGTATCGTGAAGAAATTCTTCCTCGCCGTCCTTGTCTTCAAGGTCCTCGAAAAGGTTGCGGGCACGGATTACGAGCTTCTCCTGGCCGATATCGGCGGGACGCCCGCGTGGAAGATCTGGGTCTTCCTCTTCCTCGCGCTCGCCTATTCCTACCTCGACTTCGCGGCCTATTCCGACATCGCCATCGGATCGAGCCGTCTTTTCGGCCTGACCATCGCCGAAAACTTCAACATGCCGTTCCTTGCCATGAGCCTGCGGGAGTTCTGGCAGCGGTGGCACATGACGCTGGCGAGCTGGGTCCTCACCTATGTCTACATGCCGCTCGTCGGGCAGACCCGGAATCCCTACTGGTCGATCATCCTGACCTTCGCCGTCGTCGGCATCTGGCATGCCGCCTGGCCTGTGCACTGGATCCTCTGGGGCGTCTGGCATGGCGTCGGGCTTGCGATCCTGATCTGGTGGACGCAGCTTTTCCGCAAGCGACGCAGCAAGGCACTGCAGCAGCCGGTGATGCGGGCGGCGGGCTGGGCGCTGACGATGTTCTACGCCGCCGCGAGCGAGGCATTCGCGACGCTTGCCGGAATGGCGCCGATCAGCGACTCGTTCCGCCTTCTCGGCGCCAGTCTCGGCCTGATCTAGCCCCTCAGGGGCGCGTTGGTGCGGTGAAACGCCAGATACTTGCGCCGGGTCTCGATCTGGTCGGCGACGTGCTTGGCATCGTGCCAGACGCCCCAGATGAAGGACGATCCGCGCCGCGATTGCCAAGGCAGGCCGACGTAGAAAAGCCCGGGCTCGGGTGAGACGCCGCGCTGGTGCACCGGGCGGCCCCGCGCGTCATAGCTGCCGGCCTTCAGCCAGCCGTAGTCGAGTGCATAGCCGGTTGCCCAGAGCACGGTCGAGACGCCCGCCGCCGCAAGGTCGAGCGACAGGACGGGATCGGTGACGCAGGCCGGGTCTGGAAGCTGGCGCCGCGCCTCAGGCTCCTCGGGCAGGTCAAGGCCGTTGCGGGCGACATAGGCGTCCGCCTCGTCGAGGACGGAGAGGTGGTTGGCATCCCCCGCCGCGAGGTTCTTCGCGAGGTCGGGGGCAAAGTGCATCGCCGTGCCGTCGAAGGCGGTGGTCATGCCGAGCAGGGTGATCCCGTCGGCCGCAAGACGGCGGAAGTCGACCGTCTCGCCGCCGCGCGCGCCGCTGACGGCGATGGTGACATGCTCGGTCCCCGGCCCGGGCGTCTCGGCGTTCCATTTGCCGAGAACCCCGAGCCACCAGACGAAGTCGCGGCCCCGGTAGCTGCGCGGCGGGCGGTCATGTGCACCGATGGACAGATAGACCTCGCGGCCCGCCCGGCGCAGCTCGTCCGCGATCTGCACGCCCGAGGAACCGGCGCCGACGACAAGCACCGCGCCCGGCGGCAACTGGTCCGGGTTGCGATAGGTGGCGGAGTGAAGCTGCAGCGCTACCGCGCCCTCGGGTACCATCGGCGGGATGATCGGACGCTGGAATGGCCCCGTCGCGGCGACCACGTTGTCGGCCTCGATCTCGCCCTCCGACGTCGCGATACGGAACCCCACGCTGCCCGGCATCCGCTCCACCCCGCGCACATCTACGCCGGTCCGGACCGGGGCGCCGATCATCTTCGCGTAGGCCTCGAAATAGTCGGCGACGCCCTCCTTCGCGGCGAAGTCGTCCGGGCCGATGCCTGCGAACTCCATTCCCGGAAAGCGGTCGTGCCAGGCCGGACCGTTGGCGACGAGGCTGTCCCAACGCTCGCTCCGCCAGCGCTCGGCGATGCGGTGGCGCTCCAGCACGAGGTGCGGAATGCCGAGGGCGCCGAGATGCTCGCTCATCGCGATCCCGGCCTGTCCGCCGCCCACGACCAGCGTGTCGATCCGTTCCGTCCCCATGCCCGCCGTCCCTTCGCGTCTGTTCCGCGCCACCCTAAAGTGGCCCCGCACCGGCCGAAAACATGATTTGATGAAGCAGTGCCTCGGCCCATGCTAAGCCTGCTTCGTGCCCGCCTAAGCGCCGATGAGGCAGTCGCTTCTTGGGGCGGCGGGCGGGGCGTGAAACAAGGCGCATCAGGCGCGACTTTCAGGAGACGACGATGGCGCACGAGCGCATCCGCAAGTTCAACACCCGCGACACCTATCCCGAACAGAAGCTCGACAACGACCTCTGCCAGGCGGTCGTGACGCGCGGCGGGCGCACCGTCTGGCTGCGCGGCCAGTGCCCGCAGAACCTTGACGACGCAAAGAACATCGACAGCCACGATCCGGTGGAGCAGACCCACAAGGTGATGCAGAACATCCGGCAGCTGATCGAGGAAGCGGGCGGGACGATGGAGCACCTCGTGAAGGTGGTCGTCTACATCACCGATGTCCGCCACCGCGAGGCGGTCTACCGGACCATGGGCGAATACATCAGGGGCGTGCATCCCGTCTCGACCGGGCTTGTCGTCAGCGCGCTCGCCCGGCCCGACTGGCTGGTCGAGATCGACGGCACCGCCGTGATCCCGGACTAGGGCGATGACCTTCTCGCTTGTCGCGCGCTGCGCCGAAACCGGGATGTTCGGCGTCGCGATCTCGTCCTCCTCGCCCGCGGTCGCGGCGCGCTGCGCCTATGCGCGGGCGGGGGTCGGCGCGGTCGCCTCGCAGAACGTGACCGACCCGCGCCTTGGCCCACTGACGCTCGATCTCATGGCGGAGGGGCGGACGGCGGCCGAAGCGGTGGCCGAGGTGCGGCGGCAGGGCAGCTTCATCGCCTACCGCCAGGTGCTGGCGATCGACGCGGGCGGCCGGACGGCGATCCATTCGGGCGAGAACGCGCTTGGCATCTGGGCCGAGGCGGCGGGGCGCGATGTCGCCTCGGGCGGGAACCTTCTGGCAGATGCCGGGGTCCCGGCCGCGATCGTGCGCGGCTTCGAGGCCGCGGCGGGCCATCTCGGCGACCGGCTCATCGCTGCCCTGCGCGCGGGGCTCGACGCGGGCGGCGAGGCGGGGCCGGTGCATTCGGCGGGGTTGAGGATCGTCCACCGGCAAGACTGGCCGCTGGCCGATCTGCGCTGCGACTGGACCGAGGAGTGCCCCATCGCGGCGCTGTCCGCGCTCTGGGACATCTACAAGCCGCAGATGGACGCCTATGTGACCCGGGCGCTCGATCCCCGCGCGGCGCCGTCCTACGGCGTTCCCGGCGACGAATAGCCCGACGGCGCTTGCGAAGTCGCGGTTTCGCGGCCAATCCTTGTTCAGGCGATCAGGCGGGGGCGCGCGATGCTGAGGTATACCCTCAGGCAACTCGAATATTTCGTGGCGGTGGGCGAGACCGGCAGCATTGCCCGCGCCTCGGAAAAGATCAACGTCTCCTCGCCCTCCATCTCGGCCGCGATCACCCAGCTCGAGCGGGAGTTTGGCCTTGCTCTCTTTGTCCGCCAGCATGCGCAGGGCCTGTCGCTGACCCAGGCCGGGCGCCAGATGTTCGAGCAGGCGCGCACCGTCCTGCGCGAGGCGGGCGCGATGATGGACGTCGCGGGGGAGATCACGGGATCGGTCCGGGGGCCGATGGTCGTCGGCTGCCTTCTGACCTTCGCGCAGGTCCTCTTGCCGGCCTTGCGGCGGGGGTTCGAGACGGCCTATCCCGAGGTGCGCCTGTCGCAGCAGGAGCTTGACCAGACCGGTCTTTTCAGCGCCCTCCGGCGGGCGGAGATCGACGTGGCGCTGGCCTACGACCTCGACCTGCCCGCAGACCTGCAGTTCCTGCCGCTCCTGAAGCTGCCACCCTTCGCGCTGATGGATGAGGGCCACCCCCTTGCGGCGCGGGACGCCGTCACGGTGGACGAGCTGCGCGCCTATCCGATGGTCCTGCTCGACCTGCCGCTCAGCGCCGACTACTTCCTGTCGGTCTTCGACTCCACCGGCCCGCGCCCCGTGATCGCCGAGCGCACCCGCGACATGGCGGTGATGCGCAGCCTTGTCGCCAACGGCTTTGGCTATTCCATCGCGAATGTGCGTCCCCTGAACCGGCTGTCGCCCGACGGCAAGCCGCTGCGCTTCGTCCCCATCGCAGGCCCGGTCAGGCCGATGCGGATGGGTTTGCTGACCGCGCGCGGGGCCGAGGGGTCGAACGCGGTGCGCGCGTTCATGGACCATTGCCGGTCGCTTGCCCGGACGACAGGGCTGCCGGGGATCGAGGGCATCGCCATCACCGATGCGGCGCGTTAGCCTGCCCCTAAGCAGGGGTTCCGCAGCCGCGACTTTCCGCCCCCTGCCCGGCCGCTATCTTCGCCGGACGACCGCTTCAGGAGCCAGGACTTGCGCGATCCCCGTTATGACATCCTTTTCACGCCGCTCGCGATCGGGCCGGTGACGGCGAAGAACCGGTTCTATCAGGTGCCGCATTGCAATGGCGGTGGCTACCGCGACCCCTCGGCGGCGGCGGCGATGCGCGGCGTGAAGGCCGAGGGTGGCTGGGGCGTGATCTTCACCGAACAGTGCGAGATCCACCACACCTCGGAGATCACGCCCTTCATAGAGCTGCGCCTGTGGGAGGATCAGGACATCCCCGCCATCGCGCGCATGGCCGAGAAGATGAAATCGCATGGCGCGCTCGCCGGTATCCAGCTCGCCTATTCCGGCGTCAACGGGCCGAACTTCTACACGCGCGAGGTGCCGCTTGCCGTCTCGGCGCTGCCGATCCGCACCTTCACCAACGACCCGGTGCAGGCTAGGGCGCTGACGAAGTCCGACATCCGCGACCTGCGCCGCTGGTTCGTCAATGCCGCACGCCGGTCCAAGGCGGCGGGGTTCGACCTCATCTGCCTTTACGGCGCGCATGGGTTCGGCATCTTCCAGCATTTCCTCAGCCGCGCGACGAACCAGCGCAGCGACGAATACGGCGGCAGCCTCGAGAACCGCTCGCGCTTCGCGCGCGAGGTGGTGGCGGACCTCCGCGATGCCGTCGGCGACACGATGGGCCTGACCATGCGCGTCTCGCTGGACGAGACCATCGGAGAGCTTGGCTTCTCCAATGCCGAGCTTCGCGACTTCATCGAAATGAACGGCGATCTGCCTGACATGTGGGACCTTGCACACGGGACATGGGAGGATTGCTCGGGCCCCTCGCGGTTCAAGGAGGAGGCGGCGCAGGAGGTGCTGGTCAGGGGTATCCGCGCGTTGACCTCGCGCCCGGTCGTCGGGGTCGGCCGCTTCACCTCGCCCGACGTGATGGTGCGGATGCTGAAGTCAGGCACGCTCGACGCCATCGGCTGCGCGCGCCCCTCCATCGCCGATCCCTTCCTGCCGAAGAAGATCGAGGAGGCACGGCCCGAGGACATCCGGGAGTGTATCGGCTGCAACATCTGCATCACCGGCGACATGACGCATGGAATCAGCCGCTGCACCCAGAACCCGACCTTCATGGAGGAATGGCGCAAGGGCTGGCATCCCGAGCAGATGAACGCGAAGGGGCAGAGCGAACGGGTGCTTGTTGTCGGCGCGGGACCGGCGGGGCTTGAGGCGACGCGCGCGCTTGCTGAGCGCGGCTATGACGTCGCCCTGGCCGAGGCGGGGAACGCCCTCGGCGGCCGTGTCGCGCGCGAGCGCATGCTGCCCGGCCTTTCGGCCTGGGGCCGGGTCGCGGACTACCGCGCCTACCAGATCGGACAGAAGCCGAATGTCGAGGTCTATTTCGACAGCCGGCTCGATGCGGCCGGCATTGTCGACTTCGGATTCCAGCATGTCTGCATCGCGACCGGCGCCCATTGGCGGCGCGACGGGGTCAGCCGCCAGCATGTCGTGCCCTTCCCGATCGACCCCGCGATGCCGCTTTTCACGCCCGACGACCTGATGGCAGGCCTCAGGCCCTCCGGTCGCGTCGTCATCTACGACGATGACCACTATTACATGGGCGGGGTTCTGGCCGAGCTTCTCAGGCGCGAGGGGCATGAAGTGACCATCGTGACGCCCTCGGCCTATCTCTCCGACTGGACGGTGAACACGCTGGAGCAACACGCGATCCACCGGCGGCTGGCCGGGATGGGGGTGGAGATCGTGCTGAACCGGGGCGTCACGGCCATCGGGCGCGGCGAGGTCACGACCAACTGCACCTATACCGGCGCGCCTTCGCCGATCGGCTGCGACGCGGTGGTGATGGTCGCCTCGCGCAGCCCCGAGGATGCGCTCTATCGCGACCTGCTCGCGCGCGAGGCGGAGTGGGCGGATGCGGGGATCCTCTCGGTCAAGCTGATCGGCGATGCCGAGGCGCCCGGCCCCATCGCCTGGGCGACCTATGCGGGCCACCGCTATGCGCGCGAGCTGGACGGCGCAGAGCTCGGCGACGCGCTTCCCTTCCGCCGCGAAGTGACGGAGCTTGCCCCGGAATGAGCGACGAGGCCTTCCCCTTCCCCGCGGGCGCCACCGAGGCAATGCTGGACTGGACCGGCACCCGGATCGCCCACGGCCCCGACCCCAAGCACGGCGCGCAAAGCTTCGCCGCGCTGGAACCCGTTCTTGGCCATTCGATCACGGCAGGCGGGATTGGCGCCGAGGCGGCGTTCCGGCTTTTCACCGAGACCATCGTCCCCTCGACCCGTCCCTTCGGCCATCCGACGAGCCTGTCCTTTGTCGCCTCGGCCCCCTCGCGCGCCGCGCTGTCCTTCGATGCAGCCTTGGGGGCCGCGGGGATCTTCGCTGGCAACTGGGACGGCGGCGCCGGCGCGATCCATGCCGAGAACCAGGCGCTGCGCTGGATTTCGGACCTCGCCGGCTGGCCCGAGGACGCGGGTGGCGTCTTCGTCGCGGGCGGGACTCTCGGCAACCTCTCGGCGCTTCATGCGGCCCGCGAATGGCGCGCGCGGCAGGTGGAACGGCCGGCGCGCTGGGCGATCCTCGCCTCGTCCGAGGCGCACAGTTCGATCCGCGCGGTGGCGCGCGTCATGGATGTCGATGTGATCGAGGTGCCCGCCGACGCGACCGGTCGCATGACGGCCGAGGCAGCAGCGGGGGCACTGACGTCCTCGGTCTTCGCCATCGTCGGCAACGCCGGCGCGACCAATTGCGGGGCGGTGGACGACATCGCCGGGCTTGCCGACCTTGCCGAGGAAGGGGGCCTCTGGCTGCATCTCGACGGCGCCTACGGTCTTGCCGCGCTTGCCGATCCCGCGCAGCGCCCTCTCTTTGCGGGGATCGAGCGGGCGCACAGCCTGATCGTCGATCCGCACAAATGGCTTTTCGCGCCCTATGACAGCTGCGCCCTGATCTACCGGGACGCTGCGGCCGGGGCCGCCGCACATGGCCAGAAGGCGGTCTATCTCGACACAGTCGACAAGACACACTGGAACCCGTCGGACTACGCGCTGCACCTGACGCGGCGGGCGCGCGGCCTGCCGCTCTGGTTCTCTCTCGCCGTTCACGGCACCGCAGCCTATGCCGGCGCCATCGCCCGCACCCGGGCCATCGCCGAAGAGATCGCTGCGGGTATCGCCGGCATGGCCGGGCTCGACCTCATCCTCGGGCCGCAGCTGACGGTGATCCTCTTCCGGCCGCGCGGCATGGATGAGGCCAGCATGATCCAATGGGCCGAGGGGCACCGGCGGTCGGGCGCGCTACTCTGCCTGCCGACGCGCTGGCGCGGCGAGATGGTGTTCCGGCTTTGCATCGTGAACCCCTCGACAGACCCCGAGGAGGTGCTTGGCGTCCTTGCCACGCTGACCGGGTACTGAAGGGTCAGGCGCGCCGCACCTTGTGAAGCTGTTCGCCCAGCCCCTCGACACCCAGCCGCACCACCTCGCCGCCCTTGAGGTAGACCGGCGGCTTCTGCCCAAGACCGACGCCGGGCGGGGTACCGGTCGCGATGACATCCCCCGGCTGCAGCGAGAGGAAACGGCTGAGATAGGCGATGATCTCGGCCACGCCGAAGATCATCGTCGCGGTCGTGCCGTCCTGATAGCGGTGCCCGTCCACCTCGAGCCAGAGGCGCAGGCTGCCCGGATCGCCCGCCTCGTCCGGCGTCACGAGCCAGGGGCCGAGCGGGCCGAAGCTGTCGCAGCCCTTCCCCTTGTCCCAGGTGCCTCCGCGCTCCATCTGCCATTCGCGTTCCGAGACGTCGTTGATGACGCAGTATCCGGCGACATGGTTCAGCGCATAGTCCGGCGCGATGTAGCGCCCGCCCTTGCCGATGACGACGCCCAGTTCCACCTCCCAGTCCGTCTTGCTTGATCCGCGCGGGATCTCGATCCCGTCGTTCGGCCCGGTGATCGCGCTTGTCCATTTGGCGAAGACGATGGGCTCGCTCGGGATCGCCGCCCCGGTCTCGGCAGCGTGGTCGGCGTAGTTGAGGCCGATGCAGATGAACTTGCCCACCGCGCCGACGCAGGGGCCGAGGCGCGGGGTGCCTTCGACAAGCGGCAGGCTCGCCGGGTCGAGGGCCGCGAGCGCGGCGAGCCCATCGGGCCTTAGCGCGTCCCCGGCGATGTCCGGGACATGGGCGGAGAGGTCGCGGATGCGCCCGTCGGCATCGAGAAGGCCCGGGCGTTCCTGGCCCGTCGGGCCGTATCGGAGGAGTTTCATTGCAGTCCCCTGACAAGCGCGGGTAGTTCCGCGAAATCTGAAAAACGGGCCGCGTGTGGCAAGTCCGCGACGGGCGCCTTCCGGTAGCCTTCGGTGAAGAGAAGGAAGAGAACGCCTGCCCGTTCCGCGGTCTCGGCGTCGATCTCGCTGTCGCCGACAAAGATGGCCGGCCCCGGTGCAAGTGCGGCCAAGGCGGCGTGCAGCGGCGCGGGGTCGGGCTTGCGGGCCGCGAGGCTGTCGCCGCCGACGACCACATCGAAGGGACCGAGGCCGAGAAACGCAAGAATGTGGCGCGCCGGGGCCTCGGGCTTGTTCGTGCAAATGCCGAGCGCGTGCCCCGCGGCGGCCAGCGCGGCAAGCGCCGCTGCGACGCCCGGATATGGCACCGTCCGCTGGCCGCTGACGGCGTTGTAATGGGCGAGCGTCCGCGCCGTCAGATCGGCATGGCGCGCCGGATCCAGCCCTGCCGCACCGATGACGAGCCCCACGAGATGCGGCAGACCGTTGCCGACGAAGGAGAGGATGGTTTCGGGGGAAAGCGGCGCCCTGCCCTCCTCCCCGAGCGTCAGCGCCACGGCCGCGTGGATGTCGGGCGCGCTGTCGATCAGCGTCCCGTCAAGGTCGAAGACGATGCGCGCCATCAGGCCTCCCGGCGCGCGGCCTCGGCCGCGTCGCGGATGGCGCGGATATTGGCGCCGTAGACATGCGGCGCATCGACCGAGCCGCCCTTGAAGACGGCCGAACCCGCGACCAGCACGTCCGCCCCCGCCGCGACGACAAGCGGCGCGGTCTCGGGCGTGATGCCGCCGTCGATCTGGATATGGATCGGCCGGTCGCCGATCATCGCGCGGATCTTGCGGGTCTTCTCGATGCCCGAATGGATGAACTTCTGCCCGCCGAACCCCGGGTTCACCGTCATCACGAGGACCATGTCGCAAAGGTCGAGGACATCGGCTAACGCCTCGGCCGGGGTGCCGGGATTGAGGACGACGCCCGCCTTCACCCCCTGCGCGCGGATCGCCTGCAGCGTGCGGTGGATATGCGGACCTGCCTCGACATGGGCTGTGATCATATCGGCGCCCGCCTCGGCATAGGCCTCGATATAGGGATCGACCGGGGCGATCATCAGGTGGACGTCCATGAAGGTCTTCACATGGGGACGGAAGGCCTTCACCGCGGGCGGGCCGAAGGTGAGGTTGGGGACGAAATGCCCGTCCATGACATCGACATGCACCCAGTCGGCGCCCTGGTCCTCGATGGCGCGGATCTCGGCGCCGAAATTGGCGAAATCGGCCGAGAGGATCGAGGGCGCGATCTTGATCTTGCGGTCGAATGTCATGCGAAGGACTCCTTGCGGGCGGGCCGGCGCCCGTCTTGCTCTGCCTTCCGTCTATAAAGGACGGGGCGCCCGCGTCCAGCGCCGGCGTGCGGAGCTCAATCCTTCTCGCCCTGCTCGATCTCGCCGCCAAGGCGACAGGTGTCGCGCTCGCTCACGCCGTGGATCGCGGCGACCTTGCTCCGGTTGCCGGCATGGCGACGCAGGAGGAGGCGCAGATAGTCGTCCCGCACGTCCTCAAGCGCCGGCTCGCCGGGGAAGGCAAGGACGACACCGTCGCCCGCCCCTCGTGGTCCGCGTCGCGGCTGAGTGTCCGTCGTCAGAGTTTTCCGG
>JAGRDU010000098.1:11921-16539 GCA_020446905.1 Paracoccaceae bacterium | reverse complement strand
AGCAGATCTTCTGGTACACCGCCTTTACCGCCGACATGGTGAAGCCGAAGTCCGAAGGCAACAATACGGTCGACGACGAGGGCAATCCCCTGTGGCGGATGGCGCCCTCGCCGCATGGCCCCTACTGGAAGGAAGGCCAGAAGGTCGGGTATCAGGACGTCGGCTCGTGGACGTTCCTGAAGTCGACGCCGGAAGACCGTGCCAAGGCGGCCTGGCTCTATGCGCAGTTCGTCGTGTCGAAGACCGTCGACGTGAAGAAGTCGCATGTCGGTCTGACCTTCATCCGCGACTCGACCGTCCGGCATGAAAGCTTCAGCGAACGCGCGCCGAAGCTTGGCGGCCTCGTTGAATTCTACCGCTCGCCCGACCGCGTCCGCTGGTCGCCGACGGGGATCAACGTGCCCGATTATCCGAAGCTGGCGCAGATCTGGTGGCAGCAGATCGGCGATGTGAACTCCGGCGCCTTCACACCGCAGCAGGCGATGGATCGACTGGCCGAGGAGATGGACATCACGATGGCCCGGATGCAGGCCGCCGACGAATCGGCCGGTGTCTATGGCGGCTGTGGCCCGCGCCTGAACGAGCCCAAGGATCCTTCCGAATGGCTCGGCAAGGAGGGTGGCCCGCATGCCAAGCTCGAGAACGAGAAAGAGCAAGGCGTGACCATCAGCTACGACGAACTCATCAAGCAGTGGGCCGAGAACTGAGGCTCTGAGAGCACCGTCTGCCCGGGCTGAAATCCGGGCAGGCAGGACCGGGGCGGCAGGTTCGCCCCGGTCTTCCTGAACCGCGGGCACCAGACCTGCGGGCAACGGGTCCAGGGAGGGGACATGGCGCTCGAACTTCAGGCGGTCACCAAGCGCGTCGGCCAGGTGACGCATGTCAAGGAAACCTCGCTTGTCCTTGAACCGGGGCGCTTCAACGTCCTTCTTGGCGAGACGGGATCGGGCAAGACCTCGCTCATCAAGCTGATGGCCGGGCTCGACCGCATCGCCTCTGGACGTATTTTGATGGACGGGCAGGACGTGACCGGCATGTCGCCGCAGAAGCGCAACATCAGCCTCGTCCACCAGTTCTTCGTGAACTACCCGCACATGACGGTCTTCGACAACATCGCCTCGCCGCTGCGGGTCGCGGGCCTGCCGAAGTCCGAGATTCAGGGGCGGGTCGAGGCGGCGGCGGACGTGCTGCAGCTGAGACCCATGCTCCACCGCCGCCCGCATGAGCTTTCCGGCGGGCAGCAGCAGCGCACCGCGCTTGCACGCGCCATCGCTAAGGAATCGACGGCGGTCTTCCTTGACGAGCCGCTTGCCAACCTCGACTACAAGCTGCGCGAGGAGTTGCGCGACCAGCTGCCCGAGCTTTTCGCGGGGCGCGGCGCCGTTGTCGTCTATGCGACCTCGGAGCCGGCCGAGGCGCTGATGCTGGGCGGGCGCACAGCGCTGATGCAGGACGGGCATGTCACGCAGTTCGGTCCGACCGCCGAGATCTACCGGCATCCGAACACGCTGACCTCGGCGCGGGTCTTTTCCGACCCACCGATCAATGCCGCGCGCGTCACCAAGAAAGGCAGCCGGGTCGAGATGGGCCATGGCCTTGGCTGGGACGTGACCGGCGCTGCCGCGGGGCTGCGGGACGGCGCCTATACCGTCGCGATCCGCCCGAACTACGTCCTTCCGACCAGCCCCGGCGCCGGCGCGGTGCCGATGACCGGAACCGTGCAGATCACCGAACTCTCCGGCTCGGAATCGACGGCGCACTTCCGGCTTGGCAGCGATACCTGGGTCTCGCTCGCGCCCGGGGTGCATCCCTACCGGGTAGGCGTGGATCACCGCTTCTACATGGACCCCGCCCATTGCTTCTATTTCGCGCCGGACGGCGCCCTTGCCGCCTGAGGGACCCATGGCCAAGATCACGCTCGACCATCTCAGACACAGCTACATGGCCGCGCCGAAAGGTCCCGCCGACTATGCGCTGAAAGAGCTGAACCTCGACTGGCAGGACGGTGGCGCCTACGCGCTTCTTGGCCCATCAGGATGCGGAAAGTCCACGCTTCTCAATATCATATCTGGGCTTCTTCAACCATCAGAAGGGCACATCCTTTTCGACGGCAAGGACGTGACCGCCCTGCCCCCGGACCAGCGCAACATCGCGCAGGTGTTCCAGTTCCCGGTGATCTACGACACGATGACGGTCTTCGACAACCTTGCCTTCCCGCTGCGCAATCGCGGCGTCGACGAGGCGCGCGTCAAGGCCCGCGTGGACGAAATCGCCGGGATGCTGGAGGTGACCGAGATGCTCGGCACCCGCGCCGCGAACCTCTCTCCCGACAACAAGCAGAAGATCTCGATGGGCCGCGGCCTGGTCCGCGACGACGTGAACGTCATCATGTTCGACGAACCCCTGACCGTGATCGACCCGCACTTGAAATGGAAATTGCGCTCAAAACTCAAGGAGTTGCATCAGCGTGTGAAGGTAACGATGATCTATGTCACGCATGATCAGACCGAGGCGCTGACCTTCGCAGATCAGGTCGTCGTCATGCAGGATGGCGAGGTAGTGCAGATCGGCACGCCCGTCGATCTCTTCGACCGGCCCGCCCATACCTTCGTCGGCCATTTCATCGGCTCGCCCGGCATGAATGTGCTGCCGGCCGAGGTGCGGGAAGGCGGCGCCCTTTTCAACGGCAACCCCATCGCCCTCGAAGGACCCATCTCGTCCGGAAACGGCAGGCACGAGATCGGCGTGCGCCCGGAATTCGTGACCCTCGCCGACGCTGGCATTCCGGCCACCGTGCGCAAGGTGATGGACATGGGCCGCCATTTCGTGGTCGAGGCGTTGGCCGGTGCGACCCGCATCAGCGCGATCGCCGAAGGTGCGCCACCGGAGCCCGGCGTCACAGTGCACCTCGCCTTCCGGCCCGACCAGACGCGGCTTTATCGCGACGGCTGGATCGCCACGACCAGGGAAGGGACCGTGTAATGCGCAAGGTCAACCAAAGGGGCTGGTTCTTCGTCCTTCCCGTCCTCGTCCTTGTCGCGTTCAACGCGCTCGTGCCGATGATGACGGTCGTCAACTATTCGGTGCAGGAAACTTTCGGCAACAACCAGTTCTTCTGGCACGGGCTCGGCTGGTTCCAGGACATCCTGCGCTCCGAACGGTTTCACGCGGCGCTCGGCCGGCAGGCGCTCTTCACCTTCCTCATCCTCGTGATCGAAGTGCCGCTTGGCGTCATCATTGCGCTCTCGATGCCGCGAAAGGGCTTCTGGGTGCCGGTCTGCCTGGTCACCATGGCGCTGCCGATGCTGATCCCGTGGAACGTGGTCGGGGCGATGTGGAATATCTTCACCCTGCCGGACATCGGGCTTCTGGGCTATTTCCTTAACCACGTGGTCGGGATCGACTACAACATGACCCGCAGTCCCTTCGCGGCCTGGGCCACGATCATCGCGATGGATGTCTGGCACTGGACTTCGCTCGTGGTGCTTCTCTGCTACGCCGGGCTCGTCTCGATCCCCGATGCCTATTATCAGGCGGCCAAGATCGACGGCGCCTCGAACTGGTCGGTCTTCCGCTACATCCAGCTTCCGAAGATGAAGCAGGTGCTGACCATCGCCGTCCTTTTGCGCTTCATGGACAGTTTCAACGTCTATACCGAGCCTTTCGTGCTGACCGGCGGCGGACCCGGCAACTCGACGACGCTTCTCTCCATCGACCTCGTGAAAATCGCGCTCGGTCAGTTCGACCTCGGGCCGGCGGCGGCGATGAGCCTGATCTACTTCGCCATCACGCTTTTCGTCTCATGGCTGTTCTACACGCTGATGACGCGCAACGACACGGACTAGGACGCAAAAATGAAGAAACGAGCCATAATTCCAGTTCTCTATATCCTGTTCCTGATGCTGCCGATCTACTGGCTCGTCATCATGAGCTTCAAGACCACGCAGGAGATCCTCGGGGGCTTCTCGCTTTTCCCGCGGGTCTGGACGCTCGCCTCGTACAAGACCATCTTCACCGATCCGACCTGGTACTGGGGCTACATCAACTCGATCATCTATGTGACGATCAACACGGCGATATCCGTCCTCGTCGCCCTGCCCGCCGCCTACGCCTTCTCGCGCTACCGGTTCCTCGGCGACAAGCAACTTTTCTTCTGGCTCCTGACCAACCGCATGGCGCCTGCCGCGGTCTTCGCGCTGCCGTTCTTCCAGCTCTATTCCGCCATCGGGCTTTTCGATACGCATATTGCGGTCGCCCTCGCGCATTGCCTCTTCAACATCCCGCTGGCGGTCTGGATCCTCGAGGGCTTCATGCGGGGCGTGCCGAAGGAACTGGACGAGACCGCCTTCGTCGACGGCTATTCCTTCCCGCGCTTCTTCGTTCAGGTCTTCCTGCCGACGATCAAGGCGGGCGTCGGGGTCGCGGCCTTCTTCTNNCTGCTTCATGTTCTCCTGGGTGGAGTTGCTGCTCGCCAAGACCCTGACGGCAGTCTACGCCAAGCCCATCGCCGCGACGATGACACGCACGGCCTCGTCCGCCGGATACGAGCTTGGCCTGCTTGCCGCCGCCGGGACGCTGACGATCATCCCTGGCGCCATCGTCATCTGGTTCGTCCGCA
>JAGRDU010000098.1:9833-11909 GCA_020446905.1 Paracoccaceae bacterium | reverse complement strand
CTTCGCCCTGGGGAGGGTCTGATGAAACGCCGCGCGATCGCCCTCGCCCTTCTGCCCCTGCCTGCCGCCGCCCAGACCGCCGGCTGGGGCAACCTCGGCAAGCCCGTGGAGAAGGGCTTTTCCTGGACCGCGCCGCTCTGGCCCGATTTCTGGATGGCCTGGACGCCGGCAACGCTCGCCGTCTTCGTCGGGATCTTTTCTGCCATGGCGATCCTCACCCTGCTTGAGGTCCGGCGCCCCGGCGGGGATGCCCGAAAGGGCGTGCTTGGCCTCGTCACCACGCGCGGCGACCGGCTTTTCATCTCGCTTCTCGGCACAAGCTACATCTTCATGGCCTGGCTCTGGCTGATCGGCATGCCGCTCTGGGGACCGCTCGGTCTTGCCATCGCCTGGGGCGTCTTCGTCTTCTGGAAGGTCTGAGGCGACATTTCGTTTTGAGAAATACGAAAGCCTTCGTAGAAAGGATGCCGAGGGAGGATCGGGAAAGCGCAGAAGGACCTACAGCCGCCATGAGCGACAAGAAGAAGACCCAATTCCTCACCGAGGTGGAACTTGAATTCATGACCCGGCTCTGGGAGCTGGGCCGGGCCACGGTACGCGACGTCCAGGACGCGCTCGCCCCGGCCCGGAAGCTCGCCTACACCTCGGCGGCGACGATCCTGCGCATTCTCGAACAGAAAGGCTTCGTGACAAGCACGAAGGACGGCAAGACCTTTGTCTACCAGGCGGTGCTGAGCAAGGACACGTACCAGTCTCGCTCGCTGAGGAACCTGTCGGAAAAGCTCTTCGACAACACGCCGGCGGCACTCGTCGCGCGGCTGGTCGATGACAATGACCTGACGGAGGAGACGCTCGGGGAAATCCGGGCGCTGATAGATAAGAGGCTCAGGGATGACAAGCGCTAGCACGCTGCTGAATGCCTATGTCGAAGTGAATGTCCTTCTGGTCCTTGCGGCCCTCGCCGCCTGGGCCCTGACCGCCGGTCTCAGGCGCGCAGGCCTCGCCCACACCGTTACCGCGCAACTGCGCCTCAACCGCGCGCTTCTGGTCGCGGTGCTGGCCAGCCCGGTCGCCGTGGCGCTGACCGGACTTCTGGGCGAGAGCCGGTGGAACCCGGCGAACACGGTCAACCTGACCGATTTCATGGTTTCCCAGTACCTGCAGGGCCGTGTCACGATGAATGCCGCCGCCTTTGAAAGCGTGGTGACGCTGCGCAGCCAGTTGTCGCAGACCGCCTTTACGGGGCTCGGCGCGGCGCTGCTTGCCGCGCTCGCGCTCGGGGTCGGGGCTGCGCTTTGCCGGCTTGTCTGGGGCGCATGGGCGCTGCACCGCGTGCTGCAGCACAGTCATCTCTGGCGGCGCGTCGGACGTGTGGAGCTGCGGGTATCTGACCGGGTCGCGGTGCCCTTCTCGACCCGGACGTTTCGCCGGCGCGTCATCGTCATCCCCTCCGCTCTCCTCGAACGCGAGGGTGATCTTCGGATCGCGCTCGGGCACGAGTTGCAGCACCTGCGCGAGGGCGATGTGGAGTGGGAGGTGCTGATCTGCCTTCTGACCCCGCTTTTCGTCTGGAACCCGGCGTTCCGCCTGTGGAAGCGCTGGATCGAGGAGCTGCGCGAGCTTTCCTGCGACGCCCGCGTCCTCGCCCGCCGGCATTTCGACCTGCGCAGCTATTGCGACTGCCTGATCCGCGTCTGCCACGACGGGCTTGAGCGGCGCCGGCTGCTCTCGCTCAACCTGCCGGGGGTGGCGCTGGTGCGGGCCGAGCGCGGGCTCTTCGGCGCGACGGCGGCGACGCTGCTGCGCCAGCGGATGCTCTCGATCCTCGAGGCGCGGCGCGAACGCCATCCGACCGCGCTTTTCGCCGGCCTCGCGGCGCCCCTTGTCGGCCTCACCCTGCTCGCCGCGCTTTCGATCCGCCCGCCGGCGGACTGGAGCCAGGATCGCCTCATGCTCTCGACGATCATCAATCTCGAACGGCTTGAGGCCATCAACGGCCGAGAGGCCGCGGCCTTTGGCGTCCGAAGCTGGTAGGCCCTGTGCGGGGGAAGATCTGGCGCACCCGACAGGATTCGA
>JAGRDU010000098.1:2772-9814 GCA_020446905.1 Paracoccaceae bacterium | reverse complement strand
CTATCCAGCTGAGCTACGGGTGCAGCGCCCCCGCTCTATAGCGGCAGGGCGCGGCCATCGCAACGGGGTTTCACCCCGGCCTCAGGCAAAGAGCTCGTGGCAGAGTTCCAGCGCCTCGACGAGGCGGTCCACCTCCTCGGTCGTGTTGTAAAGCCCGAACGAGGCGCGGCAGGTCGCGGTGACACCGAGGTGGTCAAGCAGCGGCATGGCGCAATGCGTGCCGGCGCGTACCGCGATCCCCTTCTTGTCGAGGACGGTCGAGATGTCGTGGGCATGGGCCGGGCCCTCAAGTGTAAAGGAAAAGATCGCGCCCTTGTCCGGCGCATCGCCCTGCAGGTTCAGCCAGTTCAGCCCCTTGAACCGCTCGCGCGCGTAGTCCCGCAAGGCGGCCTCGTGTGCCGCGACGTTCTCCATCCCGAGTGCCATGAGGTATTCCAGCGCCACGCCAAGGCCGATCTGCTGGACGATGCCGGGGGTCCCCGCCTCGAACTTCATGGGGGGATCATTGTAGGTCACAAGGTCGCGCGTCACCTCGCGGATCATGTCGCCGCCGCCGAGGAAAGGGCGCATCTCAGCCATGCGGTCCTTCGCGATCCAGATCGCGCCGGACCCCGAGGGGCCATAGAGCTTGTGGCCGGTGATCGCGTAGAAGTCGCAGCCAATCGCGGGGATCGACACCGGTCGGTGCACCGCGCCCTGCGAGCCGTCGACGAGGACAGGCACACCCTTCGCCTTCGCCCCCCGGCAGATCGACGCGACATCGACGAGCGTCCCGGTGACATTCGACATCTGCGTCACCGCCACCAACTTCGTCTTCGGCCCGATCGCCGCCACGACCTTCTCGGGATCGAGCGATCCGTCCGGCGCAGGCTCCACCCACTTCAGGACCACACCCTGCCGTTCGCGCAGGAAATGCCAGGGCACGATATTGGCGTGATGCTCCAGCACGGAGAGGACGATCTCGTCCCCTGCCTCCATGCGCGGCGCGGCCCAGGCGTAGGAGATGAGGTTGATCCCCTCGGTGGTGCCGGTGGTGAAGACGATCTCTTCGGGATCGGGCGCGCCGAGAAAGCGCGCGATGATCCCGCGCACGCCCTCGTATTTCTCCGTCGCCAAGTTCGAAAGATAGTGTAGGCCGCGGTGGACGTTGGCATATTCCTCGGCGTAGGCGTGCGTCATCGCGTCGATAACGATACGCGGCTTTTGTGCCGAGGCGCCGTTGTCGAGGTAGACCAGCGGCTTGCCGTTTACCTCGCGGGCTAGGATCGGGAAATCGGCGCGGATCTTGGCAACATCATACATGGCGGGGCCTCGGGCGGGAAACGGAAGAGGTCAGACGGGCGGCGCGAGGCCGAGCGCGGCAAAGAGCGCCGCCATCAGCGTCACGATGATGGCAAAGCCCGCGATCATGCCGAGCCCGACCTTGGCGAGGCTCTGAAAGCCGTGAAGCTCGGCGATGAAGTTGGCGGTGATCCAGAGGAACCCGGCGACGATTGCGATGGCGAGAAGCGCGCCAAGGGGCGGCAGCGCGAGGATCGCCAGAAATTGCACCGCCTGTGCCAGCGTCATCAGGAATTCGACCCAGACGACGGCCAGCAGCGCGTCCTCGAAACTCCCCCGACCGCCGAAAAGCGCACCGATCCGGTGGACCGCCAGCGCCACGAGGACGAGGGCGACGGCCTGCGCGGGCAGCGCCACCCAGGGATCCGAAAGGGCCACCATGAAGTCCGGCTCCCCGGCCGCCGGCATTAGAAGAAGCGCGACTTTCGTTTCGATCACGGCGAGGACGACGACGAGGCAGAGCCCAAGCCAGCGCGCCTCGGACGGAAGATGGAGGTCGAAGAGCTGGCGCGCCGCGGACCGGGGCGCGCGCAGCGTCTCGGGGGCAAGGGCGGCAAGAATCGCGGCGGTCCCGGTCATGTGCCACGCTCCGAGACCACCAGCCCCGAGAGCCAGAACCAGAGGAAGACCGCCGCCGAGACAAGGTCCATCGCGGACAGTGCCGGTCCCGGCCCGACCATCCCCGCGGTCAGGCCCCGCAGGAGGAGAACCGGCGCCGCTGCGAGAAACGCCCAGAACAGGGCAACGCGCGCGCCGAAATAGGTGCCGCGTCCGCCGGCAAGCCGGGCGAGGAGGCGCGACAGGGCGGCGAGCAGGTAGAAGGCCGGCAAGAGGGCGAGGACGCCGAGGAACGCCGCCATCATCCGCTGCACCATCGGCGGCCCGTCCGGCCCTTCCAGGACGTTCGCCCGCGACAGCACCGGCCAGAGCGCGATATACGCGACGATCAGCCCCGCCAGAAGATAGGCGAGCGCCCTGCCCTCATGCCGTTCTCCGGCCTGCAGGCGCCGCGCCACGCCCGCAGGGCTGCGATAGGTGGCGAATATGTCGTCGGTGATCGCCATTCAAACCTTCCTGCGGGCAAGCCATGCTTCGAGCCGCGAGACGATCTCCTCGGCAAGGCGGTCGTCCTCGATCTCGGCGATGGCATCGGCCAGAAACGACAGGATCAGGAGAGACGTCGCATCCTCACGCGGCACCCCGCGCGAGCGGAGGTAGAAAAGCGCAGTCTCGTCGATCGCACCCGTCGTGGAGCCGTGGGAACATTTCACGTCATCGGCATAGATCTCAAGCTCGGGCTTGGCGAGGAACTGGCTGTCCTCGTCCAGCAGGAGCGACTGGCTGATCTGGTAGCCGTCAGTCTTCTGCGCGCCGGGCTTCACGAGGATCTTGCCCTGAAAGACGCCGGTCGCGCCGTTCTTCAGCACCTTCTTGAAGACCTGACGGCTTTCACAGCGCTCGGCCGCATGGGTGACAAAGACCGTGTCGTCGTGGTGGAATGCGCCCGAGGCGCCATCGCCGAGCGCCGCGCCCGCGACATGGGCCACGGCATCGTTGCCGGCAATCTCGATCACGCATTCGTTGCGCGTCATCCGACCATTCGCCGTCATCGTGAAGGACTTGAAGAGCGCCCCCTCGCCGACCCGCGCGAAGATATGGGTGATGGCTCGCCGCTCATGGTCGCGGCCCTGGGCGCGGATATGGTGGAACCGGCCGCCCGCAGCCACGTCCACTTCAAGCACCTTGTTGAACCGCGCCGCCGCCGGCCCGGATTCCAGAAGCGTCAGCTCCGCCCCCGGTTCGATGCGCAGGCAATGGTGCAGGATCGCGTCCGACTGCACCGAGGCGTGCCGGTAGACCAGATGCACCGGCTTTGCCGCCTTGCCCGTCACGCGGATGAGAATGCCGTCCGCCGCGGCCGCGGTGTTCAGCGCTGCATGGGGCCGGGCGACGGGCTCTTGCCCCCGTGCTTCCAGCACGCCGTAGAGGTCCTTGGCCCAGTGGATATCGGCCCTGCCCGCCTCGGCCAGCCGCGCGATCTCGACCCCGGCCAGCGACGGATCGTCCGATGCCGCGGCATCGAAGACCCCGTCGCTGAAGACCAGCGTAATGCGGTCCACCGCGCCGAAGATCGGGCTTTCTTCTGCCGTGAACACCGCCGCCTCGGGCGCCTCGGCCGCGTTCAGCGCGGTCGGGTCGGTATAGCGCCAGTATTCGTCCCGCCTTCCGGGCAGCCCCATCGCCTCAAGCCGCGCCCGCGCTGCGGCCCGCGCGGCCCCCGTGAATCCGCCCGTTGGCACGGTCACGGCGGCCAGCCGTGCCGCCGTCGCCTCGGCCCTCAGATCGTCGCTCCGCTTCGGGGCCGCCATCAGAGCGCCTCCGCCAGGATATCGGCATAGCCGTTCTTCTCGACCTCCAGAGCGAGGTCCGGCCCGCCGGTCTTGATGATACGCCCGTCGGCCATGATGTGGACAACGTCGGGCCTGATGTGGTCAAGAAGCCGCTGGTAGTGGGTGATGACGAGGAAGCCGCGCCCTTCCGAGCGCAGCGCATTCACCCCGTCCGCGACCAGCCGCATCGCATCGACGTCGAGACCGCTGTCCGTCTCGTCGAGGATGCACATCGTCGGCTCCAGGATCGCCATCTGGAGGATCTCGTTGCGCTTCTTCTCGCCGCCGGAAAATCCGACGTTCACCGGGCGCTTCAGCATCTCGGCGTCGATCTTCAGCGTCTTCGCTTTCTCGCGCACCAGCTTCAGGAAATCGCCCGCGCTCACCTCCGGCTCCCCCCGTGCCTTGCGCTGCGCGTTCAGCGCGGTCCGCAGGAAGGTCATGTTGCCGACGCCCGGGATCTCGACGGGATACTGGAAGGCCAGAAAAAGCCCCGCTGCCGCGCGGTCCTCGGGCTCCATTTCCAGAAGGTCCGCGCCATCGAGATGCGCCGATCCGCCCGTCACCTCATAACCGTCGCGGCCCGAAAGGACATAGGACAGCGTCGACTTGCCCGATCCGTTCGGCCCCATGATCGCGTGAACCTTGCCCGGCTCGACGGTCAGGTCCACGCCCTTGAGGATCTGCTTGTCCTCATCCTGAAGCTTGACCTGAAGGTTCCTGATTTCCAGCATGTTATCCTCGTTCAAATGCAAATGGCGGCCCCGGGGCCACCGGCCCGGACCGCTTCATTCCGGAAGGGGGGAAGGATCAGCCCTGCGGCTGAACCACGAAGTCCTGACCCTGTGCCGCCATCTCGGCGGCATAGTCGGCCGTGAAGATCTCGGCCCAGACCTGCGGCGCGCTCGCGGCCACCGCCGCCTCGCCGAAATGCATCACCACGCAGCCAAGCAGCAGCGCCTGAAAGCGCGCACGGCTGGTCAGATGGAAGGCGACGATCATGATCATCGCGAGCACGAAGGCGAAAAGCACCATGCCGCGGGCGCCGAGGTCGTAGAAGGCCGGCGGAAGGCCGTCGATCTGCGAGAGCCGGAAATAGGCAAAGCGCCCGATGACAACCGAGGTCATGCCGGACAGGAAGGCGATCAGTACCATCAGCTTGTCGGCGAAGCTGCGCTGGGGCTTCTTTGCCTTTGTGCCAAAGGCCTTGGCGGCGCGCTTCTGCGTCTGGTAGCCGATCAGATCCTCGTGCTCGAACTGCTTGCCCGACTGGATGCGTCCCAGCCGCGCCGCAAAGGCCGATTTCTGATCGAGCGTGGTAACCGCCATGGGAGTGCCCCGAATCCTCGTATGTGCGGGCGCAAACTGCGCGCGATTCGAGGCGGAATTCGGGAAGCAATTGGGGGTTTTTCGCGACCGGCCCGTCACCGTTCAGACATATTCCGGCCGCGAAGGATGCTAGCCGCCGATCGGCGGCACGATAAAGCCGAGAAAGGCGTAACCGTTCTCGGGCAGAACGCGATGCGCCGCCTCGACCCATTCGCGCGAGAACATCGCCGCCGAGAGGCCGGGCGCCCAGAACGCCAGGTTCTAGACAAGGCCGAGACCCAGGAACGCGCCGGCGATCAGCCGCCCGGCCAGATCGGTACGCCGGACGCGAAACACCTGGCCCAAAATGAAGACCCCGGACATCGCCAGAATGATCTCGCCATAGGCCTGCGGACCGCTCCCGACCGCCAGAACCGAGGGTCTGGCAAAGGCCGAGCTCGCGCCGCGTCCGTCGTTCACGACGTGAAAGACCGCATAGCGGCTGAAGCCCCCCGCAAGAAGCCCCAGCAGCAGCGTGCCCGGGAACGACAGCGCATAGGCAAGCCCGCCGCCCTCCAGCCACCTTGCCGGCGGCGGGGCGCGGTGCGGGCGCTCTGCCCCGTCGGCGATCCGGGACACCCGGTCCGAGAAGGACTTTCGCTGGTCCATGTCGCCTTGCGCCCCGGTCCGAATGCGTCGTGCCAAGGTGGACCGCACCATTGCGGCGAGTCTGTGGCCCCGCCGATCCGCACAGGGGATCGCACGCCGCCGGTCGCAGCGAAAGCGGGTCCCCGCAGGCATGGCGGCTACGGCAGATCATCCCAGCGTCACCGCCGTGCCCGAGGCCGAGACCATCAGCATGTTGTTGATGACCTCGTAGTCGAGATCGACGCCGACGATGGCATTGGCCCCCATCAGCACCGCCCGTTCCTCCATCTCGCGCAGTGCGGTTTCCCGCGCCCGGCCAAGCTCCTGCTCGTAGGCTGCCGAACGGCCGCCCACGATGTCGCGTATGCCGGCGAAGATATCGCGGAAGATGTTCGCACCGAGGATTGCCTCGCCGGTCACGATGCCGTGGTAGCGGGCGATCTTCTGCCCTTCGACCGACGGGGTTGTGGTCACGATCATCCTGCTTCTCTCCCAAAGGTCCATGATCCGGTCCTAGCCGACGCTGCCTTCGAGCGAGATCGCGACGAGGCTCTGCGCCTCGAGCGCGAATTCCATCGGCAGCGCCTGCAGGACCTCCCGACAGAAGCCGTTGACCACCAGGGCCACGGCCTCTTCCTCACCCATGCCACGGCTGCGGCAATAGAAGAGCTGGTCGTCATCCACCTTCGACGTCGTCGCCTCGTGCTCGACGCGCGAGGAGTTGTTCCTGACCTCGATATAGGGAACCGTATGCGCGCCGCAGCGGTCGCCGATCAGAAGACTGTCGCACTGGGTGTAGTTCCGGCTGTTCGTCGCCTTCGGGTGCATCGAGACAAGACCGCGATAGGTATTCTGCGCCTTTCCGGCCGAAATCCCTTTTGAAACAATGCGTGAGCGACTGTTCTTGCCAAGATGGATCATCTTGGTGCCGGTGTCCGCCTGCTGCATGTTGTTGGCGATCGCGATCGAGTAGAACTCGCCCTGGCTGTCGTCGCCGCGCAGGATGCAGGACGGATACTTCCAGGTGATCGCCGAGCCGGTCTCGACCTGAGTCCACATCACCTTGGCCCGGTCGCCCCGGCAATCAGCGCGCTTGGTGACGAAGTTGTAGATCCCGCCTCTGCCCTCTTCGTCGCCGGGGAACCAGTTCTGCACCGTGGAGTATTTCACCTCGGCATCCTCGAGGATCACGATCTCGACCACCGCCGCGTGAAGCTGCGCCGTGTCGCGCTTCGGCGCGGTGCAGCCTTCGAGGTAGCTGACGTAAGACCCCTTGTCGGCAATGATGAGCGTGCGCTCGAACTGGCCGGTATTCTCGGCGTTGATGCGAAAATAGGTCGAAAGCTCCATCGGGC
>JAGRDU010000098.1:0-2705 GCA_020446905.1 Paracoccaceae bacterium | reverse complement strand
GAAGTTGTCCGACTGCGGCACGACGCTGCCCAGATACTTCTGCACCAGATCGGGATATTCCCGGATCGCCTCCGAGATCGAGCAGAAGATGACGCCCGCCTTCTTCAACTCGTCCTTGAAGGTTGTCCCGACGGAGACGCTATCGAAGACCGCATCCACCGCCACCCGCCGCGCCTCGGCGGGCGCCTCCTCGGCACCCTCCACCCCGGCCAGAATCATCTGCTCCTTCAACGGGATACCAAGCTTCTTGTAGGTGGCCAGAAGTTTCGGATCGACCTCGTCCAGCGACTTCGGCTTCTCTTTCATGCTCTTCGGCCGGGCGTAGTAGTACTGCGCCTGATAGTCGATCTCCGGATAGTGGAGCATCGCCCAGCGGGGCTCCTCCATCTCCTTCCAGCGGGCAAAGGCCTTCAGCCGCCAATCGGTCATCCACTGCGGCTCGCCGTTCTTTTCCGAGATGAGGCGCACGATGTCCTCGTTCACGCCGATCGGGGCGTATTCGGTCTCGATCTCGGTTTCCCAGCCGTATTTGTAGGCGCCCATGTTCTGGACGGTCTCGACGGTCTCCCGGTCGACGCCCTCGCGGACTTCGATCCCGGTCCTTTCGCTCAGATCCTGCGCCATGATGTTTCCTTATATAACAATATACTGCACCGCGATCTTCACGCGGCTTTCGCGCGAAACCGGGCATGGGCGGTAATCCAGGCCGCCGCGAACCGCTCCAGGTCCCCGTCCGTCGTCGCCGGCCCGATCGAGACGCGGATCGCCGAGGCCGCTTGCCTATCGTCATAGCCCATCGCCTTCAACACCCGGCTCGGCTTCACCTTGCCCGAGGAACAGGCCGACCCGGCCGAAATCGCCACCCCGGCAAGGTCCATCTGCATCACCTGCGTCTCGCCCTTCCAGCCGGGGGTCATCAGGCAACTCGTGTTCGGCAACCTGCGCGCGCCCTTGCCGACGACGATCGTCTCGGGCACGGCCGCCAGAAGGCGCGCTTCGAGCGCGTCCCGCCGCGCCGCGACCGCGTCCCACACACCCGCGTCGAGCTCGGCCAGCGCCGCCCGCGCCGCCGCGCCGAAGCCGGCAATCCCGGCGACGTTCTCCGTCCCGGAGCGGCGCCCCATCTCCTGCCCGCCGCCCGTCTGCAACGCGGTGATGTCGAGCCCCTCCCGAACGATCAGAGCCCCAACCCCCTTCGGCCCGCCGAGCTTGTGCGCCGACAGCACCGCGAAGTCCGCGCCCGACCAGCCGAAGGCGAAGGGGATGCGCCCGACCGCCTGCACCACGTCGAGAAGCAGCCAGTCTGCCCGTCGCGCACCGAAGGCATAGCCGTCGGGTCCCTTCGCGGGCAGCTCCAGCACCGCGCCGGTCTCCGAATTCGCGAGCCCCAGCGCCAGCGTATGGCCTCGCTCCGCAGCCCCGCCGATCCGCAGATGCGTCATCAGGCAGTCATGCGCGGTTCCCTCGACATAGATGTCGTGGCTGGCTGGCCCGCCTTCAAGCACCCGCGCCGCCTCCGTCGCTCCGCTTGTGAAGATGACTTCCCGTGTCTTGCACCCCACCAGCGCCGCCACATCTTCGCGCGCGCGTTCGACCAGCGCCTTCGCTGCCCGCCCCTCGGCATGGACCGAGGACGGGTTACCCGTCACCTCCAGCGCCGCGATCACCGCTGCGCGTGCTTCTGGCCGCAATGGCGCCGTCGCGTTCCAGTCGAGATAGACCCGCCCGCTCACGCCCGCCTCTCTTTCTGTCCGGAACAACTCCCGCAGGAGGCATGCCGAGCCGCAGCCCCCAGGCGGAGGCGAGACAGGAGGAATGGCGCGGCACGCGCCGCGATGGGATCACGCCGGCTCATTCGTCGACCAGGGTGAAAAGGGCCGGCACCGCCGGGCAGGGTTTCAGGGAATTGCCGATCACGTCGGAAAGCCGCGTCTGGTGCAGGAAGACATAGACATGCGCCGACAGCCCTTCCCAAAGCCGGTTGGTCATCGACTGCGCCCGGCTGCCTGAGACCCCGCCCGAGGCGCCCGCCCCGGTGTGGAGCGCGCTCACCGTCTCGTCGACCGCTTCCAGAACCTCGCTCACGCGGATGTCCGAGGGCTCGCGCGCAAGGCGGTATCCGCCGCCCGGCCCGCGCACCGATTCGACGAGCCCGGCCCGCCGCAGCTTGACGAACAGCTGTTCGAGATACGGCAGCGAGATGTCCTGACGTCGCGCCACCTCGGCCAGCGACGTCATCTGATCTTCGCGCGCCGTCGCCAGATCGGCGAGCGCGACCATCGCATAGCGTCCCTTGGTCGAGAGTTTCATGCCGCGAGCCCCGCAAAAACATTGACGCCGGGCAGGAGCGCGCTTAACTCCGTTTCACCCGGTCACCGGCCTTGCCGGTATTTAGAATAGTTCTAGGGTGCCTGAGGAAATTAGTCAAGAATGGCCCTGCCATCCCTGACCCGACCCGGCCCCACACAAGAGAAGGCAGGCGATGCCCGAAGTGATATTCCCCGGCCCCGAGGGCCGGCTTGAAGGCCGCTATCACCCCCAGAAACAGCCCGACGCGCCGATCGCGATCATTCTGCATCCCCATCCACAGTTCGGGGGCACGATGAACAACCGCGTGGTGCACCGGCTGCACTATGCATTCCACGAGCTCGGCTTCACAGTCCTGCGCTTCAACTTCCGGGGCGTCGGCCGCAGCCAGGGCGAAT
>JAGRDU010000097.1 GCA_020446905.1 Paracoccaceae bacterium | reverse complement strand
GGCTTTTGCGTCGGATGCGCCTTGTCGCCGGCGTCGTCCTTCAGGCGTTCGCCCCCGGTGCAGAGCGGAATGACCCAGTCCGAGCGCATCTGCACGCCCTCGTTCAGGGCCTTCAGCGCCTCGTAATTGAAAGTGTATTTGCCGCCCTCGGACTTAGATGCCCAGATCAGGGTTTCATGCGCGTTGGTGAAGCGCTTGCCACGGAAGTTCGGCATCGGGTTCGACTTGCGCCAGACGACATCGTTCAGGATCCAGAAGCCCTGGTTCTGAAGCTCGGCGCCCATGCGGAAGACGTTGTGGTAGGAGCCGATCACCCAGATCGCGCCGTTCGGCTTCAGAAGGCGGCGGGCGGCGGACAGCCAGTCGCGGGTGAAGCGGTCGTAAACCTCGAACGAGGAAAACTGGTCCCAGTGGTCGTCGACGGCATCGACCTTGGAATTGTCGGGACGGTGCAGGTCACCGCGAAGCTGGAGGTTGTAGGGCGGATCGGCGAAGATCAGATCGACGCTTTCGGCCGGGAGCGACCGCATGATCTCGATGCAGTCTCCGTCCAAAATCTGGTTCAGCGGAAGCGTTGCCGCCCCCTTGGTCATGGTCTTCGTCATCTCTGCCTCGTCCCCGGCTTATGGCGCCGTTTGGTTGTCCCCAAGATGAGTCAGAGCTGATTCGCCGTCAAATTCTTTTTTGAATCAAGAACTTACAGATTTCCCTTGGCACAAGATGTTGTGCACGGGCCTGAACGAACGCCTATGGTGTGGGGTCACCCCGAGTTTTTTCAGCGCGGCGAGGTGGTCGGGTGTCGGGTAGCCTGCGTTTTTCTCCCAGCCATAGCCGGGGTGCTGTTGCGCCAAATCCACCATGAGACGATCACGCCACACCTTGGCGACGATGGACGCGGCGGCGATGGAGAGCGCGCGCGCGTCACCCTTCACGATCGCTTCGGCACCACAGGTGAGGCCGGGCGGTATCCGGTTGCCGTCCACAAGGACGTGATCGGGCATTTCGGACAGCCCGGCGACCGCGCGGCGCATGGCCAGATGGCTCGCATGCAGGATGTTCAGCGCGTCGATCTCCTCGACACTTGCGATGCCGATGGCGACATCCGCGTTGGAACGGATCGCCTCGGCGAGCGCCCCACGCCGCGCCGCCGAAAGCTTCTTGGAGTCATTCAGACCGGAGGGAATCGCGGCGGGGTCGAACCGGACGGCCGCCGCGACGACCGGACCGCAAAGCGGGCCGCGACCAACTTCGTCGACACCGGCGACGCGGGAAGCCCCTCGTGCGAAGGCGGCGTGTTCAAAGGAGAAGTCGGGACCCATGCCCTAGCGGATGCACCGAGCGCATCTTTCGGGCAAGCGAAAAGGGGCGGACGGTTGCCCGCCCGCCCCAGGTGCGGCGCGATCTCTGGGGGAGGTTCCGCGCCGTCTGCTCGAACGCCTGTCTCAGCGCAGCTCGGAAATCCGGAACCCGTTCTGGCGCAGGCAGCGGGCGCCATAGACGGTGCGGCTGCCCCAGCCCGTGTCGATCTCAAAGGCGCAGTCGCGCGGAAGGCGGCGGTCCAATCCGTACTCGCTGAGGCAGCGGGAAGAGACGACGTCGCGCGGACCGTGGCTGCCGCGGATCGAAAAGACGCATTGAGCGGGAACGATTGCGCGCCGGTTGTGATGGCCGGGTTGCCATTCTTCGGGGCGCCGGAAGCCGGTGCCGTAGTCCTCGCGGCGATAGTCATAGCCATAGCCCGGGTTGCGCGCGACCTCGGCCGCCTGACGCTTTTTCTTGTTCTTGTTCGACTCGCTGATGATGAGGCCGACGGCGGCGGCGCCGAGGAGCAAGGTCAGAGCCTTGCGGTCCTTCTCGCTCATCGCGGCGGCAGGAGTCGCGACCACGGAGCTGAGCGCGAGCGCGGCGGCGGTGACGGCGGCAATCAGGCGGTTCTTCATGGCAGGCTCCCTTTCTGTCGGGCCAGCGGGACGATGCCCCGCGATTGATCTGCGACCACCCTCCCCCCACCATTGCGGGACAGGCAATAACGGCCGCCCGCTAGGCGATAACGGCCTGACCGGCGCAGGTTTGTTATTGCCTAGCGCAGGCGCGCCGCGCAGGGTGGCGCCATGATGAAACGCAACGCCCTCGCCCTCATGTTCCTGTCCGCCCTGCTGACCGCCGGCGCCGCCAATGCTGCCTGCACGGTCGAATACAAGGCGAAACGGGACAATCCCCTGAAGCTGGAGTTCGGCACCGCCGATCTGCCGGACGAGGCCTGCGGATCTGCCCAGGCGGCAGCGGCAGCGCTTGCGCCCCGGCTCGCGCAGAAGGGCTGGACGCTCTTGTCCGTTGTCTCCATTGTCCCGAAGGGCTGATGCCGCAGGGAGCGTGAGACATGGCTGATCCCGTCAGCGCACCGACCGAGGCGCTTCGCGCCGGCAACCGCGTCGTCCTTTGGGGCATCGCGGCGATCGTGCTGATACTCGCTCTTGCGGCAGTCCTTCTGTTCCTTTCCCTGCCTGACGCCAATGCCTTCAACGCGAGCGTGGAGCGCATATTCGTCGAGAACGACGCGCTGAAGACCGGCGAGCAGATCAAGCTTCTCGAAATTCTCGCCCAGTCCGGTACCGCCTTTGGCGAGGTGCTGACCAGCTACCGGACGGTGATCTTCGTGCTTCTGGTGTTTTCGACCGCGCTGCTGATCGCGGCGCTTGTGTTTCTTGTCATGATCGTGGCGCTGAACAAGCGGCTGACGGAAATCCGGCGGCAGGGCATTCAGGTCGCTTCGCTCCTTATCAGCCGGGCCGAGAATACGGTGGTACTGAACGACATGGCGTTTTCGCTAACCCCCGCCGCGATCGAAACGCTGTCGGTCTTGGCCGAGGCGCGGATGGATGACGACATTCTTTCGGGGGCGGAGATCGAGGGCGTGATCTCGGGCAAGAATGCCGCCGATTGCGATGAAGCCTCGGGTGCGATGCGGATCAAGCGGCTGCGCGACGCGCTTGGGAACCAGATGGTGGCCGAGCTTCTGGTCAAGAATATCGCTCGGCGCGGCTACATGCTGTCGGTCGACAAGGACGCGATCCGGATGATCTGATGCCTTGCGCGGGGGGGCCATGGGTCCTATATCGGCGCCTCACTTTGCCGGTGGGGGGCTGCCCGTGCTCAAGACACCCTTCTATCTGATCGACGAGGCGAAGCTGCTTCGCAACATGGCAGTGATCGACCGGTTGCGTGCCGGATCGGGGGCCAAGGCGCTTCTGGCATTGAAGTGTTTCGCCACCTGGTCTGCGTTTGACTTGATGCGCGACCATATGGATGGCACGACCTCCTCTTCGCTCTACGAGCTCAGGCTGGGGCGCGAGAAGTTCGGCAAGGAAACCCATGCCTATTCGGTTGCATGGGCCGATCACGAGATCGCCGAGGCTGTGGGTTACGCCGACAAGATCATCTTCAACTCCATCGGGCAGCTCGAGCGGTTCGACAACCAGTCGGCGCAGATCCAGCGGGGGCTGCGCCTGAACCCGCGGTTCTCGACCTCCGGCTTCGACCTTGCCGACCCGGCGCGGCCCTTCTCTCGCCTTGGCGAGTGGGATGCGGCGAAAATCGCCGAGGTTATCGACCGGGTGTCCGGCTTCATGATCCACTACAACTGCGAGAACCGGGATTTTGACCTTTTCGACCAGCAACTGACCCGGATCGAGAGCGAATTCGCGCGGCTACTGGAGCAGGTAAGCTGGGTCAGCCTGGGCGGCGGCATCCATTTCACCGGCGAGGGCTATCTCATCGATGACCTCGCCGCGCGGCTGAAGGCGTTCTCGAACAAGTTCGGCGTGCAGGTCTACCTGGAGCCCGGCGAGGCGGCGATCACCAATTCGACGACGCTTGAGGTGACAGTTCTCGACATTCTGAACAACGGCAAGGACCTCGCCATCGTGGATTCGTCGATCGAGGCGCATATGCTCGACCTTCTGATCTACCGCGAGAAGGCGAAGCTGCCGCAGAGCGGGACGCATGAGTATCAGGTCTGCGGGAAATCCTGTCTGGCCGGGGACATCTTCGGCGATGCGCGGTTCGAGCAACCGCTGCATGTGGGCGACCGCATCTCGGTCGCCGATGCGGCCGGCTACACGATGGTCAAAAAGAACTGGTTCAACGGCGTCGGGATGCCCGCCATCGCGATCCGGTCCAAGGACGGCGAGATCCGCCTTGTCCGCGAGTTTGGCTATGAGGACTACGCCTCGAGCCTGTCGTGAGCGTGTTACACGCTCCCCTTCCCCTGTCCTGAGAGCAAGGAGACAGCCGAAGTGAAAAAGAACGTTCTCATCATCGGTGCCGGCGGCGTGGCGCAGGTCGTCGCGCATAAATGCGCGCAGGCGAATGACGTGCTGGGCGATTTGCATATCGCGAGCCGGACGAAGGCGAAATGCGATGCGATCATCGAAAGTGTGCAAGCGAAAGGTGCGATGAAGGTGCCGGGCGTCTTCGAGGCGCATGCGGTGAACGCGATGGATACGTCGGCGGTCGCGGCCCTCATCCACAAGGCCGGGGCGGAGATCGTCATCAACGTCGGCTCTGCCTTCGTGAACATGACCGTGCTCGATGCCTGTATCGAGACGGGCGCCGCCTACATGGATACCGCGATCCACGAGGACCCCGCGAAGATCTGCGAAACGCCGCCCTGGTATGGCAACTACGAATGGAAAAAGCGCGCGGCCTGCGAGAAGGCGGGCGTGACGGCGATCCTTGGTGTCGGCTTCGATCCGGGCGTGGTGAATGCCTATGCGCGCCTGGCCGAGGAAGAGTATCTCGATAGGATCGAGAGCATCGACATCGTCGATATCAACGCGGGCAGCCACGGGAAGTGGTTCGCCACGAACTTCGATCCGGAGATCAACTTCCGCGAATTCACCGGGACGGTCTATTCTTGGCAGGGCGGCAAGTGGCAGGAGAACGAGATGTTCGAGGTGGGCCGCGAATGGGACCTGCCGGTGGTCGGCGCGCAGAAGGCCTATCTGACCGGGCATGACGAGGTGCATTCGCTTTCGGCCCGCTATCCGGATGCCGATGTGCGGTTCTGGATGGGGTTCGGGGACCATTACATCAATGTCTTCACCGTCCTGAAGAACCTTGGCCTTCTGTCCGAAAAGCCGGTGAAGACCGCCGAAGGGCAGGAGGTGATCCCGCTGAAGGTCGTGAAGGCCGTGCTGCCGGACCCGGCGTCGCTGGCCCCGAATTACACGGGCAAGACCTGCATCGGCGACGTGGTGAAGGGGACGAAGGACGGCAAACCGGCCGAGGTCTTCATCTACAACGTCGCCGA
>JAGRDU010000096.1:2451-3760 GCA_020446905.1 Paracoccaceae bacterium | reverse complement strand
TTCTTCTTGGTCACGTAGAAGTGCCCGGTGCCCGCCGTCGAGTTCAGACGGATCTTGATCGTCGTCGGCTTCGCCATAGTCGTTCTCCACTTGCCGGGCCGGCCACGGCCGCCCGCGAAATCCTTGAAGCCCGCCTTTTACTCGGGGCCAAGGCGGAGTCAACCGCAAAACCGGGGCGCGCGGTGGTTTTCGCGCCCCGGAGGTCGCGAGACTCCCGATCAGGTCGAGGGCGCCGACTTGCCCATTGCCGCATGCAGTTTGGCTCGTGTCACGGCGTCGAGTTGCAACGCGGCGGCAAGCTGGTCGAGATAGGCCTGCTCGGCCGGGGTATCGACCGTGATCGCCATGAGCGAGGTCGAATAGACCTGCTCGCGCATCGTCGTGCCGGCGTCCGTGGCAAGGCCCGCGACGTTCAGCGGCGCGTCCAGCTCGGCCTCGACGAAGGCGATCTCCTCGTCGCTCGCATCGGTCAGATGGTCGAGGATCTTCTTGCGTTCGTCCGCGTCGATCTCACCGTCCGCCTTGGCGGCCTGGATCATCGCGCGGATCATCAGCTTGGCGTTCGCCTCGTTGAGGGGGGCCGCCGGGGTCGCGCCCGACACGGTCTCCATCACGTCACCCATCATCTTTCCGCCCGCCGCGGCCGCGCTGGTGACCGACGCGATCAGCCCGCCAAGGCCAGCCTCGGCCGCCTCGCCGGCGCTGCCGAAGCGTTCGTACATGTCGCGCACCATCTTGCCGCCACCGGGCACGCCCAGCTTGTCAACCTGCTCGGCCCACTGGTCCACCATGCCGCCCTTCTCGCCGGCCTTGGACATCGCGTCCTTGACGCCGGGCATGCCGCCCATCTGCTTGTACTTGGTCAACCCGCGCGCGGCGGCAAAGCCGACGGCAAGCGTGGCAAGGGTCTTGACGAAACTCATGGCGAAACTCCTTTGGAACAGCCTGCGCACATCTTAGCGCGGCGATTGTAACACGCACCCGATTTTCGGGTCTCGGCGGGGATTTGCCTGAAATTTGCGCGGAGGGCCTGTAAGCCGGATTCTGTCCCGGGGCTTTCGCCCCGTGGATGACCATTCCTCTCGGCGCAGGGTTACTCCCGCGCTCCAGCCGCCAACCCGGGCCTCTCGGGTCGAAGCGTCCCTGCGGTGATATCGGTGTCCCGATCAACCCGCGCGAGGCCCCTATTCGGCGTTGCTCCCGGTGGGGCTTGCCATGCCGTCCCGGTTGCCCGGTCCGCGGTGGGCTCTTACCCCACCTTTTCACCTTTTCCCGCCCGGGGGCGGGTAGTCTGATTTCTGTGGCGCTT
>JAGRDU010000096.1:0-2437 GCA_020446905.1 Paracoccaceae bacterium | reverse complement strand
GGCGTTACCCGGCACCGTTGCTTCAGGGAGTCCGGACTTTCCTCGAAGGTTACCCCTCGCGGTCATCCAGCCCTCCGCGCGAAGGCTGAGTTAGGCGTCCAGCGCGCCGCCGTCAACGGGGAAGCGGAAGGCGAGGCCTGCGGCAAGGGCGCGGTCGACGGCGTCCTCGGGCCCCGTGGCATGGGGCCGAAAGCGCAAACGGAATGCGGCAAGTCGCGTGTCAGGGGCGGAATCCGGGTATCCGATCCGGGTGAGAGAGGCGGCCAGCGGCGCCTCCCCTGCCCCAGATTCCGGCCAGACCGACAAGCCGGAGAGCGCCAGCCGGCGCCAGTCGAAGCGCGGGCCGGGATCCTGCTTGCGGCCCGGCGCCATATCCGAATGGCCGATCACGCGCTCGGGCGGGATTTGCCAGCGCGCCATGATGTCCGCGATCAGGCGCTCCAGAGCCGCCATCTGCGGCTCGGGAAAGGGCGCGTCGCCGGTATTGGCAAGCTCGATCCCGATCGAGCGGGAATTCACGTCCGTGACCCCGCCCCAGGTCCCTGCCCCGGCGTGCCACGCCCGCGCCTCCTCCGGCACCAGCGCCTCGATCTCGCCGGTCTCGGAGATCAGGTAATGCGCCGAGACCTCGGCGGCGGGATCGCAGAGCCGGTCACGCGCCTCGGCGCAACTGGCCATTGCAGTGTAGTGGATCACGATCAGATCGGGCCGCGCGCACCCCCGCCGCTCGCCGAAATTCGGCGAGGCGGGCACCTCAGTTCTTGGCCTGCTGGAAGGGCGTCGGGTCCCAGTAGCAGGCAAAACCGTCGCCGTCCGGGTCGAGGTTCTTCGGATCGCGGCGCGGGCCGCCCGACTTGAGGAATGCTTGCTGGGCGGCCTCGGGCGTGCCGAAACGGCCGCAGGACTTCTCGGAATTCGTAAGCGCGATCTTCGAGCGCGGATAGATCGTCTCGCCCAGCTTGTTCGGCGCCTTCAGCGCATATTGCACAAGGTCGACCGCCGCCTCCGAGGCGCCGGTGCGCTCGGGGTTCTCGGTCGGCTGTACCTGCTGGTAGGCAGCGCGGTTCTGTTCGATCCGCTGCTTGTCCGAGGCGATGGTCTCGCGCGAGGAAACGGCGCTGAAATCCTGTTCGTCCGAGATGCCTCCGTTATTGATCTCGGGCGCCGGTGCGGCGGTTCCGGCGGGATATGAGGTCGCCTCGGCCACCTGCGGGTTCGCGGGCGGCACATAGGACGGCAGCGGCGCGGCCGTCGCGGGCGCCCCGATCGAGGAGGCGGTCGTGGTCGATCCCGCCCCGATCCCCGCTTGCGCGAGGTCGGCGGCGGTAGGCGCGCCGGGCGCGACGGCGGACTGGCCTGTCACGACCGGGCTCGTGTAGTTCGCGGGCGGCACGACGGCAGTTCCCGGCGCTGCATAAGCGGGTGCACGCGCGGCCTGCTGCGCGGCGATCTGGCGCTGCTGGTAGTCGCCGTAATTGTCGAACCCCACTCCGCCCGGACGGCTGTCCGGGATCGGCGGTTGACAGGCCGCAAGCGCAAGAACCGCAGAGGCAGAGAGGAGACGTCGCATCACAGAACCCATCATTCCGATTTGACGGCGGGGCTTACCACCATTTTGCCGGTTTGGAAACAAAGCCTGCCGCGCGCTCCAGCACATAGGCGTGATTCAGCAACGCCCCTTCCTCCCACGGGCGGCCGATCAGCTGCAGGCCCAGCGGCAGGCCCTGCCGGTCAAGACCTGCCGGAACCGCGACGCCCGGCAGGCCGGCAAGGTTCACCGTGACGGTGAAGACGTCGTTGAGATACATCGCGACCGGATCGGCATCCGCCATCTCGCCGAGGCCAAAGGCGGCCGAGGGCGTCGCAGGCGTCAGGATCGCGTCGATACCGTCCGCGAAAACCGTCTCGAAGTCGCGCTTGATAAGGGCGCGAACCTTGCGGGCGCGGTTGTAATAGGCGTCGTAGAAGCCGGCGGACAGGACATAGGTGCCGATCATCACCCGGCGCTGGACCTCGTGGCCAAAGCCCTCGGCGCGGGTCTTCTCGTACATTTCGGTGATGCCGTCGCCCTGCGCGAGCTTGGCGCGGTGGCCATAGCGCACGCCATCATAGCGCGCGAGGTTACTGGACGCCTCGGCCGGCGCCACGACGTAATAGGCAGGCAGCGCGTATTTCGTGTGCGGCAGCGAGATATCGACGATCTCGGCGCCCGCATCCTTCAGCATCGCGGTGCCATCGGCCCAGAGCTTCTCGATCTCGTCCGGCATGCCGTCCATGCGGTATTCGCGGGGAATGCCGATCTTCTTGCCGCGGATGTCGCCGGTCAGCGCCGCCTCGAAATCCGGCACCGGCAGGTCGGCGCTCGTCGAATCCTTCGGGTCATGACCACACATGGCCGACAGCATGATCGCCGCGTCGCGCACGTCCTTGGTCATCG
>JAGRDU010000011.1:6447-12948 GCA_020446905.1 Paracoccaceae bacterium | reverse complement strand
GGGATGCCGGGGCCGGTATCCTCGACGACCACCAGCACGCGGTTTTCGCGCTTGCGGGCCCAGACGCGAACCGCATCGCCGTCGCCGCAGAACGACACGGCGTTGGTGATGAGGTTCACGAAGACCTGTGCGAGGCGTCCCTCGAGGCCGGTGATGACGATCGGATCGGGCGGCAGGTCGGTGATGAAATCGACGCCCTTCTCGCCCGCCTCCTGGCTGAGGTAGGAGGTGAGGTTCGTCAGCATCTTCAGAAGATCGAAGGCCTCCTCCTCCTCCTTCACCAGCTCGCTGTCGAGACGCGAGGCGTTCGAGATATCGCTGACCAGACGGTCGAGCCGGCGCACATCGTGATCGATGACATCCAGGAGCTTGTCGCGGTGTTCTTCCTTCTTCACCACCCGCAGCGAACCGACGGCCGAGCGGAGCGAGGCGAGCGGGTTCTTGATCTCGTGCGCGACGTCGGCGGCAAACTGTTCGTTCGACTCGATGCGGTCGTAGAGCGCCGCCACCATGCCGCGCATCGCGCCCGAAAGCCGCCCGATCTCGTCGGGGCGGGCAGTCAGGTCGGGGATGCGGACGCGGTTCGGCGACATCTTGCGGGCGTTCTTGTCTCGGCCAAGCTCGGCCGCCGCAGCAAGATCCGACAGCGGGTTGGCGATGGTCGAGGCAAGGACAAGGCTGAGGCCGACCGAGACGACGATCGCGATGACAAACATCTGCAGCACCTGCTCGCGCTCGACACGCACAAGCTGGTCGATCTCGCCGCCCATCGAGGTGATCGCGGCAACGCCGACGACCTTGCCGTTCTGCCGGATCGGCGTCGCGACCGAAAAGAGCGCCTGGCCCGAGGTGTCGCGTCCGGTGCTGATCCGCGTCTCGCCGCCCAGCGCTGCGGGCACCAGGTCGCGGGCGAGTTGCTCTGCGCCCACGGCCGGGTCGGCGACCGGCGGCGGCGCGAGCACCCCCGAGATGCCGTCCCAGATCGCGTTCAGCATGTCGGTGATGAGGGTCGAGCGGGTGTCGGGCTCAAGCCCGATGACGGGCTCGGGCGCCGGGCGTTCCACCCCGACCGAGGTCGAGACTAGGTTTTCCTGCGGATCGAAGACGAAGAGGTCGGCGCCCTCCGGCAGCTCGATCCCGCGCATCAGTGCCGGAATGTCGATCCCGTCGCCCGTCCCGAGGTTCACCGGCGCTCCGCCCGGGAGCTGCGCCTCGAAGAGGTCCGCGACCAGTTGGGCCTCGGCCACAAGACCGTTCTGCCGCTGCTTCACGAGGCTGTCGCGGAACGGGTTGAGATAGAGGACGCCCGCCACGAGGACGAGCATCGCAAGCAGATTGAAGGTGATGATCTTTCGCGCCAGAGGCGAGCGGTTCAGGGAAATGAAGCCACGACGCTCGCGGCCCGCCTTAAGCTCGGACTCCACGAACCCTTCTGGCGCGGTCCAGTCCTCCCCGAGGACAACGTCCGCGCGGCGGGATTCAACCTTCTCGCCCAAGCCGATCCTCGACGCCAGCGTCATTCTTCGTTGTAACGATACCCGATACCATAGAGTGTTTCGATCGCCGAGAAATCGTCATCGACCGTCCGCATCTTTTTCCGCAGCCGCTTGATGTGGCTGTCGATCGTGCGGTCATCCACATAAACCTGATCGTCATAGGCCACATCCATCAGCTGGTCGCGGCTTTTCACGAAACCGGGGCGCTGCGCAAGGGCCTGAAGCAGCAGGAATTCGGTCACGGTCAGCGCGACGTCCTTGCCCTTCCACAGGACCGAATGGCGCAGCGGGTCCATGGTGAGCGAGCCGCGCGTCATGATCTTGGTCTCTTCGGTCGTCGCGACCTCGCCCGTCGCGATCGCCTCCTGGCGGCGCAGGAGGGCGCGGATCCGCTCGACCAGAAGGCGCTGCGAGAACGGCTTCTTGACGTAGTCGTCGGCGCCCATGCGCAGACCCAGAACCTCGTCGATCTCGTCGTCTTTCGAGGTCAGGAAGATCACCGGCATCGCCGTCTTCTGGCGCAGGCGCTGGAGAAGCTCCATCCCGTCCATACGCGGCATCTTGATGTCCAGAACCGCCATGTCCGGCAGCTTCTTGTTGAACGCGTCGAGCGCGGCCTGGCCGTCGTTGTAGGTCTCGACCTCGTAGCCTTCCGCCTCAAGCGTCATGGAAACGGAGGTCAGGATGTTCCTGTCGTCATCGACAAGCGCGATCTTCGACATGTCTTTGGTTCCTCGTTCTGCTCTGTTTGCCCTTGTTTTTCGGGCATTCTCTTCTTTTGCACCGGCCGAAGCAACCGATATGTGCGAATCGAGCGTCCGCGCCGAATCAGAAGGCGAGAAAAATCGGCGAGGCTGGCCAATATGCCTCACCCGGGCGGATCGTTGCCGTTTGCCGGTCGCGATTTCGGGCGTGATTGCGCTAAACCGGGGATGGTGGCGCTAACCGTGACATTCGCTTCTCTTCCAAGACTCCGGCGTCATGATATAGGGGCCGGGCCGACCCCGCTTCAGGGGCGGCCGGCGTCCCGTTCAGCTTTGCGGGACGTGATTGTCAAACCCAAGTGACGCCGTGAACAGCGCGGCATCGGGAGAACATGCAGATGACAAATGGACGGGTTAACCCCTCGCACCGCTTGGAAGATCAGGGCATCGCGGGGTTGGGCAGCGTCTATTACAACCTGCTTGAGCCGGCGCTGATCGAAGCGGCGCTCAAACGGGACGAAGGCACGCTCGGCCTCGGTGGCACTTTCCTCGTCTCGACCGGCAAGCACACCGGCCGCTCGCCCAAGGACAAGTTCGTCGTTCGCACCCCCTCGGTCGAGGACACGATCTGGTGGGACAACAACAAGCCGATGGACCCGGCCAAGTTCGACGTGCTGCACGCCGACATGCTGGCCCACATGAAGGGCCGTGACTACTTCGTCCAGGATCTTTATGGCGGCGCCGACGCCGAGCATCGCCTCGACGTGCGCGTGGTGACCGAGCTGGCCTGGCATGGCCTCTTCATCCGGCACCTGCTGCGCCGCCCCTCGCGCGAGGATCTCGACACCTTCGTGCCCGAATTCACGATCATCAACTGCCCGTCGTTCAAGGCGGACCCCGAGCGGCACGGTTGCCGGTCCGAAACCGTGATCGCGATCAACCTCGACAAGAAACTGATCCTGATCGGCAACACCGCCTATGCGGGCGAGAACAAGAAATCGGTCTTCACGCTTCTCAACTACATCCTGCCCGGCAAAGGCGTCATGGCGATGCACTGCTCGGCCAACCACGCGATCGGCAACCCGGCCGATACCGCCGTCTTCTTCGGCCTCTCCGGCACCGGCAAGACGACGCTCTCGGCCGATCCCTCGCGCATTCTCATCGGCGACGACGAACACGGCTGGTCGGACAAGGGCACCTTCAACTTCGAGGGCGGCTGCTACGCCAAGACGATCAACCTTTCGGCCGAGGCGGAGCCCGAGATCTACGCAACCTGCTTCAAGTTCGGCACTGTCGTCGAGAACATGGTCTTCGATCCCGAGACGCTGGAGCTCGACTTCGCGGACAACTCGATCACTGACAACATGCGCTGCGCCTACCCGCTCGACGCGATCTCGAACGCGTCCGAGACCTCGCTCGGCGGTCAGCCTAAGAACGTCATCATGCTGACCTGCGACGCCTACGGTGTCCTGCCGCCGATCGCGCGGCTGACCCCGGCGCAGGCGATGTATCACTTCCTGTCAGGCTTCACCTCGAAGACGCCAGGGACCGAGGTCGGCGTCGTCGAACCGACCCCGACCTTCTCGACCTGCTTCGGCGCGCCCTTCATGCCGCGCCGACCGGAGGTCTACGGCAAGCTCCTGCAGGAAAAGATCAACGCCACGGGCGCGACCTGCTGGCTGGTCAACACCGGCTGGACCGGCGGCGCGTTCGGCACCGGAAAGCGCATGCCGATCAAGGCGACGCGCGCCCTGCTGACAGCCGCGCTCGACGGCTCGCTGAATGCGGTTCAGTTCCGCAAGGACCCGAACTTCGGCTTCGAGGTTCCGGTGGCGGTGCCGGGCGTCGACACGCAGCTGCTCGATCCGCGCCAGACTTGGGCCGACAAGGCCGCGTATGACGCGCAGGCGCAGAAACTGGTGAACATGTTCGCGGACAATTTCGCGCAGTATGTTCCCTATATCGACGACGACGTGCGCGCTGCCGCGATCGGCTGACCGTCGGAACAGACAGCGGTCGGGCCGCCTTCGGGCGGCCCTTTCGTTTCAGAGGGTCAGTGCCCGCCTGACGAGGTTAAGACCCGTCAGGACAAGGAGGATCAGCGTCCACTGCCGGAACCGCGCGGGGTCGAGCCGGTCCTGCATCCGGAATCCCGCCCAGAGGCCAAGGCTCGCCGGCACGACCATCAGCGCCGAGGCGGGCAGTGTCCGGCTGTTCAGGATGCCGGAATGCAGATGCGCCGCAGTCAGCACAACGGCGCCGATCAAGAAGACCACCCCCTGAACGCGCACGGTCTCGCGCTTGTCCGCCCTGATCGACAGCAGATAGACGATAAGCGGCGGCCCCCAGATGCCTGAGATGCCGCCATAGAGCCCGCCGATGATGCCGAGGGTCGCCTCGACACGGGCGCGATGCTCGATCCGGATCGCCATGTCGCGCCCGGCAAGCTGCCAGAGCGCGAAGGCGACGATAGGGGCGCCGAGGAGAAAATACATGACCGCCTGCGGGATCGCCGTCACGAACTGCGCCGAGAGGACGAGGAAGATCACGACCATCGAGATGTGAAGCCGGTAGCGCTTCGTGCTGTCCCAGGCCGCCCGCCATCCCTGCCGGAACGCCTGCGCGATGTTGGTCACGAGCGTCGGAAGGATCAACAGTGCGAGCGCCACTTCGGAGTGCAGGAACGACCCGAAGGCAGACATCATGATCATCGGCATGGCAAAGCCGACCGCGCCCTTCACGAAACCCGCGAAAAGCGTGATCGCGGCTGCGAGGACCAGTTGCCAGATTTCGAGACCGAACATTCCCTTCCTCCTCAGCACGACTTACAGAGGTGGCATGGGAAAGGGCAGAGGCAATTTCCCCGCGACATTTTCAGTCCGTGCCTCGCGCCGAAACGAATGAATATTGCGCTGCACTTGCAAAACGCCTATGACGATGCGGCTGCAGAAAGGACCGATTCATGGCGCATGACGGAGCTGACATGACCACTTCCCCGCTTCTCTCCGATCTGACTTCGCTGACCGCCGAAGCGGCGGGTGCGGTGGCTCATCTGGCCGCTGAAGCGCGCGAGGCGCTGCGCGCCCTGGTGTCCAAGGATGGCCGTGTCTCGGCGGGCCTTGTCGAGCAGCACCAGCACGCCGCCCATGCCCTCTCGTGGCTGACGACCTATTCCGAGGCGCTGACCCAGATGGATGCCTGGGCCGGCCGGATCGCCGGCACCGGCAGCCTTGGCGAGATGGAAAGCCTGATCCTTCAGATAGCTTTCGGCGAATACCTCGCTCAGGTCGCCGGCGGCATCCCGATGAGCCAGGGCGAGATGGCGCGCCTTGCCGATCTCGGCCTTGCCTGGACGCCGGAAGGTGCCGCCTCGACGCTCATCGCGAACGGCAACACCCCCGCCGCGCGTGGCCGCCTTGTCGCGCTCATGCGCGAGAACCACGGTCGCGCGACCTTCGGGGCGACCGGCCTCGACGAAGACCTCGAGATGATCCGCGACCAGTTCCGCCGTTATGCCGAGGACCGCGTCGTGCCGAACGCGCATGAGTGGCACCTGAAGGACGAGCTGATCCCGATGGCGATCATCGAGGAACTGGCGGAGCTTGGCGTCTTCGGCCTGACGATTCCGGAGGAATTCGGTGGCCTCGGTCTATCCAAGGCGTCGATGGTCGTGGTGTCCGAAGAGCTGTCGCGCGGGTATATCGGCGTCGGCAGCCTCGGCACGCGCAGCGAGATTGCGGCCGAGCTGATCCTCTGCGGCGGCACGCCCGAACAGAAGGCAGAGTGGCTGCCGAAACTGGCCTCCGGGGAGATCCTGCCGACCGCCGTCTTTACCGAGCCGAATACCGGCTCCGACCTCGGCTCGCTCCGCACCCGCGCGGTGAAGGTCGGGGACGACTGGGAAGTGACCGGCAACAAGACCTGGATCACCCATGCCGCGCGCACCCATGTGATGACGCTTCTGGCGCGGACCGATCCCGCGACGACCGATTACCGTGGTCTCTCAATGTTCCTCGCCGAGAAGATCCCCGGCACCGAGGCCGAACCCTTCCCGACCCCAGGCATGACTGGCGGTGAGATCGAGGTGCTCGGCTACCGGGGCATGAAGGAATACGAGCTTGGGTTCGACGGCTTCAAGGTGAAGGGTGAGAACCTTCTTGGCGGCGTGGAAGGTCAGGGCTTCAAGCAGCTCATGCAGACGTTTGAGTCCGCCCGCATCCAGACCGCCGCCCGGGCCATCGGTGTGGCGCAATCCGCCCTAGAGGTCGGCATGAAGTATGCCGAGGACCGCAAGCAGTTCG
>JAGRDU010000011.1:0-6395 GCA_020446905.1 Paracoccaceae bacterium | reverse complement strand
CATGGTGGCGCGCCAGCTCACCTATCACTCTGCCTGGCAGAAGGACCACGACAAGCGCTGCGACCTTGAGGCCGGGATGGCCAAGCTCCTCGGCGCCCGCATCGCCTGGGCTTGCGCCGACAACGCGCTGCAGATCCACGGCGGCAACGGCTTTGCCCTCGAATACCAGATCAGCCGCATCCTCTGCGACGCCCGGATCCTCAACATCTTCGAGGGTGCGGCCGAGATCCAGGCGCAGGTCATCGCGCGGCGCCTGCTGGACGGATCGAACTGATCCCCGCCCGGGCGGGAAGAGGCGGCCGGCGCGAGGAGGCGCCGGCCGTTTGCGTTTCTAGTCCCGGCTGAAGAGATAGAGCGCGAGGCCGATCAGAAGCGGCACGAGGAAGAAAATGAAAAGCGCGACGAAGGGCGTCGTGGTGTCGACTCCGGCAAAGGCCTTGTGGACGCGCCCGCTGGCGAACTGAAGGACACCCGCACCGCCGATCCCGAACATGTTGAGGAATGTCACCCCGCGCCCGACGAGATGCGGCGGAAAGAACGACCGTCCATGCGCCATGATCGCAGGGAAAGAGGCGCCGAAGAAGCCGAGCGCGGCAAGCAGCGCGGCGGAGGCCCAGAAGCCCGGAGCCGGCGCCAGCGCGAGGGCCGCCAGGCAGAGCGCGGACAGGGTGTTCCCCGCGAAGACGCCCCACTTGCGGGTGCCGAGGAGCCGGTCGAGCGGCCCGTAGGCGAAGTTGCCGGCGACCATGGCCAGCGCCATGACAAGGGTTGCCCGCCCGATCGCGGCGGCATCGGCGGCATAGACGTCCGAAAGATAGGGACCGGCCCAAAGTCCGCGGATCGCGGCGGCGGGGGCGTAGGCGACGGCCATGAGAGGCAGGATCGCCCAGAGCCCGGGGATGCGGAGGAGGTCGAGAACCGAGCCGTGACCGGTATCGGGGACCTCGACCCTCTCGGGGTCGCGGACGGTCAGGAAAAGCGCCGCGGCGACGATCAGCGTCACGACGGCAAGGCCGAGGAGCGTCGGCCGCCAGCCCACCGCCCCGACCAGCGCGGCCAGTGGCGCGGCGCCGAGGATATTGCCGAGTGATCCCGCCCCGACGATGGCGCCGGCCAGCGTGCCGAAGATGGCGGGGGAATAGACCCTCGCGAAGATGTAATAGGAGGCCATGAGGACCGGCGAGCAGCCGACGCCGATCAGCGCCATGGCGAGGTGGAGCGCGCCCGGCCCCTGGGCCAGCGCGAAGACAAGTGCCCCGCCCGCCCCGCCGAGCGCCAGGAGCACGGACACCGTCAGGCGCGGTCCGATCCGGTCGAGCGCGGCCCCCACCGGCATCTGCATCAGCGCGAAGACGAGGAACCAGATGCCGGAAGAGAGCGCGAGATCGGCCGGCGTCGCCCCGATCTCGGCCTTCAGCACCGGCGCGAGCACGGCGAGGAAGGCACGGTAGAACTGGCTGAGCACATAGCCCAGCACCAGAAACGTCAGACCTGCGCGCATTTCCCGTCGTCCTCCCCTTTGGCGACCGTGACCGAGCGCGGTGGCGACCGCAAGGGGGGCTGTTGCACTTCGCCCAAGGCTGGGGAACAGTCACGGGCAGGGCAGCAGGGAGCCGCACCATGGCCGATCTCGAAACGCGCATCGCTCAAGGCCGGGGGGACACGCCGGCGGACCTTGTCCTTCGGGGCGGAACGGTCTTCGACGTGGTGACCGGGGACATGATCGCGGGCGACATCGCGATCTGCGGCGACACGATCGTCGGTATCGGCGCGGGTTACGAGGGGCGGGAGGTGATCGACGTGACCGGCCTCTCGCTGGTCCCCGGCTTCATCGACACGCATCTCCATATCGAAAGCTCGCTGGTCACACCTTTCGAGTTCGACCGCTGCGTCGTGCCGCGCGGCGTGACGACGGCGATCTGCGATCCGCACGAGATCGCCAACGTCATCGGCCTGCCTGGCATCCGTTATTTCCAGGAGGTGAGCCGCCACACGCTGATGGACATCCGCGTGCAACTGTCGTCCTGCGTGCCCTCGACGCATATGGAGACGGCGGGGGCATCCTTGGACGCTGCCGACCTCGCCGAGGTGATGGGGCATCCCTCGGGCATCGGGCTCGCCGAGTTCATGAACTACCCCGGCGTCATTCACCGCGACCCCGGTTGCATGGAAAAGCTGCGGCTCTTCGCGGGCGGCCATGTCGACGGGCATAGCCCGCAGCTTTCCGGACGCGATCTCAACGCCTACATCGCCGCCGGCATCCGCACCGAGCATGAGGCGACGACGGCGGAAGAGGCGCGCGAGAAGCTGAGGAAGGGGATGCGCGTTCTCATCCGCGAGGGGTCGGTCTCCAAGGACCTGAACGCGCTGCAGCCGGTGCTGACCGACGTCACCTCGGCCTACATGTGCCTTTGCACGGACGACCGGAACCCCCTCGACATCGCCGAGCACGGGCATCTCGACTACATGATCCGCTCGCTGATCGCGAAGGGCTCATCGCCCCTTGCGGTCTACCGCGCGGCGAGCCTTTCGGGGGCCGAGGCCTTTGGCCTCAAGGACCGAGGCCAGATCGCGCCGGGGAAACGGGCGGATATCGTCGCGGTCGACAGCCTTGAGGGGTGTCATGCGCAATTGGTCCTCTGCGCCGGCAGGATGGCGGATGCAGCAGCCTTCGCGGCGCGAAAGGTGATCCCGCCGGTCGGACGCGGCTCGGTCAAGGCGCCGAAGGTCGTCCCCGAGGATTTCCGCGCCCGGGCCAACCGGCCGGAGACCGATGTCATCGGCATCATCGAAGGCAAGATCATCACCGCGCACCTGCGCGAGGAGATCGCGGTCGTGGACGGCGACAAGGCGCCCGATCCGGCGCGCGACCTTGTCCGCATCGCGGTGGTCGAACGCCACGGCAAGAACGGCAATATCGCGACCGGCTTCGTGAAGGGCTTCGGCCTGAAAACCGGGGCCATCGCCTCGACCGTCTGCCACGACCATCACAACATCGCCTGCGTCGGCGTGGACTATGCCGACATGGCGCTGGCCGCGAACCGCCTGACCGAGATCGAGGGCGGTTTCGTCGTGGCGCAGGGCGGCAAGGTGCTGGCCGAGCTGGCCCTGCCCGTCGCGGGACTGATGAGCCTTGAGCCCTTCGAGGCGGTGAAGGACCGGCTGGTGGCGCTTCGCGCGGCGGCGAAAAGCCTTGGCGTGACGCTGGAAGAGCCGTTCCTGCAACTCGCCTTCCTTGCCCTGCCCGTCATCCCGGCGCTGAAGATCACCGACCGGGGTATGGTGGACGTACTGAAGTTCGAGATCATCCCCGGATAGGGTTCAGGCGGCCACTCCGGCGCACCAATCGAAAAGCGCACCCTCGTCGGGCGCCAGCCGTTCCTCCATCCCTCCGGCGAACTCGGCGAAGGCCGGCAGGTAGTCGGCGCCGACAGCCGTAACGACCGCAGTGCCGCGCGCCAGCGCCTCGCCGATGAGGGGGCGGAAACCGCGCCCCTCGGCCTCCTGCCGGCCGAACTTGTTGACAATGAGAAGGCGCGGCGCGGGGCTCGCGTTCAGGGCGGCGCCGACCAGCCCCACGGCCGTCTCGAGCCCGCCCGGATCGAGCCGGCAGCCGTCGGAATGGGCGCCGAGGTTCTGGCTGATGCGGATGCGCCGGCCCGTGCCGAGAATGAGAAGATCCATGTCACAGTCGCGCCCCTCGCAGCTGCCGCTGTTGACCTGCACTGCGCCCGCGACCGGGATGCCCACCGAACCGAGCCGCATCGCGAGCGCCGCCAGCGTGACGTCGGCCTGCCCACGTTCCTTGGCAACGAAATAGCCCAGCATTCGGTATCCCCTGCGTCGGCCGCTTGCAGGCCGCGGGGTCGGCATACAGGATGCGGCGCAGGACGGAAAGCAGGCGAAAGGTCCTGCCTTACCCGAGGTCGAGGAACCAAATATGGCTGAGGCCGGCGTGTGTGCGAAACAGGAGGACAGCCTGCCCTGCGTCATCCTTGCCGGCGGCCTCTCGCGCCGCATGGGCGGGGGCGACAAGTGCCTGATGCCGCTCGCGGGGCGGCCGGTCCTGGCGCATGTGATCGCACGGCTGTGGCCCCAGTGCGGGCGCCTCGCGCTGAACGCGAACGGCGATCCGGCGCGGTTCGGCGGGTTTGGCCTGCCGGTGCTGCCGGACGGGGTCCCGGACTTCCCGGGGCCTCTCGCCGGGGTGCTGGCCGCGATGGGCTGGGCCGAGAGCCTTGGCGCGAGCGCCGTCGTCACCGCCGCTGCGGACACGCCCTTCCTTCCTAACGACCTGATCGACCGGCTTCGTGCGGCTGCCGCGGGCGGTGCCGCGATAGCCGAAAGTCCCGATGAGGGGGGTCTCGCGCGGGCCCATCCGACCGTCGGGCTTTGGCCTGTCGCGCTGCGCAAGGACCTCGCCGATGCGCTGGCGGCGGGCGAGCACAGGATCGGGCGTTGGGCGGATGCCATCGGCGCGGGGCGGGCGACTTTCCCGATTGCGCCGCACGATCCGTTCTTCAACATCAACACGCCAGACGATCTGGCCGAAGCCGAGCGGATTGCAACCCTGCTCTAGGCGCTCGCGCCTGCTCCGCAGCGGATGAGGTAAGCGCGTCCCTCGCCAAGGTCCTCCTCGCCGAGAAACCGGTGCCCCGCCTCGGCGCAGAAATGCGGCACGTCCACCACCGCCGCAGGATCGGTCGCGAGAAGCCGCAGCACGCGCCCCGTCTCCATCGCCAGAAGCCGCTTGCGCGCCTTCAGCACCGGCAGCGGGCAGAGAAGTCCGCGCGCGTCGATTTCCTCGTCCCAGGTCATGGGCCGCCTATAGGTCCGCGCCCGGGTCCTGTCCATGCCCCGCTACTGGCCGGCCGCCTCGCGCGCAATCTCGTCGAGAAGGGCCTGCACCTCCTGCATCGGACCTTCGGGCATCATGCGATAGCCGATCTCGACCTTGCCCTCGCGGTCGATGACGAAGACGCTGTAGGGGCAGTGCGCGATGTTCAACGCGTCGGCCTCCATCATCTTGCGCGACAGCACCGCCGAGCAGAAGAGAAAGGCATCCGCCGCGTCGAAGATTTTCACGTCGCTGCCGACATCGGCGCCGGTACGGTTCAACATCTCGCCGATATGGCTGCGGTAATCGATGACAAGGCCATGCCCGACGATGGCACTTTCGACCGCGAAGGTCGCGTCGTCGAAGCTGCCGTCGAAGGGATAGGTGGTCGCCTGCTGGGCTGTTGCGGCACCTGCAGTGACGACGGCGGCGAGGGCCGCCGAAAGCGCGCATCTGAACATCTGCGTATCCTCCCTTGTTGCGGTCCCGTGTGGCGGGGCGTCCCGCTCCGCCGTGCGTCAGACCTCCTCGATGAAACGATATCCGCTCTCGTTACGCTCGGCCCGGCCGATGCCGCCGCCGGGCAGGTGGAAGCCCGACAGGATCACCCGGTCCGCCACGAGGCGGTCGAGAAGCGCGACACGCGTCGCGGCGGCGGTCTCGCGGTCCTGGTCGGAGCCCGAGGGCCAGTCGGGTCGCTCGAAGGCGATATGGTGGTTCGAGATGCAGTCGCCGAGGACCATGACCGGTGATGCACCGGCGATCTCGAACGACAGATGCCCCGGCGTGTGGCCGGGCGTCAGCCGCGCCGCAACGCCCGTCAGCGGTTCATCGCCATCGGCGAGAAAGCGGAAGCGGTCCGCGATCGCCTCGAGCCGCCGCGCGGCGCCGACCGCAAAGGTCGTCCGCGCCTCGCCGATCGTCGTCACGGTCTCGGGATCGGTCCAGTAGTCGAATTCGGCCTGCCCGATCATGTAGTCAGCATTTGCGAAGACCGGCTCGTCGAACTCGTCGAGAAGGCCCCAGAGGTGATCGGGGTGGGCATGGGTGAAAAGGACATGCGTCACCTCGTCCGGGGTGAGACCGATCGCCTCCATCGCCTCGGCGAGCTTGCCGGCGGAGGACTGGAAATCGGGGCCGGCGCCAACGTCGAAGAGCACGGTGTTGGTGCCGTCGCGAAGGAGGGTCACATTGCAGGGCGGCGTCAGCTGATCCGGCGACAGCCCGTATTTCGCGATGATGGGGGCGAGGTCCGCTTTTGGAATGTCGCCGAAGATGAAGCTGCCGGGCAGCATCAGATTGCCGTCCGACAGTGTGTCGATCCGAACATCTCCGACAGTCAGCGTCGTCGCCGACCAGACACGGCGCGGCGCGGCAAGACCGGCGGCGGTGGCGGCAAGGAACGAGCGGCGCGTCAGCATGCAGCATCTCCCGGCGTTGTGTTGACCGTCCGGCGCGCCCCGCGCCGGACCCGTCGGTCTTATCCTCCGAAGGTGGCGAGGTAGGCGATGACCGCGTCGACATCCTCGGTCTTCTTCAGGCCCGCGAAGGACATCTT
>JAGRDU010000218.1 GCA_020446905.1 Paracoccaceae bacterium | reverse complement strand
CGAGGAACTGCCCGAAAGCGCGGCGAGCCAGAGCATCCGGTGAGGCGGGGGCAAATTCCCGTAAAGGGAATTTGCCAAAAGTCTTTGAAAGACTTTTGGGCGGCGCGCCGGACGTGGGCGCAGCCCGGTCATGAGCCCGGCGCGTCGGGCATGGGAGCGTGACGATGCACATCGGCCTGATCGGCGGCATCGGTGTCGCGGCGACTGTCGTCTATTACCAGCGACTGACGGCGGAGATCGCGCGGCGTGGGGGGACGGTCGAACTGACCATTGCGCACACGCCGGACATCAACGTCCTGATCCGCAACAACCTCGCGGACCGGCGGGTCGAACAGGCCGCCGAATACGCGCCCCTCATCGACCGGCTGAAGGCGGCGGGCTGCGACTGCGCCGCGATCACCTCGCTCGGCGGACATTTCTGCTTCGAGGAGACGAAGGCGATCTCCTCCCTCCCCCTCGTCTCGGCGGTCGAGCCGCTGGACGATTACTTCGTGGCCGAGGGCGTGGGCCGTGTCGGCCTTCTCGGCACCCGCGTTGTCATGCGCACAAGGCTCTACGGTCAACTCGCGCGGACCGAAGCGGTCGCGCTCGAGGGTGAGATCGACACGCTCGGGCAGGCCTATCAGGATATGGCGGTCGCCGGGCAATGCACAAAGGCGCAGCGCGACCTTTTCCTCGATGCCGGGCGCCGCATGGTCCGCGACCACGGCGCCGAGGCGATCGTTCTGGCGGGAACCGACCTCAACCTCGCCTTCGACGGGCAGGCCACGGGATACCGGGTGATCGACGCGCTCGACGTCCATGTCGGCGTGCTGGCCGATCTCGCGACTGGCGCGCGCTCTCTCTGACAAGGGCAAGGGCCGGCCCGTTCTGGACCGGCCCGAAGCTTCTGTCCGGTCAGGCGCGCGCGGCTTTGGTCGCGTTCGCCCACCAGACGATGTCGTCGAGAAGCGCCTTGGCCGAGGGTTCGATCGACCCGGCGATGTCGGCGAGATTGCCCGAGCCGCCAAAGCCGGGATGGACCTTGAAGAGGTCGGAACCGCCGATATGCACGGTGTTGCGGACGGGAACCATCTGGAGCTCGACCCCGATCATGCGCAGATGCGCGAGCGCCGAGGTGCCGCCCATCGACCCGTAGGCCACGGCGCCGAAGGGCTTCTTGGCCCATTCCACATAGGCCTGGTCGAGCGCGTTCTTCAGGACGCCGGTGATGGAGCGGTTGTATTCGGCCACGACGAAGATGTAGCCGTCGAACTCGGCCAGTTTCTTCTGCCATTTCACCGCGACCGGGTTCTGCGTCGGCGCCCAGGCGTTCGAGGCGACCTCGTCGAAGAACGGCATCGGATAGTCGCGCAGGTCGAGCACCTCGACCGTCAGGTCGCCGCGCGCCTCGGCCTGTGCCTTGATCCAGGCGGTCGGAATGTCGGCAAAGCGGGTCGGGCGGGTCGAGGAGACGATGATCGCGATCTTCGGTTTCGTGGGCATGAGAGTCTTCCTTTGGGAACGTGGGTGTCTGGCTCGGGAACTTAGCGGCACCCGCGCACCATCCAATTCTCCATTGTCGCGCCGGACATGTGCGCAAGTGCACCGGGTGACTTGCCGACCGCCCCGCGCAGTGCTTTACCTCGCTTCATGACCCAGCGTTCCGACAACCCCGCCGATCCGTTCAAGAAGGCCCTCGCCGAGGCCACGAAGACGATGGCCGACGACCCTGAGCTGACCGTCAGCTATTCGGTGGACCCGCCCGGCATGGTCGGGGACAACATGCGCCTGCCGCAGGTCTCGCGGCGGCTGACGCGCGAGGAGGTGCTGATCGCGCGCGGCACCGCCGACGCCTTCGCGCTGCGCCACCGGCATCACGACGAGAAGGTCGCGGCGAAATACGCCCCGCAGGGCCAGATGGCGCGCGATCTTTACGAGGCGATGGAATCGGCGCGCTGCGAGGCCGTGGGCGCGCGCGATATGCCCGGCACGCTCGGCAATATCGACGCCAAGATCGGGGCCGAGGCCGAGCGGCGGGGCTATGGCGCGATACGGCAGGCGCAGGACGCCCCCCTGGCGCAGGCGGCGGGCTACCTCGTCCGCCATCTCGCGACGGGACGGAAGATGCCCGGCGCGGCACAGAACGTCATGGATCTCTGGCGCCCCTTCATGGAGGCGCAGGCCGGCGGCACGCTTGGCAACATCGGCGAGGTGCTGGCCGACCAGGCCGCCTTTGCGCGCCTTGCGCGGCAGGTCATCAAGGACCTCGGCTACGGCGACCAGCTGGGCGATGACCCGGACCTTCAGGACGAGTCCGAGGGCGAGGACGCTACCACCGAGGAAGAGGAAAGCCCCGAGAGCGAGGAGGGTCAGGACGAGAGCGAGGAGGCCGACGCCTCTCCCGAACAGTCCCAGGAGGAGCAGGACGATACCTCGCAGGCCGAGGTGTCGATGGACGAGCTTGCCGACATGGAGGACGGCGACGAGGCGGAGATGCCCGAGGGCGAGGCGCCGCTCGAGCCGCCCCCGCCGCCGCCGCATTCCGACGCGGACCCGAACTATGCCGCCTACACGACCGAGTTCGACGAGGAGATCAAGGCCGAGGAGCTGGCCGAGCCGGCCGAGCTCGAACGGCTGCGCGCCTATCTTGACCAGCAGCTCGAACCCCTGAAGGGCGCGGTCAGCCGCCTTGCCAACAAGCTTCAGCGCCGGCTTCAGGCGCAGCAGAACAGGTCGTGGGAATTCGACCGCGAGGAAGGCATTCTCGACGCCGGCCGGCTCGCGCGTGTCGTCGCCAACCCGACCACGCCGCTCAGCTT
>JAGRDU010000095.1:12328-18447 GCA_020446905.1 Paracoccaceae bacterium | reverse complement strand
GGCAGGAAGTTCAGCCGCGACTGGGTGCCCTGCATGTAGCCCTTGCCGGCCCAGCCGCCCGAGCCGAGCGCGATCTGGGCCTGGGTGATGTTATAGCCCGCGCCAAGGGGGTCGGACCCCGGATCGAGGAAGGTGTCGATCCGCTTGAACTGGTAGTCCTCGATCAGCTGCCAGTCGGTGCCCCGGCTCTCGAAGACCGCGAAGATGAGGGCGCCCACCAGCGCGATGACGGTTCCGAAATACCAGAAGCTGACGCCCGCGAGGAACATCACGATGCCGCCCCCCGCCAGGAGCAGGATCGCGGTGCCGAGATCAGGCTGCTTCAGCACAAGAAAGGTCGGGACAAGGATGACGACGACCGGGATCGCGACCCAGAGCGGGCGCGAGGTCTTGCCGACGTCGAGCCAGTCGTAATAGGCGGCAAGGAACATCACGAGCGCGATCTTCATCAGTTCGGATGGCTGCAGCCGGAGCGGTCCCAGCTCGAGCCAGCGCTGGGCGCCCTTGCCGATGTCGCCGAATAGCTCGACCGCGATCAGGAGGAGCAGCGCGCCGACATAGGCCAGCGCCGAGACGTTGCGCCAGAACCAGATCGGCACGAAGCCGATCATCAGCATCCCCGCCATGCCGACGGCAAATCGCTTCATCTGCGGCTCGGCCCAGACGTCCAGCCGACCGCCGGCGACGGAGTAGAGCATCAGGAACCCGATCGAGGCCGCCGCCGCCAGAAGGACGACCAGCGCCCAGTTGACATAAAGGACCTTGCGCAGGCCGGATGGCACCGTCTTGACGTTGTACTCAAGGTAACTCATGCGCGGCTCTTGCCCCCGTCGGCCGGCAGCGGGTCGAGGACCTGAAGCTTCTCGCGCTCGGACTGGATGCGGGTCCGCTGGCTTTCGGGATAGACGCTGAGGGGCGGGAACCCGCCCGACAGTGCCTGCAGCGCGATGTCACGCGCGATGGGCGCCGCAACGGCCGAACCGCCGCCGCCATGCTCCACCACGACCGAGACCGCGACCTTCGGCGCGTCGTAAGGCGCGAAACAGACGAAAAGCGCGTGGTCCCGCCGGTTCCACGGCAGATCGTCGTTGGACACGACCCCGCGCGCCCGCTCTGCCGCCGTGATGTTCCGCACCTGGCTGGTGCCGGTCTTGCCAGCAAGGCGCAGCGTGTCGTCGACGACGCGCGAGCCGTAGGCAGTGCCGCGCTTGGAATTCGTCACGTCGTGCATGCCCTGCCGGACGGCCGCCAGATGCGCGGGATTGATGCCAAGGGATTCGGCCTCGGGCGGCTCGATCTCCTGCCCGGCGATGGCCCGCACAAGGCGCGGCGCGATGGCGCGGCCGGTCGCGACGCGCGCGCTCAGGACCGCCAGCTGCAGCGGCGAGGCCAGCACGAAGCCCTGGCCGATGCCCGAGTTCAGCGTGTCGCCGATCAGCCAGTCGGTGCCGTACTTGCGCGCCTTCCACTCCTTGTCGGGCGCCAGCCCTTCCGAGATCGCCGACATCGGCAGATCGAAGCGGACCCCGATCCCCAGGCGGCGGGCCATCGCCGCGATCTTCTCGATCCCGACGCGCTGGGCGACCTCGTAGTAATATACATCGCAGGACTGTTCGAGACTGTGCGTCAGGTCCACATGTCCATGGCCCGCGCGTTTCCAGCAGTGGAAGCGGCGGTTGCCGAGCTCCATGTAGCCGGGGCACCAGACCGTCTCGCCGGTCGAGATGACGCCCGCCTCGAGCGCCGCGAGCGCGGTGACCAGCTTGAAGGTCGAACCGGGCGGATAGGCGCCCTGCACGGTCTTGTCGGCCAGCGGGCGGTGGTCGTTCTCGGTCAGCGCCTTGTATTCCGGCCCCGAGATGCCGCGCACGAAGAGGTTCGGATCGAAGCTTGGCGCCGAGTTGATCGCGAGAAGATCGCCCGTCTCGACTTCGATCACCACGGCGGCGGCACTGTCCTCGCCCAGACGCGCCTGCACGTAGTTCTGAAGCCGGTGGTCGATCGTCAGCTTCACGTTGGCCCCGGCATCGCCGTCGCGCCGGTCGATCTCGCGCATCACGCGGCCGGTGGAGTTCACCTCGATCCGCCGCGTCCCGGCCTTGCCGCGCAGGCTGTCCTCAAGCTTGGCCTCGACGCCGAGCTTGCCGATCTGGAAGCGCGGGATCTGCAGAAGGGGATCGGGGTCCTCCATCTTCGAGAGGTCGAAATCGCTGACCGGCCCGACATAGCCAAGGACATGCGCGAGGTCGGGGCCAAGCGGGTAGACCCGCGACAGGCCGACCTCGGTCGTCACGCCGGGCAGGGCAGGTGCATTGACCGCGACGCGGCTGAAATCCTCCCAGCTGAGCCGGTCTGCGACGGTGATCGGCAGTGTCGGCGGGCGGCGGCCGATTTCCTTCGCGACGCTGGCCAGATCTTCGGGCGGCAGGGGCATCAGGCGCGACAGGCGGTGCAGAACCTCGTCGGTGTCGCCGGCATCCTCGCGTGTGATGGTGATCCGGTAATTCTGCTCGTTCCCGGCGATGACGGCGTTGTTGCGGTCGGTGATGATGCCGCGCGCGGGCGGGATGAGGCGGATCTTGATCGAGTTCTCGTCGGCCAGAAGCCGAAACTCGTCGGCCTGGTCGACCTGCAGATAGCGCATCCGGAACGCAAGCGTCGTCGCGAAGACGCCCTGCAGCCCGGCCAGCAGCAGCCCGCGGCGGCTGATCTTGCGAAAGCTCTCCTGGCTGTCCCGCGGCGATCGCCTCATGACCGCCCTCCGATCCCGTCAAGGCCGCCGGCGGCCGATCGTCCGGCCCCGAAGAGGAACCGCGTCGCGAGGACGACGAACGGATAGGCCGCGAAAGTGGCAAGCACCTGCAGCGCGGTCAGGCTCGGCGAAACCTGCGGCACGAGGAAGAGCGCGAGCACCAGCCGGTCGATCATCGTCATCGCGACGATAAGCGCCGCGGCGACCAGCCATTCCACGGCAATCGGCAGATCGCGCAGCGTCGCCTCGCGCGAGCGCAGGAACTCTGTTCCCAGGAGGATGATCGCGGTCCAGAGCCCGGGCGGGCGCAGGAGGACGAGATCCTCGAGCAGGAACACAAGAGCGATGAGAAGCGCGGGCACATAGTCGGGCCTGCGCAGGACCCAGGCGATGGTCACCGCCGTCATGAGGTCGGGTCCGGGAAACCGCACCGGCATGAAATCGAGAGGAAGAACCGGCATGAGGTCGAGCGGAAGAATGCGCAGGAAGAGCGATCCGAACGCGAGCGCAACAAAGAGCGCGCGGTAGGCAAGGCGGTGGGCAGTGACCGGGTCAACCATCCGTTGCCTCCGCTGCCGGCGCGGTGCCGGGCAAGTCGGCGGGAGGCTCGGGCGCCATTTCCTTCTCGATCTCGGAATAGGGCGGGGCGATCAGCCCGCCGGCCTCGGCGATCCCTTTGGCGGCATGACTGCGCAGCACCCGCAGGAAGGTCAGGCGCTCATAGTCGGCGGCAAGTCGCACGCGGAGGCGCCGGTCGGTGCCAAGCTCGACCTGCCCGACAAGAAGCCCCGCGGGAAAGACGCCGCCGTCGCCCGAGGAAATCACCCGGTCGCCGGGGCGCACCTGCTCGGGCGCCTCGATGAACTCGACCGGCGGGGCGGGGCTGTTGTCGCCGACGAGCATCGCGCGCTGGCCCGAGGGCTGCACCGTCACCGGAATCCGGCTTGAGGCATCTGTCAGAAGGATCACCCGGGCGGTCGTCTGGCCGACGCCCGAGATGCGCCCAACAAGGCCGAGCCCGTCCATCGTCGCCCAGCCGTCCATGATCCCGTCGCGGCTGCCGACGTTCAACAGCACCGACTGCCGGAAGGGCGAGCCGCTGTCGGCCATCACGACGCCCGAGACCGAGGTCAGCTTGGGGTCAAGCCGCACCTGGTTCTGCGCCAGAAGCTTGGCGTTCTGCTGCTCGAGCTGAACGGCGGCTTCCTTCCACGACTTCATCTGCTGCAGCTCGCGCCGCAGCTCCTGGTTCTGTTCGTAGATCCGCGCGTACGACTGGAACCCCTCGACCATGCCGACCAGCTTGGTCACCGGCGCCATCGCCCAGTCCATGTTGGGCACCACTGCGTCGATGAACATCGCGCGGAACCGTTCCACGCGCGGGCTGTCGATGCGCCAGATCAGGAAGATCAGGGTCAGCACGAGAAGCAGCACCGCGATCAGGACGCGGCGCACCGGGCCTTTGAAATCGGCATCGGCGGTCTGGTCTCGTGCCACGCGGACCTCGCGTTCGGGGCGCCGGGCCTAGGGCTCAGCTGTCGTAGTCAATAACGTGACGGAGTTGCTTTTCATATTCCAGCGCCTTTCCGGTGCCGAGCGCAACGCAGTTCAAGGGCTGGTCGGCGATGGATATGGAAAGCCCGGTCTGTTCGCGCAACGCAAGGTCCAGCTCGCCCAGAAGCGCGCCGCCACCGGTCAGCATCACGCCCCGGTCGACGATATCGGCCGCGAGGTCCGGTGGCGTCGCCTCAAGCGCGATCATGACCGCCTCGCAGATCTGCTGCACGGGTTCGGCCAGCGCCTCGGCGACCTGTGCCTGGTTGATCTCGATCTCTTTCGGCACGCCGTTCAGAAGGTCGCGGCCGCGGATCTGCATCGAGGCGCCGCGCCCGTCGTCCGGCATCCGCGCCGTGCCGATCGAGGTCTTGATCCGCTCGGCGGTACTTTCGCCGATCAGAAGGTTCTGCTGGCGCCGCAGGTGGCTGACGATCGCCTCGTCCATACGGTCGCCGCCGACGCGGACGGACCGCGCGTAGACGATATCGCCCAGCGACAGCACCGCGACCTCCGTCGTGCCGCCGCCGATATCGACGACCATTGAGCCGGTCGGATCGGTGATCGGCATGCCCGCGCCGATGGCCGCCGCGATGGGCTCGGCGATCAGGCCGGCACGGCGGGCGCCTGCCGACAGGACCGACTGGCGGATCGCGCGCTTTTCAACCGGAGTGGCGCCATGCGGCACGCAGACAATGATCTTCGGCTTCGAGAAGGTCGTGCGCTTGTGCACCTTGCGGATGAAGTGCTTGATCATCGCCTCGGCGGTGTCGAAGTCGGCGATGACCCCTTCGCGCATCGGCCGGATCGCCTCGATCGACCCCGGCGTGCGGCCGAGCATCAGCTTGGCATCTTCACCGACCGCAAGGACCTGCTTCTTGCCGTCCTTGACGTGATAGGCGACCACCGACGGCTCGTTGAGCACGATCCCCTTGCCCCGGACATAGACGAGCGTGTTCGCCGTCCCGAGGTCGATCGCCATATCGGACGAAAACAGACCGCCCCAGCTTGCCATGATGTCTTCCCGTTCCCAATACCTCAGCGGCCCGCGACTCGGCTGAGTGCAGACCGGGGCCCCTTATAGGCGGTGGGGTTCCATGGCGGAAGGGGGCGCGGGCAGTGGCCCTGCGGGTTTCCGCCGCAGGTGCGAAATCTACCGAAGAGGGCGATCCGGGGCAGACCCGGACCGCCCGCATCATCAGGAGGCCGAGCGCGCGGCCTCGTCCGGCTTGGTCTTTGCGCGTCGCACGACAAGGTTGTTCAGCGCGTTGACATAGGCCTTGGCGCTGGCGACGACCGTGTCGGTATCCGACGACTGGCCGGTGACGATCTTACCATCCTCTTCCAGCCGCACCGAGACCGTGGCCTGCGCGTCCGTCCCCTCGGTCACCGCGTGCACCTGATAGAGGGCAAGCCGCGCGGTGTGCGGAAAGAGCATCCGCACCGCCTTGAAGGTGGCGTCGACCGGCCCGTCGCCCTGCGCCGTCACCTGCCTGTCAACGCCGTCGATCGTAATGATGAGGTCGGCCGACTGCGGCGCCTCGGTGCCGCAGATCACGCGCAGGAACTTCACCTGCATCGTGCCCTCGCCCGAGGCCTGGTCGGTCATCAGCGCGACAAGGTCGTCGTCATAGACCTCTTTCTTGCGGTCGGCGAGCGCCTTGAACCGGACGAAGACGTCGTTCAGCTGATTGTCGGCCAGATCGTAGCCGAGATCCTTCAGCTTGGCGCGCAGCGCCGCGCGGCCGGAATGCTTGCCCATGACGAGGTTGGTCGCGGCCAGACCCACATCCTCGGGGCGCATGATCTCGAA
>JAGRDU010000095.1:0-12253 GCA_020446905.1 Paracoccaceae bacterium | reverse complement strand
CGATCGCCTTGTTGAACTGCACCGGAAAACCCGAGACGGCCGCGACGCGGCGCGAGATGCCCATGATCTTGGTTGTATCCACCCCGGTCGTGTAGGGCATGATGTCGTGACGGACCTTGAGGGCCATCACCACCTCTTCCAGCGCGGTGTTGCCGGCGCGCTCGCCAAGGCCGTTGATCGTGCATTCGATCTGCCGCGCGCCCGCCTCGACGGCGGCAAGCGCGTTCGCCGTCGCCATGCCGAGGTCGTTGTGGCAATGCGTCGCGAAGACCACCTCGTCCGCGCCCGGCACCCGCTGCAGCAGCATCCGGATCAGGTCGGCGCTCTCGCGCGGCGCGGTGTAGCCCACGGTGTCGGGGATGTTGATCGTCGTTGCGCCGGCCTTGATGGCGATTTCCACCACGCGGCACAGGTAATCATGCTCGGTCCGCGTTGCGTCCATCGGCGACCACTGGACGTTGTCGCAGAGGTTGCGGGCGTGGGTCACGGTTTCGTGGATGCGGTCCGCCATCTCGTCCATCGTCAGGTTCGGGATGGCGCGGTGCAGCGGCGAGGTGCCGATGAAGGTGTGGATGCGCGGGCGCTTGGCGTGGCGGACCGCCTCCCAGCAGCGGTCGATGTCCTTGAACTGGGCGCGGGCGAGGCCGCAGATCACGGCGTTCTTGGACGCGCGGGCGATGTCGCTGACCGCCTCGAAATCGCCCTCCGAGGCGATGGGAAAGCCCGCCTCGATGATGTCGACGCCCATCTCGTCGAGCATCTCGGCGATTTCCATCTTTTCTTCATGGGTCATCGTCGCGCCGGGCGACTGTTCGCCGTCGCGCAGCGTGGTGTCGAAAATCACCACGCGGTCTTTCATGGATTTCGTATTCATCGTCCTGATCTCTGTTCGTTGTCCCTAGCGTGTCTGGCGCGGTGTCACCTCTGAGCGGTCGCGCCGGAAGGCACGCTCAGAGGCGGCTAAGGAGAAGCAGGCCACGAAGCGGCCGGGCGCCGAGGGCACCGGAACGGCCAAGGATATGCAGGCTTCGCGTCATGGCGCGGGACTATAGGCGGGCGGGAGGAAAAGGAAAGCGATAAATCGCGTCAGTCCTCGGTCTCGAACCCTTCCATCGCGGCCCTGAGGCCCCGGCGCTGGCGCCCGATCTTCCAGTGCGGCCGCTCGGCCATGAGCCGGTCGGCGGCGCGCAGTGCCAGCGCGTGATGGCCCCCCGCCGCCGCGCGGGCCAGAAGCGACTCGAGATAGGCGGGCGAGGTGAGGCGGGCGCGCATCATTTGGTGGAACGCGGGCAGCTCCAGCGTTCCGGACAGCGCGGCATGCGCCATGGGCTTCAACTGTCCCATCCGAAGCAGGGCGGGCGGCAGCTTGTGGCCGAGGTGCGGCATCGCGAGCGAGGTCACGTTCGGGCCCGCGAGCCGCGCGGCATGGGCGGCGTCCTCGGGCAGGCGGGGGTCGTGGGCCAGATAGATGCGCCCGGCATGGGCGGCGCCGTCCGCGGCGTCGGCATAGGCGCCGGCCCAGGGCTGCGTCCGCTGGGCGTAGCGATAGCGCCTCTCGAACGGGGCGCGTGCGGCATCGAGCGTGCTTTGCGGCGCGAAGGCAAGGATCGTGGCGCCGGGATAGAGCCCGGCAAAGGTCAGCGCCCCGAACCCGCCCATCGACGCGCCGAAGGCCGAAACCGCGCCGAACGCGGCAAAGAAGCCCTCGTCCCTGAGCCCCTCCATCGCGGCGACGAGGGCGGGGTGGCGGAACCAGTCCTTGACCTTGACCATGACGCCAAGAACGTCCCAGCCCGAAGCGGCGAGAAAATCGTTGCCCCAGGGCATCCGGCGCGCGCGTTCCCGCATCGAGGCGAGGTTGTCGTAGGTGACGACAAGCCGCCGGTTCCGCCGTGCCTTGCGGCCAGGCGCGGGCAGATAGGCGACGACATGCGAGGGCAGGTCGAGCGCGAAGCCCCCCGCAGCGGGCGCGGCCACGCGGACCGCATCGAAAGATCGCTCGGTCTCGGCGCGGAAGGCTGCGGCTTCGCGCTCCTTGTCCTTCATCGTGTTCCCGCCTGGTCCTGTCCGGCAGCCGGATCCGGCACGCGCGCGTCGTCCTCAGTTGCCCGGCGCGGCAGGCGCGGGGGCCGCGGGATCGGGGGCCGGTGCGACAGCCGCCGCGGGCGCCGCTGCATCGGCGGGCGCCGCACCCTCGGCCGGAACCGGCCCCTCGGCGGTCAGCGCGCCGGCGGTCCAGGTGCCCGAGGCGGTCTGCCCGCTGGCATAGCGCATCACCCCGAGGCCCTGGCGCTTGCCCGCCTTGAACTCGCCTTCGTAGACATCGCCGTTGGGATAGGTCGCGGTGCCCTTGCCGTCGATCTCGCCCGCCTTCCAGCCGCCCGCATAGCGGAAGCCGTCGGCCATCACGATCTCGCCCTGGCCCTCGCGCTGTCCGGCGACGAAGCCGCCGGTATAGACGGTCCCGTCAGCATATTTCGCGGTGCCCTCACCCTCGCGCTGGCCGTCCTTCCAGGCGCCGGAATAGGTGTAGCCGTCCGGATAGGTCATGGTGCCCTGTCCGTTGTTCTTACCCCCCGCGAACTCGCCTTCGTAGACCAGCCCGTTGGCATAGGTCGCGCGGCCCTTGCCCTCGATCACGCCGCCCTTCCAGTCGCCTTCGTAGGTGGCGCCGTCGGCATAGGTGATCTTGCCAATGCCGTTGGCCAGATCGTCCTTCAGCGCGCCCTCGTAGACCGAGCCATCGGGATAGGTGACCTTGCCCTGCCCGTCGATCTTGCCGGCGAGCCAGTCGCCTTCGTAGACATATCCGTCGGTGCCGCGGAAGATGCCCTTCCCCTCGCGCTTGTCGGCGACAAAGCTGCCCTCGAACACATCGCCATTGGCATAGGTGACCTTGCCCGCGCCCTGACGCTTGCCACCCGCGAAAGTGCCCTCATAGACATCCCCGTTCGGCTGCGTCAGCTTGCCGGTGCCGGTCATCTCGCCATCGACCCAGCCGCCCTCGTAGGTCAGTCCGTCCGCCAGTGTCAGCGTGCCCTGACCCGCCCTTTCGCCGCGCAGCATGTCGCCGACATAGGTGGCGCCGTCTGGATAGGTGATCGTGCCCTTGCCTTCCTTCACGCCCATGACCCAGTCGCCGTCATAGGTATAGCCGCCGGGGCTGATCATCTTGCCCGTGCCGTGGTGCAGCGCCTGATGGAAGCCGCCGGTGTAGACCGTGCCGTTCGCATAGATCGCGGTGCCCTGGCCCTCGATCTCGCCGTTCATCCAGTCGCCGTCATAGGAGCCGCCGTCGGCGAATTCGATCTTGCCCTTGCCCTGCGGCTTTCCGTTCACGAAGGCGCCCTTGTAGTAGGACCCGTTCGGATAACGGGCGAGACCCTGACCGAGAATCTCGCCCTCGACCCAGTCGCCGGAATATTCGTAACCGTTCGGCAGCCGATAGGTGCCCTGGCCGTGCTGCTTGCCGTCCTTGAACGTGCCTTCGTAGATGCCGCCGTCGTCGTATTCCTTGATGATGACGTCCTGCGCGGCCGCCACGCCCGCCGTCAGCGCCGCCGCCAGCGCAAGCACCCCGATCCGCACCCCACCAAACACCGTCATGGATCGTCCTCGCCTTTCACACGTGCCGCGCGGGCGGCCCTTGAGCCCGCCAAGACCCTAAATCCCCGCGCCGGGGCTGGCAAGGCAATCGCCGGGCGGCGGCGCGATGCCGACCGGCCTCGGCGAAAGCCCGCACGATCTGGTGCTTTTCCTCGCGGGCATCTCTGCTAAGAGAAGGGGGCGAACCTCATGAGTGGCCCCATGTCCGGAACCTTTCGTCTGACCCTTGCGCAGCTGAACCCGACCGTGGGCGCCCTTGCGGCGAACGCGGCCAAGGCGCGCGCGGCATGGGAAAAGGGCAAGGCAGCGGGCGCTGACATGGTGGCGCTGACCGAGATGTTCATCACCGGTTACCAGACCCAGGACCTTATCATGAAGCCCGCCTTCTCGTCCGAGGCGGAGCGCTGGATCGGCACGCTCGCGGCCGACTGCGCCGATGGTCCGGCGCTCGGGATCGGCGGGCCGTGGCGCGACCCGCAGGGGCGGCTTTTCAACGCCTATTACGTGCTCAAGGACGGCAAGATCCATGCCCGCGTCCTCAAGCACCATCTGCCCAACGATACCGTCTTCGACGAGGAGCGGCTGTTCGAAAGCGCCCCGGTCAGCGGCCCCTACGTGATCGGCGACGTCCGAATCGGCACGCCGATCTGCGAGGATGCCTGGTATGACGATGTGACCGAGACTCTGGCCGAGACCGGGGCCGAGATCCTGCTGGTCCCGAACGGCTCGCCCTACTACCGCAACAAGTACGACCGGCGCGTGAACCTGATGGTCTCCCGCGTGATCGAGACGCGGCTGCCGCTGATCTATCTCAACATGGTGGGCGGGCAGGACGACCAGATGTTCGACGGCGGCTCCTTCGTCCTCAACCCCGGCGCCGATCTTGCGCTGCAGATGCCGGTCTTCGACGAATGCATCCGCCATGTGGATTTCGAGCGGCACGAGCACGGCTGGCGCGCCGCCCGGACCGAACTTGTGCCGCTGCCGGACGCCTGGGAGATGGATTACCGCGCAATGGTCGAAAGCCTGCGCGACTACATGGGCAAGACCGGCTTCGGGAAGGTCCTTCTCGGCCTGTCCGGCGGGGTCGATTCCGCGCTGGTCGCCACCGTCGCCGTCGATGCGCTCGGCCCCGAGAACGTGCGTTCGGTCATGCTGCCTTCGGAATACACCTCGGCCCATTCGCTGGAGGACGCCAAGGCCGTGGCGCAGGCGCTTGGCTGCCGGCTCGATACCGTGTCGATCGAAGGCGCGCGGGACGCCGTCGAGGGCGCGCTCGCGCATCTCTTCGAGGGCACCAAGCCCGGTATCGCCGAGGAGAATATCCAGTCGCGCCTGCGCGGCCTGATGCTGATGGCGATCTCGAACAAGCATGGCGAGATGCTGCTGACCACCGGCAACAAGTCCGAGGTCGCGGTCGGTTACGCGACGATCTATGGCGACATGGCGGGCGGCTACAACCCGCTCAAGGACCTTTACAAGACCCGGGTCTTCCAGACCTGCCGCTGGCGGAACGAGAACCACCGGGACTGGATGAAGGGTCCCGCGCACGAGGTGATCCCGGTGCGGGTGATCGAAAAGGCGCCCTCGGCCGAGCTGCGCGACAACCAGAAGGACGAGGACAGCCTGCCGCCCTACCCTGTGCTGGACGCGATCCTCGAACGGCTGATCGAAGGCGACCAGTCGGTGGCCGAGATCGTCGCGGCAGGCTTTGACCGCGCCACCGTCAAGAAGGTCGAGCATCTCGTCTACATCAGCGAATACAAGCGCTTCCAGTCGGCACCCGGCGTGCGTCTGACGCAGAAGGCCTTCTGGCTCGACCGCCGCTATCCCATCGTGAACCGCTGGCGCGACGAGGGCTGATCGCGGCCGAAACCGACCTCTCTTGCGGCGCGTCCCGACATGTCGCAATCGCGTTTCATGTCCATACTAGGCTGGCCATGTCACGATGGGGGCGGCGATGCTGAAACCGACAATTCCAGTACTTCTCGCATGTATTCTGACCGCCGCGCCGGCGGCCGCCGAAACGACGCTCAGGATCATGAGCTACAACATCTGGGGCGGCGGCGGAAACGAGGGCAAGGGCGTCGAGGAAACCGTCGCCGTCCTCAAGGCCGCCAATCCCGACATCATCGGGATGCAGGAGACCCGGCTCGAGCCCGAGGACTGCACCGCCGAAAGCTGTGCGGCGGTGGGCGATTCCGTCGCCAAGGCGATCGCCGAGGCGCTCGGTTATCACTACTACGACCAGAGCCAGGAGAACGTCGCGCTTTGGGCCAATGCGATCCTGTCGCGCTATCCGATCGGGCCGGCGAGCGAACATGATCTCGGCGTGCCGATCGACGTGAACGGCACCACGGTCTGGGCCTTCAATATCCACCACGACGACGAACCCTATCAGCCCTACCAGCTTCTGGGCATCGAATACGGGCCGGCGCCCTTCATCAAGACCGAGGCCGAGGCGCAGGACTGGGCGACGAAGACGCGCGGTCCGGCGATGGAGCTTCTCTTCGCGGACATGAACGCGGCGGAAGGCGCGGCGGCGGTCTTTGTGTTCGGCGACTTCAACGAACCGTCGGAATACGACTGGACCGACGCGGCGGTGGCCGCCGGTCAGCAGCCGGTCAAAGTCGAATGGCCGACGACGCATCAGCTGTCGCAGGCCGGGTTCGTCGACACCTACCGCGCCGCCTGGCCCGATCCGGTGGCCAAGCCCGCCTTTACCTGGACGCCGCAGGGCGACGAGAAGGACCCCGAGGATCACCACGACCGCATCGACTTTGCCTTCGCGAAGGCGCCGGGTCTCAGGGTCCTGAATGCGTGGATCGTCGGCGAGACCGGCCCGCGCAGTGACATCGCCGTCGACCCCTGGCCCTCGGACCACCGCGCGACGCTGGCCGAGGTGTCGTTCTGATCCGCAAGGGCGGCTAGATCGGGGTGACCGGGCAGGCGGCGATCAGGCGCCTGACATCGGCGGCGTGGCATAGCTCCGTCGCCTCGGTCATCACCGTCGCGCTGGCCGCCGCCATACCTTCCTGCAGCGCGCGGGGCAGGGCGCGGCCGCGCGCGAGGGCCAGCGTGAAGGCGGCCAGGAAACTGTCGCCGGCGCCGATCTTGCTTGCGACGGGAACATCGGCCGCCTCGGCGAACCAGCGACCCTCGGCGGTCACGAGCACACTGCCTTCCGCGCCGCGGGCGATCACCACGACCCTGGCCGCACCGCGTCGCACGAGACTTTCGGCAAAGTCCGCGCTGTCGCGCCGGCTGGGCAGGCGCGCGCCGGCCAGCGCCTCCGCCTCGGCCTCGTCCATCCTGAGGACATGGGCCGGGTGCCGGGTTGCGGCCGCGCGGCTCAGCGTCTCGCCGGAGGTGTCGAGGATCAGCCGCCCGCCCGCCGGGGCGATCCGCCGCGCCATCTGCGCGGGCAGGTCCGGCGCGATCCCGGGCGGAAGGCTGCCCGAGAGGACGACATATCCCCCGGCAGGCGCAGCGCGCACGATGGCATCGCCCAGCGCGCGCGCCGCGGCCTTCGTCCAGGCCGGACCCGGCATCACGAACCGGAACTGGCGGCCGGTCGAGCGGTCGGTGACCGAAAGGCTCTGGCGCGTCTCGGCCGGTGCCTCATGCCGCTCGACCGACAGCCGCTCTTTCCGCATCAGCGCCTCGACGCGGTCGCCGGTCGGTCCGGCGAGGGCGACGAAGGCGGTGCTTTCGCCCCGCAGGCGGTGGATCACCCGGCTGACATTGATGCCGCCCCCGCCAGCATCCGCGCGTGGCGCCTCGCACCTGAGCTTCGGCCCGGCCCGCACCTCGTCGGCCGAGGTCGCGAGATCCAGCGCCGGGTTCAGGGTGACGGTCAGGATCGGGGTCTGCACCATGCCGCCAGCCTGACGCGAAGCGCGCCGCCGCTCAAGCCCTCACGCGAGTCTTCGGCTTGCGCCCCGGGCGTCCGGCGTTGACGATCTTCCACCGGAAGATCGTCCTGGCGTTGGCCCTGCGCTTACGCTCCGGGCGTTCGACGGGGAAATCGTCCGCCGGACGATTTCTGATCCCGCCTTACTCCCACCACCTGTCGATTTCGGCGATCTCGGCGTCGGACCAGCCGAAATGATGGGCAAGCTCGTGCACCGTCACATGGGCCACAAGCTGGCCGAGCGTCACGTCGCCGCGTTCGGCCCATTCGTCGAGGATCGGGCGGCGGAACAGCCAGATCGTGTCGGGCCGGTCGACGACATCCATCACCGACTTCTCGATCAGCGGAATCCCGTCGTAAAGCCCGGTCAGCTCGAACGGGTCGTCGACATTCATGTCGTCGAGAATCTCTTCGGGTGCGAAATCCTCGACCCGGATCACCACCCCGCGCGCGGCGGCCGCGAACTGCTCGGGCAGCTCAGCGACGGTCGCCAACGCCATCTGCTCGATCGTCTCCAGTTCCGGCGCGGTGCGCCCCAGCCAGTCATTCATCAAGGTCTCCCTGTCCGCCCCTCATATGGACAAAACCGGCGTCCTGTGAAAGAGGAGAGCGCCCGAGGAGTTGAAAGATGACCGTCACCCGTTTCGCCCCGTCGCCGACCGGCTACATCCACGTGGGCAACCTGCGCACCGCGCTGATGAACTACCTCATTGCCCGCAAATCGGGCGGCACGTTCATCCTGCGCCTCGACGATACCGACCAGGAACGGTCTAAGCAGGAATATATCGACGGGCTGAAGGCGGACCTCGAATGGCTGGGCCTGACCTGGGACCGGATCGAGCAGCAGTCGCTGCGGCTGGATCGCTATGCCGAGGTGGCAGAAGAGTTGCGCCAGTCGGGCGACCTTTACGAGGTGTTCGAGACGCCGACCGAACTGGACCTCAAGCGCAAGAAGCTGCTGAACATGGGGAAGCCCCCGGTCTATGACCGCGCCGGCCTTGGTCTGTCGCCGGCTGAAAAGGACAAGTTGCGCGCCGAGCGCGAGGGTTACTGGCGCTTCAAGCTTGACCAGAAGCGCACCGAATGGACGGACGGCATCCTGGGCGATGTGTCCATCGACACCGCCTCGGTCTCCGATCCGGTGCTGATCCGTGCCGATGGGCAGGTGCTTTATACCTTCGCGTCCTCTGTGGACGACGTGGACATGGGCATCACCCATATCGTGCGCGGCGCCGATCACGTCACGAACACCGCGACCCAGGTGCAGATCATGCAGGCGATGGGCGGCACGCCGCCGGCCTTCGCGCATCATTCACTTCTGACCGGTCCGCAGGGCGAGGGGCTGTCGAAGCGCCTCGGCACGCTCTCGATCCGCGACCTCAGGGCGCAGGGCGTGGCGAAAGAGGCGCTGCTCAGCCTCATGGCGCGCCTCGGGTCGAGCCAGCCGGTCGAACTGAGAATGTCGCTCGACGAGATTGCGGACGGGTTCGACCTGTCGCAGTTCGGCGCGGCGCCCACGAAATTCGATGCCGAGGACCTCTGGCCCCTGACACGCGCCCGCAACCAGGCGCTGCCCTTCCCGGTCGTGCGCGAGCGCATCCTCGCCTTCGGCGTTCCGCCCGAGATGGCCGAACGCTTCTGGCGCGTCGCCTCGGCGAACATCACCACGCTCGCCGATCTCGACCACTGGTGGACGCTTGCCCGCGACGGGGCCGACCCGGTCATCGCCCCCGAGGATGCCGACTTCGTCAAGGAGGCGATGGCTCTCCTGCCTCCGCCGCCTTACAGCGAGACGACCTGGGCCGACTGGACGACCGCCGTGAAGGACGCGACGGGCCGCAAGGGCAAGGGCCTCTTCATGCCGCTCCGTCTTGCCGTCACCGGCGAGGCCTCGGGGCCGGACATGGGCGACCTGATGCCGCTTCTGCAGAAGGTCCGGGCGCGGGGCTGAGGGCTTTCAGGCGCGGCGGCGCATGAGGTCGAGCGCATCCGCATGGCCGTCCGTCAGGGCTCGTTCGGCCTTTGTCGTGGGCTGGTGGCGCGGGTAATGCGGCGCCGTGCGGTCGTCGAGGATCGCGGTCCAGCCGGCGGTGGTCGCGAAGAAGTCCGCGACCCCTCTCTCCCCGAACTCGCGCAGGAAGCCCTGCACGACCGTGTCGAGATAGCTGAGCAGGATCGGGTGCCCGTTCGGCGGCAGGGCATGCGCCTCGTCCACCGCATAGACCTCGATCCGGTGCGCCCAGTCCGGCGCGGGCGAAAGGCGGTCATGCGCCAGCGGATGGCGGCGATAGGCGGCCTCGCGCCGGTCGAGAACCGCCCAGTCATCGCCCGGCACCGCCGCGATCAGCCCGTCGATGGCGGCGTCGGCGGGTTCGGCCGACAGATACGGCCAGTCGCGCAGATACGTGTGCCGCCAGATGCGGCGCCAGCCGGACAGCCGGGCCGGCGTGGCGGGCGCATTGTCATGCGTCGCCCGGTTGACGAGCGAGCCATAGCCGAAGAAGGCGGGATGCCGGTCTGACATGCGGCGATATGAGCAACGCGCGAGGCGCGGTGCAAGCGGCGTCGCGAATGCATGCAGATGCGTCGCATCGCGCCATTGCCCCTTGCCGGGACCTTTTCGGCGGGCTAACCAAGAGAGGTCAGGATCGGGAGAATCCGGTGGGGCGCATGCTCGCATCGGTGCCGAAGGAGCAACCGCCCCGGTAAACTCTCAGGCGCAAGGACCGTCCTGGCAAAGGAACTCTGGAGAGACCCCGGGCAGGACCGGGGCGCCGAAGGGATAACGATCTCAGGCGAAGGGACAGAGGGGGCATCGAAGCGGTCGGCCTGGGGCCGGCCCTGTGCGATGCCGGGATTCACACCGGCCTGAAACGGGAGACGGCGATGGCCGGTCTGGAACGGACGGTGCTTTACGATCTGCATCTTGAGCTTGGGGCCAAGATGGTGCCCTTCGCGGGCTACGAGATGCCGGTGCAATACCCGATGGGGGTGCTGAAGGAGCATCTTCACACCCGCAGCGCCGCGGGGCTTTTCGATGTCAGCCACATGGGCCAGATTCTTCTGACGGCGGAGACCGTGGAGAAGGCCGCGCTGGCGCTGGAACGGCTGGTGCCGGTGGATATCGCCGGGCTGCCCGAGGGCCGGCAGCGCTATGCCATGTTCACCAATGACGCAGGCGGCATCCTCGACGACCTCATGGTGGCGAACCGGGGCGATCACCTCTTTCTTGTCGTCAACGCCGCCTGCAAGGGCGCGGATTTCGCGCATCTGAAGGCCGGCCTGACGGACTGCGACGTGGGCATGATCGACGACCGCGCTTTGCTGGCGCTGCAGGGGCCGGCGGCCGAGGCGGCGCTGGCGCGGCTGGTACCGGACGTCGCGGAGATGCGCTTCATGGACGTCGCGATCCGCCAGTGGGACACGGCCGAGCTCTGGATTTCCCGCTCGGGCTACACCGGCGAGGACGGGTTCGAGATCTCGGTCCCGAACCGCTTTGCCGAGGCTTTCGCGCGGCGGCTTCTGGCGATGGAGGAGGTCGCCCCCATCGGCCTCGGCGCCCGCGACAGCCTCCGCCTTGAGGCGGGCATGTGCCTTTACGGTCATGACATCGACGAGGGCACGACCCCGGTGGAGGCGAACCTGACCTGGGCGATCCAGAAGGCACGCCGCTCCGATGGGGCACGAGAGGGCGGTTTCCCGGGCGCTTCCCGCATCCTGACCGAACTGGCGACGGGCCCCGCGCGCCGCCGTGTCGGCTTGCGCCCCGAGGGCCGCGCGCCGATGCGCGAGGGGACGGTGATCTTTGCAGGCCCCGAGGGAGGCGATCCGATCGGCACCGTCACCTCGGGCGGTTACGGACCCTCGATCGAGGCGCCGATGGCGATGGCCTACCTGCCCGCCGGACTTTCAGAAGGGGCGATCGTCTACGGCGACGTGCGCGGCAAGCGCCTGCCTGCGGTGATCGCGCCGATGCCGTTCCAGCCGAACAACTACAAACGCTAAGCAACAGGACGAGATCCATGAAATACACCGAAGATCACGAATGGCTGCGCGCCGAGGGCGACCTTGTTGTCGTCGGCATCACCGAACACGCCTCGGAACAACTGGGCGACGTCGTCTTTGTCGACCTGCCCGAGGCTGGCAAGGCGGTCTCCACCGGCGACGAGATCTGCGTCATCGAAAGCGTCAAGGCGGCGTCCGACATCCGCGCGCCGCTCGATGGCGAGATCGTCGAGGTCAACCAGGAGATCGCCGACAACCCGAGCCTTGTGAACGAGGATCCGACCGGCAAGGCCTGGTTCTTCAAGATGAAGCTTTCCGATCCCTCGAAGCTCGACGGCCTCATGGACGAGGCCGGCTACAAGGCCCTGATCGGATAAGGACGCACGCCATGCCCTTCACCCCCACCGACTACCGCCCCTACGACTTCGCAAACCGCCGCCACATCGGGCCCTCGCCGTCCGAGATGGAAGAGATGTTCAAGGTGCTCGGGGTGAAGGACCTTGACGAGCTGATCGACCAGACCGTGCCGAAAAGCCTGCGGCAGGACAAGCCGCTCGATTTCGGCAAGCCGAAGTCCGAACGTGAACTTCTGTGGTTCATGCGGCAGGTGGCCAAGAAGAACAAGGTCTTCACCACCATGATCGGGCAGGGCTTCTATGGCACCGTCACTCCGCCCGCGATCCAGCGCAACATCCTGGAAAACCCCGCCTGGTACACCGCCTATACCCC
>JAGRDU010000094.1:4325-11981 GCA_020446905.1 Paracoccaceae bacterium | reverse complement strand
CAAGGGCGGCAAGTACGAGATGAAGGGCGAAGGCAAGTCGCTGACCTCGGAAGAGAATGCCGACTACCTTGCCGGGCTTTGCGCGGACTATCCGATCATCTCGATCGAGGACGGGATGAGCGAGGACGACTGGGCGGGCTGGAAGATCCTGACCGACAAGCTCGGCGGCAAGGTCCAGCTGGTCGGCGACGATCTCTTCGTCACCAACCCCAAGCGTCTGGCCGAGGGGATCAAGGCGGGTGTCGCCAACTCCATGCTGGTGAAGGTCAACCAGATCGGTTCGCTCACCGAAACGTTGCAGGCGGTCGATATGGCCCACCGGGCGCGCTACACCAATGTCATGTCGCACCGTTCGGGCGAGACCGAGGACGCAACCATCGCCGATCTCGCCGTCGCGACGAACTGCGGGCAGATCAAGACCGGTTCGCTCGCACGGTCTGACCGGCTGGCGAAATACAACCAGCTGATCCGCATCGAGGAGATGCTGGGCGAGACGGCCGAGTTCGCGGGCCGCTCGATTCTGAAGGCCTGACCCCCGTCAAGTCGGGTCGCGTCGTAGAGACCTTGGTCGAAAAGACCTAAGTCGAATTTGGACGCGCCGCCCCGCGCCCTACCCTCCTGCCCGCCGCCCCGTGTCACAGGACACATCGGGGCGGCGTTCAGGGAGGGACACATGAATCTCATCAACGCGTTGGCCATTTCCATCGGCGCTCTTGCCGCGGTGGCCACCTATCTTTGCCTCGGCACCTCGTTCGGCCTTCAGGTCTGGGCGCTCTTCATCGGCTGGGGCAGCTTCTATCACACGGGCGGCGAGACCGCGGGCCTGACCAAGTCCGCGATCAACCATGTCTGGGGCGTCGTCGTCGCGGCGATCACGCTCTTCATCGTCGGCACGGTGGGCGGATCGGTCCTCGTGACCTCGATCATCGTCGGCGTCTCGGTCGTGGTGCTGGTGCTCGGCGCGCATCTGCCGGCGCTGGCGACGATCCCGGCGGCCGTCTACGGCTATGCCTCGACGGCGGCGTTCGTGCTGCTCACCGGGGTCGCCCTTGGCGATCTCGGCGCGCTGGTCAAGGCGGCCGGCATCGTTCTCATCTCGCTTGTCATCGGCAACATCTTCGGGCTGGTCTCTCAGAAGATCGCCGGCGGCATGGCGAAATCGGCCTGAGAAGGCCGGGCCCGCCGGAGCGCCATCTTCCGGCGGGCCACCTTTCAGGCGATCCTGCCCGCGGCGATGATGCCGGCAGAGATCTCGGCATAGGCCTTTTCCCAAGCGGCCTTCAGTTCGGGCGTGAAGGCATCGCCGAGTCCGTCCTGCAGGGTCGCGATCAGCGCCTCGCCCATCGGGGCGAAATGCTCTGGCTTCACGCCCATCAGGCGGTGCCCCTCGGCGAGGGTCGCGATGCGCGCCTCTTCCGGCCCTGAATGTTCGATCCCGGTCAGGATCGCGCCGAGCGTCGTCATGAAGCGCATGCCCTGCCCGGCAATGTCATCGCGGAACATCTTGCGCAGGCCCGGCGCCCTGGCAAAGAGCGCCTCGTAGAAGGCGACCGAGGCCGGGGCCATGTTCTTGCGCAGCTCGTGGAAACTTGTGCGCAGCATTTCCGCTTCGGCAGCAGTGACAGACATCTGACCCTCCATGATGGATGAACGGGTCCGAGCTTCTCCCCGAAGTGCGGTCCCGCCTTGATCCATCGCAAGAAGGGTGTTTCCCTGATGCGATCCGCACCCGCGAGGCGTCGTGACTGCCGAAGAAATCATCGACATGCTTGCGCTTCAGCCGCATCCGGAAGGCGGCTGGTACCGTCAGACCTGGGTCGCCGACGGCCCCGGACGGCCCGCTGGCACCTGCATCTACTTCCTTCTGAAGGCAGGGGAGCGCAGCCACTGGCACCGGGTCGATGCCGCAGAGATCTGGCACCACTACGGCGGGGCGCCGCTGGTCCTTCACATCGCGGAAGACGCGGCGGGGCCGGTGGGCGAGGTGCTGCTCGGCCCGGACCTCGCTGCCGGACAGAGGCCGCAGGCGCTGGTTCCGGCCCATCACTGGCAGGCGGCACGGACCACGGGCGACTGGACGCTCGCCGGCTGCACCGTCTCGCCCGGGTTCCGCTTCGAGGGGTTCGAGCTTGCCCCGCCGGGGTTCGACATCCCGCGCTGAGCCGCCGGTGTACCCGTTACAATTCCGCCCGTGGCCCCTGCCCGCGCGATCCTGTAACCCGGAACGCGGGAGGACAGCATGACCGACAGCGCGATGGCGGCACAGGAGGATGGCGACACGCTGAAGGGATTTCTCTTCGCGCTTGGCGCCTATTTCCTCTGGGGTTTCCTGCCGCTCTACATGAAGGCGCTGGCGCATGTGCCGCCGACCGAGGTGATCGCGCACCGGGTGCTCTGGTCGGTGCCGGTCGCGGGCGTGATCCTGATCGCGACGCGGCGGACGGCGGACCTTGTTCGCGCGCTGCGAACGCCCCGGATGCTGGGGATGGCGGCGGTCACCGCAGCGCTGATCTCGGTCAACTGGGGGATCTATGTCTGGGCGATCGGCTCGGGCCATGCGCTGGACGCGGCCTTGGGCTATTACATCAACCCGCTCTTCTCGATCCTCCTCGGCTCGGTGCTGCTGCGCGAGCGGCTTGCGGGGTTGCAGTGGGTGGCGATCGCGCTGGCCGCCGTGGCGGTCGCGATCCTGACCTGGGACGCGGGAAGACTGCCGCTTGTCGCGCTTTCGCTGACGCTGACCTGGGGGTTCTACGCCTATTTCAAGAAGAGCCTGCCGATCGGGCCAAACCAGGGCTTCATGCTGGAGGTGCTGCTGCTGACGCCCTTCGCTCTGGGGTACATGTTCTGGCTGGCCCGCGCGGGGCAGAGTCACTTCTGGCAAGGCGTGCCGGGTGACACCCAGCTGCTCCTCGGTTGCGGCATCGTCACGGCCGTGCCGCTGATCCTATATGCCAACGGCGCCAAGGGGCTGCGCCTCTCGACCATCGCGATCATGCAGTACATCGCTCCGACGATGATCTTCCTGACCGCCGTCTTCGTCTTCGGCGAACCCTTTGGCCGCGCGCGGGCCCTGGCCTTTCCGCTGATCTGGGCGGCACTGGTGATCTACAGCTGGTCGATGCTGTCCCGCGCAAAGCGATCCGGCCGGTAGGGCGCCAGCATCGGCTCGGCGCGGCCCAGGAGAAGTTCCCGCGAGACAAGGCTGCCGATGAGCGGGCCAAGCGTCGCGCCGGAATGCATCACCGAAAGATAGAGACCCGGCAGGGATGTAGAACCAACGACCGGAAGGCCGTCGCCGGGCATCGGGCGTTCGGCGCGCAGGGTTTCCTGCCAGTCAAGCTCGATCCCCGGGAGGATCGACCTGAGCCGGGCGAGCGCGTCCGCGGCAAGCGCTTCTGGCGTATCTGAAAGACGATCCGAGCTGTCGCCCTGATGGCCGGCGGAGGTCGGGGCGAGGATGCGGCCGTCCGCCTCCTGTCTCAGTTCCAGCGCCGGCGTCACGAGGATGTGGCTGAGGCGCGGCGGCAGCGGGTTCGTCCGGAGGATCAGCGCCGGGCGGTGGAGCATCGGCAGCGTCATGCCGAGGGGGCCGAGAAGCGCGGGCGCGCCGGTGCCGGCGGCGATCACCACGCAGTCGGCCGCGATGGCGCCCTCGGCTGTCCGGACGCCCGAGGCTGCTCCGTTCCGCGTGAGGATGCCAGTCACCGGCACCCCGAGGATCAGCCGCGCGCCCTGACCGGCCGCCGCTTGCAGCAGGTGGCGGGTCAGCGCGGCGAGGTCGGTGACGCCTTCGGTCGGGAAGTGGAGCGCGGTGGGCGGCGGCGCGGGCAGCCCGGGTTCGAGGGCGGCGATCTCGGTCCGGGTCAGCCGGCGCACCGGGTAGCCTGCTTCGGTCAGCCGCGTGAACGTCGCGTCCTGCGCCGCGCCCTCCTCCTCCCAACTCAGCGCGCCGGGCCATGAGGTCGGAAGCGGCCCGAGATCGGCGGCGAGCGCGTGATGGGCAGTTAGGGCGGCCACGCGCAGGAGGAAGTGATCCTCGTTCAGCGAAAAGCTCGCGTTGATCCACCCGAAAGAGCGGCCCGAAGCACCCGAGGCCGGCAATGCGCCCTCGACCACCGTCACCCGCGCGCCGCCCTGCGAAAGGCGGAAGGCGATGGCGGCGCCGATGATACCCGCGCCGACGATCACGACATGTCGGGTCATGCTAGGCTCCTGTCCCGACGGTCTCTTGCAGCGGGCGGCTGATCTTGCCGCCGCCGACGGCGGCCGCGACGCCGGTGGTGCCGGGGCACGAGGTCGGCAGGCCGCGCGCGACGCGCACCGCGAGATGGGCGAAGGCCTGCGCCTCGAGCATGTCACCGTTGAGGCCCACCGCCTCGACCGGGGCGACGGATACGTCGAGAAGGCCGGCGAGCATCTGCATCATCGCCTCGTTATGCCGACCCCCGCCGGCGACGAGGATGCGGGCAACGGGCGCGGGGAAATGCTCCGCCCCCCGCGCGACGGCGGCCGCGGCGGCCGTGGTGAGGGTTGCGGCGGCATCGGCGTCGGAGAGGGCTGCGACCGCGTCGAGAAGGCCGGCGAAATCGTTCCGGTCCAGAGACTTCGGCGGCACCTTGAAGAAATAGGGATGACGGAGGAAGCGGGCGACGACGCCTTCGTCAGCCTCGCCCTTTGCGGCCAGCGCCCCGTGGTCGTCGCGGTCAAGGCCGAGACGCGCCTGCATGAGGTCGTTCACCGGGGCGTTGGCGGGGCCGGTGTCGAACGCGAGAAGCGCGCCGGGCACCTCGGGCGCGGGCTGGCGCGGATCGACCCAGGTGAGGTTGCCGACGCCGCCAAGGTTGAGAAAGGCGAGCGGCGCCTCGGCGCCGATGAATTTCGCGCAGGCGAAGTGAAAGAACGGGGCAAGCGGCGCCCCCTGCCCGCCCATCCGCACGTCCATGCTGCGGAAGTCCCAGACGACGGGAAGGCCCAGCACCTCGGCCAGGATCGCGCCGTCTCCGGCCTGATGTGTGCCGCGCCCCGCGGGGTCATGCGCAAGCGTCTGGCCGTGAAAGCCCGCGATATCGGCCAGCGGCGCGAGGCGGGCCATCGCCGCGGCATGGGCGGTCTCGACAACCTCGGCCACCTCTGCGACGCCCGCCTCACCCGGCCAGCGCCCAAGGGCGGCGCGGATCACGGCGCGCTCGGCCGTCCGGTAGGGCCGGTATGACACGTCGCCGACCTCATGAATGCGCTCGCCGTCGGTGCGCAGGAGTGCGACATCGACGCCGTCGAGCGAGGTCCCCGACATCGTGCCCAGCGCCCAGACCGGTTCGGCCTTCAACATGCCCTTCCCCTGGAAGCGTGGCGCCGATATAGGGGGCCACGGCCCCAGAATGGACGATCCCGCGATGACCTACCACCCGAAATCCGACTTCCTGCGCGTGATGATCGAGCGCGGCTTTCTGGCCGACTGCACCGACTATCAGGGGCTGGACGAGGCTTTGGCGAAGGACGTGGTGCCGGCCTATATCGGCTTTGATGCTACGGCGAAATCGCTGCATGTCGGATCGCTGATCCAGATCATGATGTTGCGCTGGCTGCAGAGGACCGGCCACAAGCCGATCACCCTGATGGGCGGCGGCACGACCAAGGTGGGCGATCCGTCGTTCCGGGCCGACGAACGGCCGCTGCTGACGCCGGCGCAGATCGACGACAACATCGCCGGGATCAAACGGGTCTTCGCGGCCTATATCCGCTATGACGAGACGCCCACGGGCGCCTTGATGCTGAACAACGCCGAGTGGCTGGATGGCCTCAACTATCTCGATTTCCTGCGCGATATCGGACGGCATTTCTCGGTCAACCGGATGCTGGCGTTCGAGAGCGTGAAATCGCGCATCGACCGCGAGCAGAGCCTGTCGTTCCTCGAATTCAACTACATGATCCTGCAGGCCTATGACTTTCTGGAACTGAACCGGCGCTATGGCTGCCTTCTGCAGATGGGCGGGTCGGACCAGTGGGGCAATATCGTCAACGGCATCGACCTGACGCGGCGGGTACTGGACCACGAGATTTACGGGCTGACATCGCCCCTGCTGACCACCTCGGACGGCAAGAAGATGGGGAAAAGCCAGTCGGGCGCGGTCTGGCTGAACCCGGACATGCTGTCGCCCTACGAGTTCTGGCAGTTCTGGCGCAACACCACGGATGCGGACGTGGGACGGTTCCTGAAGCTTTATACCGAGTTGCCGGTCGAGGAGTGTGACCGGCTCGGTGCACTTGCCGGGTCCGAGATCAACGAGGCGAAGATCGTGCTGGCGAACGAGGTCACGAAGCTGGCGCACGGGCCGGATGCCTCGCTTGCCGCCGAGGCGACGGCGCGCGAGGTCTTCGAGCGGGGCGGCGTCGGGGACGATCTGCCGACGTTGGCGCTGAGCGCCTCGGAGGCGGCCGAGGGGGTCAGCCTTGCGCAGCTTCTGGTGCGGTCGGGTCTGGCGAAATCTGGGAAGGACGCGAAGCGCCTGATCGCCGAGGGCGGCGCGCGGGTGAACGACGAGCCTGCCACCGACGCAGGCCGGATGTTCGGCGCGGGCGACCTCGCCGAGCCCGTCAAGCTGACCGCCGGCAAGAAGCGTCACGCACTGGTGGTCCTGGGCTGAGATGGAAATGCGAAGGGCGGGCCTGAGGCCCGCCCTTCTTGCCTTGCTGCGGCCGGTGACGTTACTGATCGACCGTCACGCGCACCATGCGATCCGGGTCGTCGACCGCGCCGTTAAGATCGGGAGAGCCCTTCTTCAGGGCGTCGATGACCTCCATCCCCGAAATCACATGCCCGACGATCGTGTACTGGCCGTTCAGATGGTCGGCCGGTGCGAACATGATGAAGAACTGCGAGTTGGCGCTGTCCGGCTGGCGCGAGCGGGCCATGCCGACGGTGCCGCGCATGAAGGGCTCGTCCGTGAACTCGGCCGGAATGTCGGGAAGGTCCGAGCCGCCGGTGCCGGCCATCGAGATGTCATGGCCCCACTTGCCGTTCTTGACGTCGCCGGTCTGCGCCATGAAGCCGTCGATCACCCGGTGGAAGACGACGTTGTCATAGGCGCCCATGCGCGCAAGCTCGGTGATCTGGGCGACATGCTTCGGCGCGGTGTCCGGCAGAAGGTCGATCACGACTGTGCCCGAGGTCGCTGCGCCCTCGACCTGGATCACGAGGTTCGGGCCGGGGCCGTCCTCGGTGCTGGCCAGGGCCTGGTTGCTCGACGTGTACATGAAGGCGGCCACACCAAGCACGGCAAGGCCCGCGACCATCGAGCCGACGAAGATGCGCGTGTCAGACATCGGCGGCGACCTTGACCGAGATCATCCGGTCGGGGTTCATCGGCGGCTCACCGCGCTGGATCTTGTCGACATGTTCCATGCCCGAGATGACGCGGCCGTAGACGGTGTACTGGCCGTTCAGGAAGTGGTTGTCCTTGAAGTTGATGAAGAACTGGCTGTTGGCCGAGTTCGGGTTCTGCGAGCGGGCGGCGCCGAGCGTGCCGCGGTCATGCGGGAGCTTGGAGAATTCCGCCGGAAGGTCCGGCAGGTCTGAGCCGCCGGTGCCGGCGCGCCGCGCGTTCCAGCCGCTTTCCATGTTTGCATGTTCGACATCGCCGGTCTGGGCCATGA
>JAGRDU010000094.1:0-4242 GCA_020446905.1 Paracoccaceae bacterium | reverse complement strand
CGCGATCACCACCTCGCCGTCCTTCAGCGTCATGATGATGGTGTTCTCGGGATCCTTGATCTCTGCCATGCCGGCCTCCTCTTCGTTTCGCGCGGCAACCTAGTCATCCCGCCCCCGCGAGAAAAGGGCAAAGCGACGCAAAGCGCGATCATCGCCTAGGCTTGCGGCGCGCATAAGGCTATTTTGCGGAAAACCGCCGGTACTTGAGAGGAATCGCGTGATGGGTTGGAAGACGATCGACGACATCGACATGAAGGACAAGACGGTGCTTGTCCGCGTCGATATCAACGTGCCGGTCGAGGCGGGGCGCGTGACCGACGCGACGCGGATCGAAAAGATCGTGCCGACGATCAAGGACATCCAGAAGAAGGGCGGCAAGCCCGTCCTGCTGGCGCATTTCGGCCGGCCCAAGGGTCAGGTCGTCCCAGAGATGAGCCTGAAGGTGACGCTGCCGGCTCTGGAGGCCGCGCTGGGGCAAAAGGTCGCCTTTGCCGAGGACTGCATCGGCGGGCCGGCGAAGAAGGCCGTGGCGGCGATGGGGCCCGGCGATGTCCTTCTGCTTGAGAACACCCGGTTCCATGCCGGCGAGGAAAAGAACGATCCCGCCGTCGCGGCCGGGATGGCCGCGCTCGGGCAGGTCTATGTGAACGACGCCTTTTCGGCGGCGCACCGGGCCCATGCGTCGACCGAGGGGATCGCGCATCTGATCCCGGCCTGCGCGGGGAGGCTGATGGAAGCCGAGCTGAAGGCGCTGAACGCGGCGCTTGGCAATCCCGAGCGGCCGGTCGTCGCGGTGGTGGGCGGCGCGAAGGTGTCGACCAAGCTCGACCTCCTGGGCAACCTCATCGAGAAGGTGGATCACCTTGTGATCGGCGGAGGCATGGCCAACACCTTCCTCGTCGCGCAGGGGATCGAGGTCGGCGCCTCGCTGGCCGAACGGGACATGGCCGAGACCGCGAAGGCGATCCTCGCCAAGGCGAAGACCACCGGCTGTTCGATCGAGCTTCCGGTCGATGTCGTCGTCGCGCGCGAGTTCAAGGCGGGCGCCGCGAACGAGACGCTGGCGGCGACCGCCTGCCCCGCCGACGCGATGGTCCTCGATGCCGGGCCGGAGACGGTGGACCTGATCTCCGAAGTCTTCACGCGGTGCCGCACGCTGATCTGGAACGGCCCGCTTGGCGCCTTCGAGATCGAGCCCTTCGACCGGGCGACCAATGCGGCGGCGCGCAAGGCTGCGGAACTGACGCGGGGCGGCCGGCTGGTGTCCGTCGCGGGCGGCGGCGACACGGTGGCGGCGCTGAACAAGGCAGGCGTCGCGGGCGATTTCACCTTCATCTCGACGGCGGGGGGCGCGTTCCTCGAATGGATGGAGGGCAAGGTCCTGCCAGGGGTCGCCGCGCTGGAGGCCTGAGGCGCGACGTCAACCCGCCGCCGGGCTGCCGCGGGCCTTTCCGGGCGGCCCCGGGATGCCTAGATAGGCGCCGGGGCAGCAGGGAGCACGCGCCATGGCGGCGAAATGGACAGTGATCACCGGGGCATCGGAAGGGCTCGGCGTGGAATTCGCGCGGCTTGCCGCCGCCGAGGGCCGCGACCTGATCCTCGTGGCGCGGCAGGAAGCGAAGATGGAGGCGCTGGCCGAGGACCTGCGTGCCCGCCACGGGATCGCCGTCGAGGTCCGGCCGACCGACCTGTCGGACCCCGGGGCGGTCGAGGCACTGTGGCGCCAGATCGCGGCGCGGCGGCATGTCGAGATCCTCGTGAACAATGCCGGGCTTGGCTATAGCGGCCCCTTCGCGGAGGGCGGGCCGGAGCGCGAGATGGCCTCGGTCATGGTCAATGTCGCGGCGCTGACGCTCCTGACCAAGCGCGCCGTCGCCCATATGCTCCAGCAGGGCGGCGGGCGCATCCTGAACGTCGGCTCGACGGCGGGGTTCATGCCGGGGCCGAACATGGCGGTCTATCACGCCACCAAGGCCTATGTGCTGTCCTTGGGCGAGGCGGTCGCGGAAGAGTTGCGCGGCACATCCGTGACGGTGACAACGCTCTGCCCCGGCGCGACGGCGACGAATTTCGCGAAGGATGCGGGGATGGAGGGCATAACGCTCTTCCGTGCGCTGCCGCCCGCCTCGGCCCGCGCGGTCGCGGCGGCGGGATGGCGGGCAATGAAGGCGGGCAAGCGCGTGAAGGTGACCGGGCCGCTCAACTGGCTCTTCTCGGTCGGCCCGCGCTTCGCGCCGCGCGCGCTCGTGCCGCGGATCGCGGCGATCTTCCTGAAATGAAGCACAGGGGGCGCGGCGCCATGGCGGATTGTTTCGCGATCCGCGTGCAAGCCCCGCGCGTTAGCGCCACCACATTTGCAACCCGGGGGCCGCTCGCCTAGAAGCGGGGCGACGGGCCCGGGAGCGGCCCCATCGTCAGGGATTTCAGCGGAGGTGGCCATGGCAGGTCAGACGAAGGCGGATCGGATGCGGTCCGGCAAGGGATTCATCGCGGCGCTGGACCAGAGCGGCGGATCGACCCCGAAGGCGCTGAAGCTCTACGGTATCGCCGAGGGCGCCTGGTCGAATGACGAGGAAATGTACGGGCTGATCCACCAGATGCGCTCGCGCATCGCCACGGCGCCGGGGTTCACCGGGGACCGGGTGATCGGCGCGATCCTTTTCGAGAAGACGATGGACAGCGAGATCGCAGGCAAGCCCGCCGCCGCCTACCTTTGGGAAGAGCGCGGCGTGGTGCCGTTCCTGAAGATCGACAAGGGTCTGGAAGAGGTCAAGGACGGCGTGAAGCTGATGAAGCCGATGCCGGGGCTCGGCGCGCTTTTGGACCGGGCGTCCAAGCTCGGTGTGTTCGGCACCAAGGAGCGGTCGGTGATCGACGCGGCGAATGCCGCCGGGATCAAGGCCGTGGTGGCGCAGCAGTTCGACGTCGCGCGGCAGGTTCTGGCGCACGGGATGATGCCGATCATCGAGCCGGAAGTGACGATTTCGATTGCCGACAAGGCCGAGGCGGAGGACCTTCTGCTGGCGGCGATCCTGGCGGAGCTGGACAAGCTGCCGGCAGGCACCGAGGTGATGCTGAAGCTGACGCTGCCGACCAAGGCCAATCTTTACAAGCCGCTCGTCGATCATCCGAAGGTGATGCGGGTCGTGGCCCTCTCGGGCGGCTATACGCGCGACGAGGCGAACAAGGTCCTCGCGCGGAATACCGGGGTCATCGCCAGCTTCAGCCGCGCGCTGACCGAGGGCCTCTCGGCGCAGCAGTCAGACGCGGAGTTCAACAAGACGATCGACGCGACGATCCAGTCGATCTACGACGCGTCGGTCGCGGGCTGACACCGCCCCGCAAAATGAGTCGCGAGGGGGATTCCCTTCGCGAATCAGCTGTGGCATGGTCGCCGGGACCGCCCGAAGAGGCGGCGCGATGAGGCAGTAGATGGGCAGATCCGGAAGACGACCCGCGCTCGGCGCAGCGCTGCTGACGCTGCTGGCGGTCGGCCTCGGCTTTTACTTCACCTTTGCGGCGGTGCAGGGCGAGTTCGGCGTATTCCGCCGGGTGCAGGCCAGCGCCGAGAAGGACGCGCTGATCGCCCAGCGCGATGCCCTGAAGATCGAGGTCGCGCGGATGGAAAACCTGACGCACCGTCTGTCGGACAGCTACCTTGACCTCGACTTGCTGGACGAGCGGGCGCGTGACGTGCTGGGCCTTGTCCGCGCGGACGAGATCGTCATTCACTGAGCCTTTCGTTCAAGCGAGCGCCTTGCGGCGCAAGAGACGTCTCGTCGCGGGCCTTCCGGCCCGCTCCTCGGGCGGCTCCGCCGGGAGTATTTCGGGACAGAAAGAAGGTGACGGCGGCGTCTTTTGCGCTGATGATGGCTGCAACGAGGGTGCGCGAAATAACGCTCGCCACAATGGCGCAATTGCGCTATAAATAGTTTAACGTTGAACTATCTCTTGCCATCGGGAGGGCGCAGGAATGGCAGCGCGCAAGACGACTGCGAAATCAAACACTTCCAAAGACGATCTTCTGACCTATTACCGCGACATGCTGCTCATCCGGCGATTCGAGGAGAAAGCGGGCCAGCTTTACGGAATGGGCCTGATCGGCGGGTTCTGTCACCTCTACATTGGCCAGGAGGCCGTGGTCGTCGGTCTGGAGGCCGCGACGGAGGAAGGCGACAAGCGGATCACGTCCTATCGCGACCACGGCCACATGCTGGCCTGCGGGATGGACCCCAAGGGCGT
>JAGRDU010000093.1 GCA_020446905.1 Paracoccaceae bacterium | reverse complement strand
GGAACACCATGCCGACGCGGGCGCGAAGCTCGACGACGTCGATCGCGGGATCGTAGACGTCCTGGCCGTCAAGCGCGATGCGCCCCGTCACGCGGCAGATCGAGATGGTGTCGTTCATCCGGTTGAGGCAGCGCAGGAAGGTGGACTTGCCGCAGCCCGAGGGACCGATGAAGGCGGTGACGGTCTTGTCCTCGATGTTGACGTTCACGTCCTTGATGGCGTGGGTGTCGCCGTAATAGACCTGAACGTCCTTGGCCGCGATCTTGGTATTCGCCATCCGCACGTCCCTTTCGGCCTTTTCGCTATCATACATGGGTCGTTTTCCTTGTGCTTACCAGCGGCGCTCGAAGCGGCGGCGCAGATAGATGGCGAGCGCGTTCATCGCGAGCAGGAAGACCAGGAGCACGATGATCGCGCCCGAGGCCCGTTCGACGAAGGCAGGGTCGGCCCGCTGGGTCCAGTTGTACACCTGCACCGGCAATGCCGCGGCCGGATCGAAGAAGCCTTCGGGCGGCGCGGCGGGGAAGTCGCGCACGAAGGCGACCATGCCGATCAGCAGAAGCGGCGCAGTCTCGCCAAGTGCTTGCGCGAGGCCGATGATCATGCCCGTCAGGATGCCCGGCATCGCAAGCGGCAGCACGTGATGAAAGACCGATTGCAGCTTCGAGGCGCCGACGCCGAGCGCGGCATCACGGATCGAGGGCGGCACCGCCTTCAGCGCCGCGCGCGTCGGAATGATGATGCGCGGCAGCGTCATCAGCGTCAGGACAAGCCCGCCAACGATGGGCGCGGACTGCGGCAAGCCGGCGAAGTTGATGAAGGCGGCAAGGCCGAGGATGCCGTAGACGATCGAGGGCACCGCCGCGAGGTTCGCGATATTCACCTCGATGACGTCGGTGATCCGGTTCTTCGGCGCGAATTCCTCAAGATAGATCGAGGCGGCGACGCCGATCGGCAGCGAAAGCACCAGCACCACGATCATCATGTAGAACGAGCCGACGATCGCGACGCCGAGGCCCGCCGCCTCGGGCCGCTTGTCCGAGGCGTCGGGCATGGTGAGGAAGCCGGTATTGAACGAGCGCCCAAGAAGCCCCTTGTCCTTCAGTGCATCGGCCAGGACAAGCTGCGCGGGTTTGACGTTAGAGTCGAGCTGCGCGCTCGCCATCGTGACGCGGCCCTTGTAGTAGCCGTCGATCCGGCCGTTGGCGAGCGCCGTGAACTCGATCGTCTGGCCGATCAGCGCGGGATCGGCGAGAACCATGTTGCGCAGCGTCGCCGCGGATTCCTCGGAGAGAAGCCCCGCGATGTCCTTGTCCGAGAGCTCCGCGGTCGAGATGCCCTCGGCTGTGACAGCGTCGCTCAGCCCCTTGGCCAGGACCTTGGCGTAGCCGACGGTCGTGACCTTGGACAGATCGGCCGGGTCCCGCGCGCCCTTCTTGTCGAGCACGGCCGGGTCGAGCATCACCGGCACGGTGATGAAGGTCTGGCGGAAGGCAGGGCTCCCGGCCGAGAGGATCGAGAAGAGCAGCCAGACCAGCGCCAGAAGCGCGATGACGATGGCGGTGAGGCCGTAAGCGCGGAACCGCGCCTCGGCGGCATTGCGGCGCTTCACCCGTCCGTCAAGCGTGAGGAGCGAAGCACCGTGGTGTCCCGCGCGCGGGATCGAAGCGGTTGCGTCGGTCATTCGTATTGCTCCCGGTACTTGCGAACGATGTAGAGCGCGAAGATGTTGAGGGCGAGTGTCATCACGAAGAGCGTGAGGCCGAGGGCGAAGGCGACCAGCGTCTCGGGGCTGGCGAATTCCGTGTCGCCGGTCAGTTGGCTGACGATCTTCACCGTGACAGTCGTCATCGCCTCGAACGGGTTCAGCGACAGCTTGGCCGCCGCCCCTGCCCCCATGACCACGATCATCGTCTCGCCGATGGCACGGCTGGCCGCCAGAAGGATCGCGCCGACGATCCCCGGCAGCGCCGCCGGCAGCACGACCTGCCGCACGGTTTCGGAGGGCGTCGCGCCAAGGCCGAGCGAGCCGTCGCGCAGCGACTGCGGCACGGCGTTGATGATGTCGTCCGACAGGGACGAGACGAACGGGATCACCATGATCCCCATGACAAGCCCCGCCGTCATCACCGAGGAGGACGAGGAACCGAGCCCGAGCGGCTGGGCGAAGTAGTCCCGCAGCAGCGGCCCGACGGTGATGAGCGCAAAGAGGCCGTAGACGATGGTCGGGATGCCAGCGAGGATCTCGATCGCCGGCTTGACCCAGGCGCGCATCGACTTGCTGGCGTATTCCGACAGGTAGATCGCCGACATGAGGCCGACCGGCACCGCGACGATCAGCGCGATCAGCGAGACATAGAGCGTGCCCCAGAGAAGCGGCCAGATCCCGAGGTCGGACCCGCCGCGGAACTGCGGGTTCCAGATCGTCGAGAAGAAAAACTTCGAGGCCGGGTAGAGCCGGAAGAAGTGGATCGATTCAAAGAGAAGCGAGGCGACGATGCCAAGCGTCGTCAGGATCGCGATCAACGACGAGGCGATCAGGAGGGCGATGACGAAACGCTCGGACACGTTGCGGGCGCGGAACTCGGGCTTCACCTGCATGAGGCTGTAGGCCAACCCCGCGATGGCCAGCCCGAGGGCGACGACCGTCAGTCCAAGCTGACCGGCACCCGCCATCCCGCGATAGGCCTTGGCGGCGGCAAAGACGTTGTTGCTGACGTTCGAGCCGAGCGCGACCCCGACCTCTGCGAGGCGCGAGCGCACGTCCGTGACGTCGGCGCGCATCCCGTCGAGCGCGCCCTCGTCGATCCCGCCCCGCGCGACGACAAGGTCAAGGCCGTCGCTGATGCGGCGCACATCGGCCATCACGAGGCCGTGGGACGACCCCTCGGGCACGTCGCTGGCGGTGATCATGGCGCCGACACGCGATTCGATGAGCAGCGGCTGGGCAAGCAGCCAGACCGCCATCAGCGCCAGCGCCGGAACGGCCGTGAGAAGGAACGCCGTCTGGCCGTGGTGGCCGGGCAGCGAATGAAGCTTCTTGATATCGCCGTCGACCGACGCGAGCGCCCGCCGGCGGGCCAGGATCCAGGCGATGGCGGCAAGCACCAGCACGAGAAGAAAGAGAATACCGTTGCTCATGGCCCCCGCCACGGTTGGTTTCAGGCAGCAGTCCTCGGAACCGTGACGGCGCCCCTCGGGGCGCCGCCGGTCAATCGTTCAGGTTATTCCAGCGGGCCCATCGGGGTGCCGGCAGCCACGGCGGCCTGCGTCGCGGCCAGTTCCGGGTCGGGCACGAGGCCGTATGCGGAAAGCGGGCCATCCGGGCCGGCCATGTCGTCCGACACGAAGAAGTCGATGTATTCCTGCAGGCCCGGGATCACGCCGAGATGCGCCTTCTTCACGTAGAAGTAGAGCGGGCGCGAGACCGGATAGTCGCCGGCGGCGATGGTCTCGACCGAGGGGACGATGCCGTCCATCGTCGCGACGCGAAGCTTGTCGGTGTTGTTCTGGTAGAACGACAGGCCGAAGACGCCGATGGCGTTCTTGTTGGCGTCGATCCGGGCGAGCGTTTCGGTGTAGTCGCCATCGATATCGACCGACACGCCGTCGGTGCGCAGCGCGAGGCAGGCCTTCTTGCCGTCCTCTTCGCCCTTGGCGGCAACCAGCGCCTCTTCGGCGCCCGAGGCAGCGCAACCGGCTTCCATAACCTTCACGTCGAAGACTTCGCGCGTGCCGTGCTTGGTGCCCGGGATGAAGGCGAGGATGTCCTGCGCAGGCAGCGCCGGGTTCACGTCGGCCCAGGTCTTGTTCGGGTTGGCGACAAGCGCGCCGTCCTTGACCACCTCGGCTGCCAGCGCATTGTACCAGTCCGCCGGGGTAAAGGCGAATTCGGCGCCGCTCACGTCCGACGCGAAGACGATGCCGTCATAGCNNTAGCCGATGCGGACTTCCATGATCTCGTTGACGCCGTTCGTCTTGCACAGGTCGATGTCCGACTGCTTGATGCGGCTCGACGAGTTGGCGATGTCGATGGTGTTCTCGCCCACGCCCTCGCAAAGCTTCTTGCGGCCCGCGCCCGAACCGCCGCCTTCCACGACCGGCGTCGGGAAGTCGAAGTTCTCGCCGAAGGCCTCGGCGACGATGGTCGCATAGGGCAGAACGGTGGACGAGCCGGCGATCTGGAGCTGGTCGCGCGCATCGGCGGCCGAGGCGGCAGCCGCCAGGGCGATCACGGACGCGGTGAATTTCACGGATTTCATTGCACTCTCCTGCAAGTCAGGTTGCGGCCCCCCATCCCCGGAAGACCCTGGCCTCGCTCTAGGCGCGCCGCACTATCGTTTTGTGACGGTCATGTAACAGTTTCATGACATGCCCCGGGGCAGCAAGGTCACCTCGCGTCAATCCGCGCTGCCAACGGGCAGGATCACGATGAAACGGCTGCCTTTTCCAAGCTCGCTGTCGATCCTCAGCCGGCCACGGTGCCGGTTGACGATATGTTTCACGATCGCAAGGCCAAGCCCGGTGCCGCCCTTCTCGCGCGACCGGTCGCTGTCCACGCGGTAGAATCGCTCGGTCAGGCGCGGCAGGTGCAGGGGGTCGATCCCCTCGCCATGATCCTCGACCTCGATCTGCACGGCCGGGCCGCGCAACACCGCGTCGCGTTCCACCCGGTCGATCCTGACATCGACCCTGCCGCCCGCGCCGCCGTACTTGATCGCGTTCTCGATGAGGTTGTGGAAGACCTGGGTCATCTGGTCGGCGTCTGCCTTCACCTCGAACGCGGGCCCATGCGCTACAAGGACAAGCTCCACCCCCGCGCCGCGCGCCTGCTCGCGATGCGTCGCGAGCGCGGACTTGAGGACCGGCAGGATGTCGATCCGCTCGGCCGGGCGCCGCCGCTCCTCGGCCTCCACCCGGCTCAGCGACAGAAGGTCCGAGACGAGCCGGATCATCCGTCCCGCCTCGCGGTCCATGATGCCGAGGAACCGCTCGCGCGCCGCCGGATCGTCACGCGCCGCGCCCCGCAGCGTCTCGATGAACCCGACAAGGGCGGTCAAGGGCGTGCGCAGCTCGTGGCTGACATTGGCGACAAAGTCGCGGCGCATCGCGAAGGTCTGTTCCTGCGCGGTCAGGTCCTCGAAGGCAACAAGCGCGCTCCGCCCGATCGCCGTCACGACCGGGGTCGCGGTCAGGCCAAGATGCGTCTCGCGCCCGCTGCCGGTCAGCACAAGCCGGGCCGACTGCTTGCGGTTCTCGGCAAGGCAGGCGTCGATGCTGCCAAGAAAGTCTGGGTGCCGCAGCACGGCCGAGGCCGACTTGCCCTCGAGCGGAACACCGAAAAGCTCGGCCGCGGCGGGGTTGGCCGCCAGAACCCGGTGGTCTTGCCCGACGAGGACGAGCGCGATCGGCACCGCGTCGATCAGGGACCGGATCGTCGGGGTATCCATCCCGCCGCGCCCGCTCAGCCAAGCGCCGAGAGGCCGCGCGCGAACCGCGCCGCGTTCCGCCGGTAGCCTTCGGCGGACTTCAGCAGCCGGTCGCGCGCTTCGGCGTCGAGGCTGCGAACGACCTTGCCCGGCGCCCCCATGACGAGGCTCCCGTCAGGGATCTCCTTGCCCTCGGTCACGAGGGCCCCGGCGCCGATCAGGCAGCCCTTACCGATCCGCGCGCCGTTCAGGATCACCGCGCCCATGCCGATCAGCGTGCCGTCGCCGATGGTGCAGCCGTGCAGCATCGCCTTGTGGCCGATGGTGCAGTTGGCGCCGATGACGAGGGGATAACCCATGTCGGTATGGCAGACCGTGTTCTCCTGCACGTTCGACCCCGCGCCGACGCGTATCTCCTCGTTGTCGCCGCGCAGGGTGCAGCCGAACCACACGCTCGCCTCGGCCTCCAGCACAACCTTTCCGATCAGGTTGGCATCCGGTGCCACCCAGGCGTCCGCGGCGATCTCGGGGGCAATTCCATCGAGGGCGTAGATCATCGCTGTTCGAACTCCTTTTCAAGGCCGCGCCCGAATTCGGTCAGCCATGGTTGCCGGAAGCGGCGCATCCGTTCGGCCAGGAGGATCGTGCGCAACTTCTCCTCGGCCAGGTCGAGATCGTCATTGACCAGCACGTAGTCGTATTCCGACCAGTGGCTGATCTCGATCATCGACTTTTCCATGCGACCGGCGATGACCGCGTCGCTGTCCTGCGCGCGCGATCGCAGACGGCTCTCAAGCTCGCCGATCGAGGGAGGCAGGATAAAGATCGAGACGACATCCTTTTCCATCGCCTGCTTGACCTGCTGGCCGCCCTGCCAGTCGATGTCGAAGAGGGTATCACGCCCCTCGGCCATCGCAGCCTCAACCGGCCCCCTGGGCGAGCCGTAGAGATTGCCGAAGACCTCGGCATGTTCCAGCATCTCGCCCGCGGCGACCATCGCCTCGAACTCGGGCCGGGTCTTGAAATAGTAGTCCCTGCCGTCCACCTCGCCGGGCCGTGGCGCGCGGGTCGTGGCCGAGACCGAAAAGCGCAAGGTCGGGTCCCAGGCCATCAGCCTTTTCGCCAGCGTCGACTTGCCGGCGCCCGAGGGCGAGGACAGGATGATGAGAAGTCCGCGCCGTTTCATTGTCATTCCACGTTCTGAACCTGCTCGCGCATCTGGTCGATGACGGTCTTGAGGTCAAGGCCGATGCGCGTCAGCTCGGCATTGCCCGACTTCGAGCAGAGCGTATTCGCCTCGCGCATGAACTCCTGCATCAGGAAGTCGAACTTGCGCCCGACGGCGCCCGCCTCGGCCAGAAGCGCGCGGGCGGCGGCGACATGGGCGCCGAGGCGATCGAGCTCTTCTGTGACATCCGCCTTGACGACAAGAAGCGCCAGTTCCTGCGCGACGCGCTGGGGATCGGCCTCGGCCGCCCCGGCAAGGACGCGCGCGAGGTTCTCTTCGAGTTTGCGCGCGGTCTCGCCCCGGCGAGCCTCGGCGGCGGTGCGCGCCTCGTCGCCAAGGTTTGCGATCTGCCCGATCTGACCCGCGATGATGGCCGCAAGGGCGGCGCCCTCGGCCGTCCGCATTGCCATGAAATCATCGAGAAGCGGGCCGAGGTCCGCAACGAGCGCGCGCAGGATCGGCCCGGTATCCTCCTCGGCGCTTGCCTGTTCGGCGACGCCGCGCAGGCCCAGCACATCGGCAGCGCTGACCGGCACGAGGGCAAGGCCCGCCTGCCCTGCCCGCTCGGCAACCACCCCAAGCGCGGCAAGCGCGCTGTCGAGCGCCGCGCCGTTCACCCGCAGGGGATCGCCCCCGCCGGCGCGGGCCAGCCGCAGCGACAGGCTCACGTTGCCGCGCCGCACCCGCTCGCCCACCTTCGCGCGCACCGCCGGCTCCAGCCCGTCGATCCAGTCCGGCAACCGCAGCCTGAGGTCGAGCCCCTTGCCGTTGACCGAACGCATCTCCCAGACCCAGTCGAACCCCAGCGCCGCACCGCGCCGCGTGGCAAAACCGGTCATCGAGGCAAGCTGCGCATTTACCATTTAAGACTTTTCCTTCCCCGCAGCCGCCCGAGGTGGGCTATTAACAGTTCGGTAAGCATTTCGGTCATAGGGTTAACAAAACCTGACCGCCGCCACAACGCGGGCCAAGGGGCGGATGCACGGGACGAGTGCGAAAGGCAGGTTTGCGATGATCGGGTCCGACAACAACGTGGTATCGCTGATGGAGCGGATCGGAATGCGGCCGGTGTCCAGTCTCGCCGAGGTGCGGGGCTACTGGGAAGCGCTCCGCGCGGGCCGGCAGGTGCCGCTGCGCGCCGAGGTCGATCCGCGCGGGATGGAACGGGTTCTCGACCGCGCGTTCATCCTTGAACGGATCGCGCCGTCCCTCGCCCGTCTGCGCGTCGCGGGAACGCAGCTTGGCGACCTTCTCGGGATGGAGGCGCGCGGCATGCCCTTCAGCGCCTTCTTCGAGCCCGAGGCGCGCGCCGACCTCGCCACCGGCCTTGCGACGATCTTCGACGGCCCGGCGATGGCCGAGGCCGAACTTGTCGCCGATGCCGGTTTCGGTCGCGCGCCGCTCAGCGCCCGTTTGCTGATCCTGCCCCTGCGCAGCGATCTCGGCGACATCAGCCGCGCGCTGGGCTGCATCGAGGTGAACGGCACCATCGGCCGTGCGCCGCGACGGTTCCGCATCGCCTCGCTCACGCTGTCCGCGCTGTCGGGCGAAACGCTCCGGACCGCCGCGCCTCAGCCCGAGGCGACCGGCTTTGCCGAACCGGCGAGCAAATTTGCGGATGAAGGCCCTGCGCGAAACCCCCGCGCGCATCTCCGCCTCGTCACCTCGAACGACAGCTGACGGGGCCCGAAGGCCCCCGCGCTGCGTCAGCTCAGAGGCTCGCGGCCTTCTGAAGCGTGCGGCGGTCCTGCAACTCCTCAGCCACAAGGAACGCCAGTTCCAGCGACTGGCTGGCGTTGAGGCGCGGGTCGCAGGCGGTGTGATAGCGGTCGGACAGATCCTCGTCTGTCACGGCCCGCACGCCGCCCGTGCATTCGGTCACGTCCTTGCCGGTCATCTCGAAATGCACGCCGCCGGGGATCGTCCCCTCGGCCTTGTGCACCGCGAAGAACTCCTTGACTTCGCGCAGCACGCTCTCGAACGGCCGGGTCTTGTAGCCCGAGGCCGACTTGATCGTGTTGCCGTGCATCGGATCGCAGGTCCAGACGACCTTGGCGCCCTCTTCCTGAACCGCGCGGATGAGGCGCGGCAGGTGATCGCCGACCTTGCCCGCGCCGAAGCGCGCGATCAAGGTCAGGCGGCCGGCCTCGTTCTCGGGGTTCAGCTTCGCCATCAGGACCTTCAGATCCTCGGCCGTCGTGGTCGGGCCGCATTTCATCCCGATCGGGTTCTGCACGCCGCGGCAGAACTCCACATGCGCGCCGTCCGGCTGGCGGGTGCGGTCGCCGATCCAGATCATGTGGCCTGACCCTGCGACCGGAACGCCGGTCGTGGAATCGACCCGGCACAGCGCCTCTTCATATTCCAGAAGCAGCGCCTCGTGGCTGGTGTAGAAATCGACCGACCCCATCTCATGCACGGTCTGCGAGGTCACGCCCGCCGCCGCCATGAACTCCATCGCGTCCTGAATACGGCTTGCGACCTCGCGGTATTTCTGCGCCTCGTCCTCTTCGGTGAAGCCGGAAATCCAGCTCTGGACGCGGTGCATGTCGGCGAAGCCGCCGGACGCGAAGGCGCGCAGGAGGTTCAGCGAAGCGGCAGCCTGGGTGTAGGCCTGCAGCATCCGCGCGGGATCGGGAATACGCGCATCGGCAGTGAAGTCGAAGCCGTTGATGATGTCGCCCCGGTAGGACGGCAGTTCCTGCCCGCCGACAACCTCGGTCGCGGCCGAACGCGGCTTTGCGAACTGGCCCGCGACGCGCCCGATCTTGACGACGGGAAGCTTCGCGCCCCAGGTCAGCACGATCGCCATCTGCAGGATCACCTTGAAGGTGTCGCGGATGTTGTCGGCCGAGAACTCGGCGAAGCTTTCGGCACAGTCGCCGCCCTGCAGAAGGAACGCCTCGCCGGCGGCCACCTTGCCAAGCTCCCGCTTCAGCTTGCGCGCCTCGCCCGCGAAGACGAGGGGCGGCATCCGCGACAGCTGCGCCTCGACCACCCGGAGCGCCGCGGCATCGGGATAGTCGGGCATCTGGATACGCGGCTTGGCGCGCCAGTCAGCTTTGGTCCAGCCCTTGGTCATGGCCCCCTCCTCCGAAGCGTGGGTTGCAGGCGATGTCATATAGCGGGGCGCCGGCCCCGCTGCAAACCGATATGACCTGCAAATCCCGCTTGCGGAGCCAAAGCAACAATGATTGTGTGACCAAAACGACAAACAAGGGTCGCATTATGTCCTTTGGACCACTACGCGGCGGCAGGGAGGGAAAAGGAAAGGATCGCCACAGGCGGTTCGTGTTCCTGCTTCTCGACAGATTCACCATGCTGTCCTTCGCGGGCGCTATCGAACCGCTCAGGATCGCCAACCGCGTCCTCGGGCGCGACGCCTATACCTGGGTGCTCGCCGGCGAGGGCGGGGTCGAGCGCACCTGCTCGAACGGCGCCTCCTTCAAACTCGACATGGGCCTCGGCGAGATCGAGCGCGAGGACACCGTGCTTGTCTGCGGCGGCATCGACGTTCAGCAGGCGACCACCAAGGCGATCCTCAACTGGCTGAGGCGCGAGGCGCGGCGCGGCGCAGCCATCGGCGGGCTCTGCACCGGCGCCTACACGGTCGCCAAGGCCGGCCTTCTCGATGGCAAGCGTGCAACCATCCACTGGGAAAACCAGGACAGCTTCCTTGAGGAGTTCGAGGAGGTGAAGCTGACGAAATCGGTTTTCGTCGTGGATGGCAACCGCATGTCCACCGCCGGCGGCACCGCCTCGATCGACATGATGCTGAAGATCATCGCCGAGGATCACGGCGAAGAGGTCGCCAACACCGTCGCCGACCAGCTCATCTATTCCTCGATCCGCACCGATCAGGACACGCAACGCCTGTCGATCCCGACGCGGATCGGGGTCCGGCATCCCAAGCTCTCCCAGGTCATCCAGATGATGGAGCAGAACATCGAGGATCCGATCAGCCCGGCGGATCTGGCCGAGGATGTCGGGATGTCGACCCGTCAGCTGGAACGTCTCTTCCGCCGCTACCTGAACCGCTCGCCCAAGCGCTATTACATGGAGCTGAGGCTGCAGAAGGCGCGCAACCTCCTGATGCAGACCGACATGAGCGTCATCAACGTGGCGCTCGCCTGTGGTTTCGCCTCGCCCTCGCATTTCTCCAAATGCTACCGGGCGCATTACCGCACGACCCCCTACCGCGAGCGCGGTGCCCATGGCGCACCCCAAGTTACACCGCCACGCCTCTCGGTCTGACTTGCCCGAGGCTTCGGCTGCCGAAACAACAACTTCCGCGCGATTGTGTCAGCTCAGCATGAGGCGGCCCCACCGCATCCTGCGGACTGCCGTCCGTACGGGAACGCTTTTCTTTTCGTCGCTGCCCCTTTAGGTTTCGCGCAGGACAATGGTCCACACAGGGAGTAACAACATGAAGAAACTTCTCGCCGCCACCGCCTCGCTCGCCCTCGTGGCCGGCGCCGCCGGTGCGGAAGACATCAAGATCGGCGTCATCCTCGGCTTCACCGGCCCTCTTGAATCGATCACCCCGGCGATGGGGTCGGGCGCGGAGCTCGCGATGAAGGAAGTGACGGACTCGGGCAAGCTGCTCGGCGGCTCGACCGTCACCTCGGTGCGCGGCGACTCGACCTGCGTCGACGCCGCCGCCGCGACCGCCGCTGCCGAACGCCTCGTCACCACCGACAAGGTGAACGCGATCATGGGCGCCGACTGCTCTGGCGTGACCGGGGCGATCCTGGCCAACGTCGCGGTGCCGAACGGTGTCGCGATGATCTCCCCCTCGGCGACCTCGCCCGGCCTCTCGACGGCCGAGGACAAGGACCTCTTCTTCCGCACCGCGCCCTCCGACGCCCGCCAGGGCGAGATCGTGCGCGACATCCTGAAGGAAAAGGGCGTCTCCTCGATCGCGATCACCTACACCAACAACGACTACGGCAAGGGTCTTGCCGAGGCGATCCAGCGCAACTGGGAAGAGGCCGGCGGCAAGGTGACGATCTCGGCCGCGCATGAGGACGGCAAGGCGGACTACTCGGCCGAGGTTGGCGCCCTCGCTTCGGCGGGCGGCGATGTCCTCGTCGTCGCGGGCTATGTCGACCAGGGCGGCTCGGGCGTCGTGCGCGCCGCGCTCGACACCGGCGCCTTCTCGACCTTCTACTTCCCCGACGGGATGGTCGGCGAGAAGCTGAACGAGAACTTCGGCGCCGAACTCAATGGCTCCTACGGCGCCTATCCGGGCACCGACAGCCCCGGTGCGGCGAAGTTCCAGGAGATGGCGGCGGCCGCCGGTTTCGACGGCACTTCGGCCTTCGCGCCGGAAAGCTACGACGCGGCGGCGCTGATCATGCTGGCGATGGCGGCGGCGAATTCCTCGAAATCTGCCGATCTGGCGACCAAGGTCATGGACGTGGCCAACGCCCCGGGCGAGCAGATCTTCCCTGGCGAGCTGGCCAAGGGTCTTGAGCTGATCGCGGGCGGCACCGACATCGACTATGTTGGCGCCTCGGCGGTCGAGCTGATCGGACCGGGCGAATCCGCGGGCAACTACCGCGAGATCGAGTTCAAGGACGGCAAGTACGAGACGGTCAAGTTCCGCTGACCGGACAGGATCGAAGGCAGCCCGGCCCCGCGCCGGGCTGCCTTTGCCATAAAGAACAAGAGCACCGCGGAGCCACCGGCATCACGCGGGCCATTCAGGGGATACTGCATGATCACGGTCGAGGATCTGCACAAGCATTTCGGCGGCTTCCGTGCCGTCGACGGCGCGTCGCTCGAGATTGCCAAGGGATCGATAACCGGGCTGATCGGCCCGAACGGTGCCGGAAAATCAACGCTTTTCAACGTGATCGCGGGCGTTCATCAACCGACCTCGGGGCGGGTGATGATGGACGGCGAGGATATCAGCGGCCTGCCACCGCATGACCTTTTTCACAAGGGGCTGCTGCGCACCTTCCAGATCGCGCATGAGTTCTCTTCCATGACGGTCCGCGAGAACCTGATGATGGTCCCCGCGGGTCAGTCGGGCGAGACGCTCTGGAACACCTGGTTCCACCGGGGGCGTATCCGCGAAGAAGAGGCGGCACTTGCGAAGAAGGCCGACGATGTTCTTGATTTCCTGACGATTTCCCATCTGGCGGAGGAAAAGGCCGGGAACCTCTCGGGCGGGCAGAAGAAGCTCCTGGAGCTTGGCCGCACGATGATGGTCGAGGCCAAGATCGTCTTTCTCGACGAGGTCGGCGCGGGCGTGAACCGCACGCTCTTGAACACGATCGGCGATGCCATCGTGCGGCTGAACAAGGAACGCGGCTATACCTTCTGCGTCATCGAACACGACATGGATTTCATCGGCCGCCTCTGCGATCCCGTGATCGTCATGGCCGAGGGCAAGGTGCTGGCCGAGGGCTCGGCGGACAGCATCATGAAGAACGAGGCGGTGATCGAGGCCTATCTCGGCCGCGGGCTCAAGAACAAGGTCAAGGCGGAGGCGGGCGCATGAACACCTCCAACCCCTATCAGGACGACCGGGGCAACAACGACCGCTCGATCACGCGCGAGGGTGGCGGCGATCTGCCCTATCCCGGAAAAGGCGGCGCGGCAGTCCCCGCCCCCGGCGGTCCGTTCCTCGCGGCCGAGAACATGACCGGCGGTTACGGCGCGGCCGACATCCTTCATGACTGCACGCTGACGGTCGAAAAGGGCCAGATCGCGGTCATCGTCGGACCGAACGGCGCTGGCAAGTCGACCGCGATGAAGGCGGTCTTCGGGATGCTGAACCTGCGCGGCGGCCATGTGAAGCTCGACGGCGAGGACATCACCGCGCTGACGCCGCAGGACCGGGTCGCCAAGGGCATGGGCTTTGTCCCGCAGACGAACAACGTCTTTCCGTCGATGTCGGTCGAGGAGAACCTCGAGATGGGCGCCTTCATCCGGAAGGACGATTTCCGCAGCACGATGGAGCAGGTCTTCGACCTTTTCCCGATCCTGAAGGACAAGCGCCGCCAGCCTGCGGGAGAGCTCTCGGGCGGCCAGCGCCAGCAGGTTGCGGTGGGCCGGGCGCTGATGACCCAGCCGAAGCTCCTGATGCTGGACGAGCCGACCGCAGGGGTTTCTCCCATCGTCATGGACGAGCTTTTCGACCGCATCATCGAGGTCGCCCGCACCGGCATCTCCATCCTCATGGTCGAACAGAACGCCCGCCAGGCGCTGGAGATCGCGGACCGGGGCTATGTCCTCGTCCAGGGCGCAAACCGATATACGGACACCGGGGCGGCGCTGCTCGCCGACCCGGAGGTCCGCCGCACGTTCCTCGGGGGCTGACCATGGACTTCCTCAACGCCATCGTCGCCCTCCTCAACTTCGTCGTGATCCCCGCCACCGCCTATGGCGCGCAACTCGCGCTCGGGGCGCTCGGGGTGACGCTGATCTACGGCATCCTCAGGTTCTCGAACTTCGCCCACGGCGACACGATGGCGCTTGGGACCGGGTTCGTGATCCTTTTCACCTGGTGGTTCCAGTCGATGGGCCTGCATTTCGGCCCGCTTCCGACCGCGCTGATCGCCCTCCCCTTCGGCATCGTGGTCACCATACTCTTCGTCCTTGGCACCGATCGCGCTGTCTACCGCTTCTACCGGCAGCAAAAGGCGGCGCCCGTGATCCTTGTCATCGTCTCGATGGGCGTGATGTTCATCATGAACGGCCTCACCCGTTTCGTCATCGGGGTCGAGGAGATCCGTTTCGACGACGGCGCGCGGTTCGTCATCAACGCCGGGGCGTTCAAGGCGGCGACGGGGCTGGCCGAGGGGCTCGCCTTCAAGTCGACGCAGGCGCTGACCATCCTGACGGCCGTGGTCGTCGTCGCGGCGCTCTTCTTGTTCCTGAACCGCACCCGCACCGGCAAGTCGATGCGCGCCTTTTCCGACAACGAGGACCTCGCGCTCCTCTCGGGCATCAACCCGGAAAAGGTCGTCGCCGTCACCTGGATGATCTCGGCCGGCCTCGCGGTGATCGCGGGCACGCTCTACGGCCTCGACAAAAGCTTCAAGGCCTTCAACTACTTCCAGCTGCTTCTTCCGATCTTCGCCTCCGCCATCGTCGGCGGCCTCGGCAACCCCCTCGGCGCCATCGCCGGCGGCTTCCTGATCGCCTTCAGCGAGGTCGGCTTCACCTATGCCTGGAAAAAGGTCGCGACTTACGTGCTGCCCGAGAGCCTCGCGCCCGAGGGCCTCGCCCAGCTTCTGTCGACCGACTACAAGTTCGCGGTCTCCTTCGCGATCTTGATCGTCGTCCTCCTCTTCAAGCCCACCGGCCTCTTCAGGGGGAAATCGGTATGACCCTGCGCAACACCCTTCTCTTTGCCTTCGTCGCGGCCCTGATCGTGATCGAGGGGATGACAGCCAGCTGGAATACCGCGCTCGGCATCCTGAACATGGGGCTGATCTCGGCAATCCTCGCGCTTGGCGTCAACATGCAGTGGGGCTATGCGGGGCTCTTCAATGTCGGGATCATGGGTTTCGTCGCGCTCGGCGGCCTTGCGCCCGTACTAATCGCGACGCCGCCGGTGACCGAGGTCTGGACCGCCGGCGGGGCATTCCGCCTGCTCTTTGCGCTTCTCGTCGGGGTCGGCGTCATCGCGCTCGCCATCGTCCTGAACCGCCGGCTTGCCGGCCGCACGCGGATTGCCGCGCTGATCGTCACGCTGATCGGCGGCTTCTTTCTCTTCCGCGCCCTCCTCGATCCGGCCGTCGAGGTGGTCGAAGCCTTCCGCCCCGCGACCCATTCCAACCTCGGCGGCCTCGGCCTGCCGGTGCTTCTGGCCTGGCCGGTCGGCGGGCTTCTGGCCGCCGGTGCCGCCTGGCTAGTCGGCAAGACGGCGCTTGGCCTGCGCTCTGACTACCTCGCCATCGCAACGCTGGGCATCGCCGAGATCATCCTCGCCGTGATGAAGAACGAGGACTGGCTGGCGCGGGGCGTCAAGAACGTCATCTCGATCCCCCGCCCCGTTCCTTACGAGGTCGATCTTCAGGCCAGCGCGGCCTTCACGGACTGGGCGGCGGGCTTCGGCGCCGATCCCGTCACCGCCTCGACCATCGTCGTGAAGCTCCTGTACGCCGGGCTTTTTGCCGCGATCCTGCTGCTCCTCATCTGGGCCTCGGAACTCGCGCTGAAATCGCCCTGGGGCCGAATGATGCGCGCCATCCGCGACAACGAGACGGCGGCCGAGGCGATGGGCAAGGATGTCACGCGCCGGCACCTGCAGATCTTCATCCTCGGCTCCGCGATCTGCGGCCTTGCCGGCGCGATGATCGTCACGCTCGACAGCCAGCTGACGCCGGGCACCTACAACCCCCTGCGCTTCACGTTCCTGATCTGGGTGATGGTCATCGTCGGCGGATCGGGCAACAACTGGGGCGCCGTCCTTGGCGGATTCCTCATCTGGTACCTCTGGATCAAGGTCGAACCCTGGGGTCACGCGCTGATGGGCTTCATCACCGCCGGCATGTCGGACGGGCCACTGAAGACGCATCTTCTGGACAGCGCCGCGCATATGCGCCTGATGACGCTGGGGGCGGTGATGCTGCTGGTGCTGCGGTTCAGCCCGCGCGGGCTTATTCCCGAACGCTAGACGTGCCCTGCGCGACCGGCCAGAGGCCCAAAAGGCTGCCATTGTAGGCAATCGTCTGTTCCGGCGGGGCGGTAAGCGGCACGGAATCGACCGGGCCGAAGACGATCCCACCGGGATGCGCCGCAATCCACGCCGCGAGCGCTGCCGTGTCGGCAGGTTCGGCGACGGGCGAGGTCAGCCGGGCGGCAAAGTTGAACTCTGCGCTATAGGTCATGCCGTAGATGGCGATGCCCTCGGCCGCGGCAAGGCGCGGCGCGATCTCGCCGGCATCGAAGCCCTTCCGGACCCAGGTCGACGCGACCAGAAGGTGCAGGCAGACCGCCAGCCCGAGCCCGGCCAGAAGCCCGGCCTGCTCGGTCCCGAGCGTCAGGACAGCCGCGCCGAGAACCACCGCCAGGGCGCCGACGCCCGCCAGCGCCGCGTTTGGCTGCAGCGCCTCAAGCGCGGGACTTGCCGGCAAGAGCCGTGCTGCCGCGGCCAGCGCAAGCAGCCCCAGAAGGATCGGCAGGACGGCGAAGCCCAGTTCGGCCTTACGCGCGGGGCCGAGGCGGGTGTGAAGCGCACGGGCCGCGATCAGCGCCACGGCCGGATATTCGGGAAGGAGATAATGCGCCTGCTTGCCCGACATCAACGAGAAGAGGACAAAGGCTGCCGCAGCCTGAAGCGCCAGCATCCGCACCTGCGGCTCCACCCGCACCAGCCGCACGGCGTCGCGCCAGAGCCGCGGCGACCAGCCCCAGGGGAACAGGAGGAGCGGCAGCAGCGCCGCAAGGAACCAGACCGGCCTGTCATGCGCCAGCCCGCCCGCGACCCGCGCGGCGGTCTGGGTCCAGAGAAGCTCCTCACGATATGCGGGGGTGCCGGTCACCAGCGCCGGCGCGAGCCAGAGCGCGACCAGAGCGAGTGCAACGAGAACCGAAAGCGCCGTGCCGCGCAGCAAGCCCCCCGCGCCGGGCGCACGGGCCGACCAGAGCGGCATCGCGATCAGGACCGGCAGCACGTGCACAACGATCACCGGCCCCTTCGCATAGACCCCGGCACCGAGCGCGAGGCCCAGGAGCGCCCAGTCGCGCGCCCGCGCCGCGCCCTGCCCGATCCGCCAGATGATACCGAGACCGGCCACGGTGGCCAGTGCAAGCATGGTGTCGAACATCGTCGCGCTTGCGTAGATCAGGAACACGCTGAAACCGCAGAGCACCAGTATGGCGCGCACCCCGATCCCCTCCGCGTCGGGCCAGAGCTGCCGCGCAAGGCGCGCGCTCGCCCAGGCCGTCGCGACCCCGAAGGCAGGTCCGACAAGGCGCGCCGGCAACTCGCTGACGCCGGTCACGGACCACACCAGGTTGATGATCCAGAAGAGCAGCGGCGGCTTGTGAGCGTAAAGCGCGCCGTTCCGCGTCAGGTGCAGAAGATCGCCGCTTTGCCACATTTCCCAGGCAACCGACAGATAGCGCGTCTCGTCGACCGGCAGCAGCGGCCGCGCAAGGACAAAACCCGCCAGCACCGCCGCAAGCAGCGCGAGGACAGCTATGGGCGATCGAGACAACGTCCGGCGAGGTCGCATGGGAATCACGTGTGGCCTCGATGGCGTGGATCGCGCCCGACTACGCGCAAGGGCTCGCGCTGTCGATAGGACGGGGGTCTGAGGCGCGTAAGCCTGCGCTGCCGACGGCAAAAGCGACGGGATTTGTCGCGTATGACCTCTCTGCCCGGCGCGCGATTTGCCATCCTCGTCATGAACGGGCGCCGAACGGCCCGAAACAGGGAGCCAAGCAATGAAGACCCAGGCACAGGTCGTGGTGATCGGCGGCGGCGTCGTCGGCTGTTCGGTGCTCTATCATCTCACGAAATACGGCTGGTCCGACGTGATGCTGATTGAACGCTCTACGCTGACCTCGGGATCCACCTGGCACGCGGCGGGCGGCTTTCACACCCTCAACGGCGACACCAACATGGCGGCGCTCCAGGGCTACACGATCCAGCTTTACAAGGAGCTGGAGAAGATCACCGGCATGTCGTGCGGCCTCCACCATGTCGGCGGCATTACCCTTGCCGACAACCAGGCCCGGTTCGAGATGCTGAAGGCCGAGCGCGCCAAGCACCGCTACATGGGTCTGCATACCGAGCTCTTCGGCCCCGAGGAGATTGCGAAATACACCGATGGCCTCGTGAACACGAAGGGGATCATCGGTGCTCTCTATGACCCGCTCGACGGGCATCTCGACCCCTCCGGAACCACTCATGCCTATGCCCGCGCCGCCAGGATGGGCGGCGCCGAGATCGTCGAGCACAACCGCGTGCTTGAGACCAATCCCCGCCCCGACGGCACTTGGGACGTGGTAACCGAACAAGGCACCGTCCATGCCGAGCATGTCGTCAACGCCGGTGGCCTCTGGGCGCGCGAGGTGGCGGCGATGGCAGGCGTCTACCTGCCTCTTCTGCCGATGGCGCACCAGTATCTCGTGACCGACGAAATCCCCGAGATCATGGAGATCCTGAAATCAGGCCGCGAGTTTCCGCATGTGATGGACCCCGGCGGGGAAAGCTATCTGAGGCAGGAAGGCCGGGGGCTCTGCATCGGCTTTTATGAAAAGCCCTGCGAGGGCTGGTCGATCGACGGCACCCCGTGGACCTTCGGGCACGAGCTTCTGCCCGACAACCTCGACAAGATCGAGGACTCGGTTGCGTTCGCCTACAAGCGCTTCCCCGTGCTGGAACGCGCCGGGGTAAAGACCGTGATTCATGGCCCCTTCACCTTCGCCCCCGACGGCAACCCGCTGATCGGCCCCGTGCCCGGCCTCAGGAACTACTGGTCCGCCTGCGCCGTCATGGCGGGCTTCTCCCAGGGCGGCGGCATGGGCAAATCGCTCGCGGAATGGATGATCCACGGCGAAACCGAGGTCGACCCGCGCGGCTTCGACGTCGCCCGTTTCGGCAAGTGGACAACGCCCGGCTACACCGTCCCGAAGGTGATCGAGAACTACCAGATGCGGTTTTCGGTGAGCTACCCGAACGAGGAGCGCCCCGCCGCGCGCCCCTTCCGCACGACGCCGATGTACGACATCTTTGACGGCATGGGCGCGGTCTGGGGCCAGCAATACGGGCTCGAGGTGGTGAACTACTTCGCCCTGCCCGGCGAGCCGAGGTATGAGACGCCCTCGTTCAAGCGCTCGAACGCCTTCGAGGCGACCGCGCGCGAGGTGCGCGCGGTCCGCGAGGGTGTCGGCATCAACGAGGTGCAGAACTTCGGCAAGTTCCGGGTGAAGGGCCCCGGGGCACGCGCCTGGCTCGACCGGATCATGGCAGGCGCGATTCCGAAGCCGGGGCGCCTTTCCCTGACGCCGATGCTGTCGCCCAAGGGCAAGGTCATCGGCGACTTCACCGTCACCTGCCTTTCGGAGACCGAATTCCAGATCACCGGCAGCTACGGCGCGCAGGACCAGCACCTGCGTTGGTTCGAGGCGAACCTCGATGCGGGCGTGACGGTCGAGAATGTTTCGGACCGGCTGACGGGCTTTCAGATCGCCGGGCCGAAGGCGCGCGATCTGCTGGCAAGGGTCACGCGGGCAGATGTGTCGGGCGATGCATTCAAGTTCATGGATGCGAAACAGATCACCGTCGGAATGGTCGATTGTCTCGTCCAGCGCGTCAGTTACACTGGAGATCTCGGCTATGAGATCTACTGCGATTTCATGAAGCAGCGGTCGCTCTGGCACACGCTCTGGTCCGCCGGCCTGGACCTCGGCCTGAAGCCCTTCGGGATGCGCGCGATGATGTCGCTGCGTCTCGACAAGCTCTTCGGCTCCTGGGCGCGCGAGTTCAGCCCCGACTACTTCCCCGGCGAGACCGGCATCGACCGCTTCATCCGCTGGAACAAGACTTCGCAGTGGATCGGCAAGGCGCCAGCGATGGCGGAAAAAGCAGCCGGATCAAGGCGCAAGAGCTGTGCCTTCGTCGTCGAGGCCGAAGATGCCGACGTCGTCGCCTATGAGCCGATCTGGATCGGCGACAAAGTCGTCGGCTTTTGCACCTCGGGGGGCTATTCACACTGGACCGGGCAGTCGGTCGCCATGGGCTTCCTCCCCGCCGACCTTGCCGGCACCCGCGAGGTCGAGATCGAGATCCTCGGGCAGAAGCGCAAAGCCCGCCGGATCGACGGGCCGCTCTGGGATGCGGACGGGGAACGGATGCGCGGTTGACCACGGACCTTGCCCGTCCGGCCATCCTGCAGGATAATGCGCGTGCGGGGCACGGATGGTGACGCCATGATCGACCTTTGCATTCTGATCCCGGCCGCCGGTGCCTCGTCGCGGATGCGCGGGTCCGACAAGCTGCTGGAAGAGATCGACGGCGAGAGCCTTCTGCACAGGACGGCGCGGATCGCCCGTGCCGCGACGCCATCGGTGCTGGTTACGCTGCCGGAAAGCGGTCCCTGCGTTCCGGCCCGTCTTGCGGCGCTTGTAGGATCGAACGCGCGCATCCTCAGGATCGGCGATGCGCATGACGGCATGTCGGCCAGTCTGCGGGCGGCATCGCGGGAAATCGGGCAGGCCGAGGGGCTGATGATCCTCCTGCCGGACATGCCCGAGATCGGGCTGGAGGATATCGAGAGGCTGAAGGCCGCCTTTGCCGAGGACCCGGCACGACCGGTGCGGGCCGCCACCGGCGACGGGACGGAGCTTGGGCACCCGGTCATCCTGCCGCGGCGCTACATGCAGGAACTCGCCGTCCTGACTGGAGATCGCGGCGCGCGGCATCTGATCGAGGGCGACGATATCCGCATTGTCCCCCTGCCCGGCCGCCGCGCGGTCACCGACCTCGACACGCCCGAGGCCTGGGAGGCCTGGCGCGCAAGCCGCGTCTAAGGGTCAGGCCGCCACGCTTTCCGACACGGCCTGGTAGACCGCGCGCGCAAGCGGATAGACATGCGCGCCGAGGCGCGAGGCCAGTTCAGGGAAGATCCGCAGCAATTCCTGGCGCTGCATCTGGTGCAGTCCGCCCAGTGCCGCCAGCGCCGGGTTGAAGCTCTCGCTCCAGGCGCCGTTCGCCAGAACGACCTCATGATCGGCAAACAGGATGTGGTAGTAGATGACGCCCGGAACCTCGGCTGCCGCCGCATGGCCAAGCCCGATGAGATCCACCGCCGAGACGAGCACCTCGCGATCGCCGGCAAACCCATCTGCGAGGCCGCCCGAGAGCAGCATCCGGTGTTGCGGGCTGACAAGCAGATCACTGGCCGGCGTCATCGGCCCGAGCGCGCCCTTGGCGATCCGCACCGGCTTGAGATCGGGATGTTCCTGCAGGGCCGCTGCCGAGAACTCGCGCGCTCCGATCCAGAGGATCTGGCGATAGCCGTTGTCGCGCGTCAGGATGCAGTCGCCGACCGCCAGATCCTCGACCGCGACATCGCCGCGCCGCGTCGCGATCAGCGTGCCGGCGGTAAAACACGGCGTCTGGGGCGCCGCATCGCTGTGCCTCTCTTCCGGGACCGCGCGGCCCGGACCATCTTCACCCTGTTCCACCATCCGCTCAACGGTCCGGTACATACTGGAAACCACCCTGACACCTACACAGCCGGAATCCGGCCACCTTCACTTGGCGCGACATATCGAAAGATTGCGTCGGCTTTTCGGCGACAAAGCGGCGTGCCGTTCAAACTCGTCTTTGTTTCCGCCCAAGCCGGGAATTCTCGGTCCCGCATCAGTTTGTTGCCGAAATCCTAGCGGCTCGAAACGGATTCAGATAGAGGGAAATCGCTCGCCGATGGCAGTCTGATGCAGCAATGCCATAGGTTTGCGGCCCGCAATTCTCGCGCCGGTTGTCTCCGGTCAGTGGCGCGTCACGCCGACCGGTGCCTCGAGGCTGCGGGACCCGGCTTCGGCAAGCTCGGGGAAGATCTCGTAAAGCTCGGTCCGCTGCGCATTGCCCATCCCGTTCAGCGTCAGATCGCGCGGATGGAAGCTTTCCGCCCAGGCGCCGTTGGCAAGCACCACTTCGTGCCGCGCGCAGGTGAAATGGACGTAGCTGACGCCAAGCGCGCTCACCTCGCGGATCGTGCGGCTGTCGATCAGGTGCTTGGCCGCGACCAGCGCCTCATGCGCGGCGACCGGCAGCATGGTGCGCGAGTTTGCGACGAGGAAGCGATGGTTGGGGCTGACCAGCATGTCCCGCTCGGGCAGGCCCATGCCAAGGCAGCCCTGCGTCAGAAGCACCGGGCGCAAATGGGCATTCGCGGCAAGCGTCGCGTGATCCAGCGCGCGCTGCCCCGTCCAGCCGATCATCTGCAGGCCGTTGTCGCGCGTGACGACGCGGTCGCCGATGCGCAGTTCCTCGACGGCGCGCTCTCCGCGCGGCGTGGCAATGGCGGTTCCGGGCGTGAAGCAGCTCAAGACGATCTCGTTATATGATGTGGCGCGGAAAGGTGGGGAAATGGCGGACCGGACGGATGGGCCCACCTCGCGGATCGCCGCCGGATCGCTCCGGTGCGCTCAGATCTGTCCTGCGTCGCACGTCCCCACCATTCCGGGGCGGCCCCTTGTGCCGCGCCGGCCTTTCCCTTTGGCCCCCACCCCGGGGCGTTCGTTGTTCGGCGGGGCGGCCACGCCACGGAATATCCCTTGCCCCTAGCACGAGCCGCTGACGGGGCCGCCCCTTCCTCGGGTCCGGCGGCGGCGGCCTGCGCCGGAGCCTGTCGGACCGTCGGTTGATCTCTGCTGCGCGAAAGCCTCCGCGCCCTCCCCCTTCACCCAAAGCGGGAACACTTTCAGGATATGCCCGGCACGGCCCGGCGGAAGCGAAATGTGTCCGGAATGTGGCGGCCGGCCCCCTCGGCAAGGCGCCCGGCATGACCGCCTAGGTCAATGATCGCGTTGGATTGTATCGAATTCGACACCGATCGCGCGGCCGCCACGCGGATGATCCCGGTAAATCGGAAACGACGTACACACGCGGCACCAGATCTTTGCGGTTTCATTGACAGTCGCGCAACTGACCGTTGACGATCTCGAAACAGGGGGCCGTTCGGGTCCCGGCGAAGCGCGGCGGAACACCGGCGTATGCGACCGCTCTCCGCAGGTCGCCCGCACGGGAACCATCCGCCCCGCTACAGGCAATTGTCCGCGTTGCGGCACCAACCCGCTCGAATCAACGCAAGACAACTTTGAAGACGCTCTAAAGGGGTCTCTGGTGCCCGAGGCGAGACTCGAACTCGCATACCTTGCGGCGACGGATTTTGAATCCGCTGCGTCTACCATTCCGCCACTCGGGCACCGTTCTCGCGGTCTAGCGGCAGCGCCGCCCCCGCGCAAGTCCGGCGTCAGAGGTCACGCGCCGAGAAGGTATCGCAGGCATCAAGGCTGCCGCTCTCGAAGCCGGTGGCGAACCAGCGCTGGCGCTGCTCGGAGGTGCCATGCGTGAAGCTGTCCGGCATCGGCCGCCGCCCGGCATTGCGCATCAACGTGTCGTCACCGATCTTTTCGGCCGCATTCATCGCCTCGGCAATATCGCCCTTCTCGAGAGAACCGAACTTCTCCTGCACCTTGCGCGCCCAGATGCCCGAGAAGCAGTCGGCCTGCAGCTCGATCCGGACAGAGATCGCGTTGGACTCCGCTTCGGAGGCGCGCTGCCGCACCTCGTTCGCCTGGCCAAGGATGCCAAGCTCGTCCTGGACGTGATGCGCGACCTCATGCGCGACGACGTAGGCCGCGGCGAAATCGCCCTTTGCGCCCATGCGCTGCGACAGCGTGGCGAAGAAATTGGTGTCGAGATAGACCTTCTTGTCGAGCGGGCAGTAGAACGGCCCGGTCGCGCCCGAGGCGTTGCCGCAGGGCGATTGCGTGACCTGCGAAAACATCACCAGCGTCGCGGGATCGTAGGTGCCGCCAAGCTCCTCGCGGAAGATCTGGCCCCAGACCTCTTCCGTATCGGCCAGGGTTACCGACACGAACTGCCCGGCGCGAACATCGGCCTCGCTCAACTCGCCCTGCGTCTGGGTCGTCGAGGGCGCAAGCCCGCCGCCACCGACGAGCGGCGAGATGTCGATGCCGAAGAAATAGCCGACGACAAGCACCAGAAGAAGACCGCCAAGACCGAGGCCCCCGGCCCTGCCGGCGCTCATCCGGCGCCGGTCCTCGATGTTGTCGCTGCCGCGCCTGTCTTGCCACTTCATGGACACTACCCCCCGGGAAAGTCACTGATTGCCCAAGCGAAACACTAGCCTGTTACCAGCGGGGCTGAAAGACCCCATCATCTTGACCTTGCATCCCTCCCATGGCCTAAGGGCAACGCGCCCCGATCGGCGCGGTTCCGCGCCGGGGTTACCGCATGTTCCGAAAGCTCTACCACTGGACCCTCTCCTGGGCACGGTCGCGCCACGCACCCGCAGCCCTTGGCACGGTCTCGTTCGTGGAAAGCTCGGTCTTCCCGATCCCGGCGGATGTCCTCTTTGTCCCGATGTGCGCGGCAAGGCCCGAAAAGGCGTGGTCCTACGCCTTCCTCGCCAGCGTCACATCGGTGCTTGGCGGCATCTTCGGCTGGCTTCTGGGATACTACGCCTTCGACCTCATCGCGCGCCCGATCCTCGAATTCTACGGCAAGTTGGCCGCGTTCGAGGGGCTGCGGGCCGAGGTGCGCGGCGACGTCTGGATCATCCTTCTGATGCTCGTCACCTCGGGCCTCGCCCATCTGCCGCCGATGAAGGTGGTCACGATCCTCTCCGGCGTCGTCGGCTTCAACTTCTGGCTCTTCGTGCTGTCCGCCATCGTGGCGCGGAGCGCGCGGTTCTACGGTCTGGCTTGGCTCTTGCGGCGCTACGGCACCGCGATCCTGGGGTTCATCGAAAAGCGGCTGAGCTGGATCGTCGGGGCAATCGTGCTTCTGGCGCTCGTCGCCTGGTATTTTCTGAGGGTTCACGCATGACGCTGGATCGCCGCCTCGTCCTTCTTGCCGCCGGGGGCAGCGCCGCTCTCCTCCTCGGCGCCTTCGTCTTTCAGTATTTCGGCTATGCGCCCTGCAAGCTCTGCCTCTGGCAGCGCTGGCCGCACGCCGCCGCCATCGCCATCGGGCTCCTGGCCTTCGCTGTACCGGGCGCCTGGCTACGCTGGGCCGGTGCGCTCTCCGCCACCGCGACCGGGATTCTCGGCATCTATCACACCGGGGTCGAGCGGGCCTGGTGGCAGGGGCCGGACAGCTGCACCTCCGGGGGCTCGCTCGCGGGTTCGGCCGACGATCTTCTGAACCAGATCATGGCCGCGCCGCTTGTCCGCTGTGACGAGGTCGCATGGAGTCTTCTCGGCCTCTCGATGGCAAGCTGGAATGCCATCGCCTCGTTCGCACTGGCGCTGATCTGGGTCGCCGCGGCGCGCCGCGCCTGACGGATCACCCGGCCGGAGCGTTCATCGCCCCGAAGGCCGCCTTCTGCCGTGCGGTCCAGCGAACGCGCAAACGGTAGCCGTCCTTGTCCTCTGCCTCGGCGGTGACGATACCGGCCTGATGCAACCAGGCCCGCGCCTTGCCCGCGCTGAACGGCAGGACAATCTCGTCTTCGCTCCGCTCCTCGCCAAGCGCGCCATCGACGGCCGCAAGGAGCCCCTCGATCCCCTCTCCCGTCAGGGCCGAGACAACCTGAATGCCCGAAGTCCGCGCATCCTGCGTCCTCAGCGCCGCCTGATCCTCTGGGGACAGAAGATCGACCTTGTTCCAGACTTCGATCACCGGCACGTCCTTGTCCACACCAAGGCTTTCGAGGATTTCGGTCACATCGGCCGCCTGATGTTCGGTCTCGGGATGCGCGATGTCGCGGACATGCAGGATGAGATCCGCCTCGAGCACCTCCTCCAGCGTCGCGCGGAAGGCAGCGACCAGCTGCGTCGGCAGGTCCGAGATGAAACCCACCGTATCCGACAGGATTGCCCGCTGCCCGGACGGCAGCGTGATTGCCCGCATCGTCGGATCGAGCGTCGCGAAGAGCATGTCCTTCGCAAGGACCTCGGCCCCGGTCGCCCGGTTGAACAGCGTGGACTTGCCGGCGTTTGTATAGCCGACGAGCGCGATGATCGGGAACGGCACCTTGCGCCGCGCAGCCCGGTGCAGCTCGCGCGTCTTCACGACCTTGGCCAGCTGGCGGCGGATCTTGATGACCTCATCGTCGATGGCGCGCCGGTCTGCCTCGATCTGCGTCTCGCCCGGGCCGCCGACAAAGCCGAAGCCACCGCGCTGGCGTTCAAGGTGTGTCCAGGCCCGCACCAGGCGAGTGCGCTGGTAACTCAGCGCCGCGAGTTCGACCTGCAGCTTGCCTTCGCGCGTCCGGGCGCGGTCGGCGAAGATTTCAAGGATCAATCCCGTCCGGTCGAGAAGCTTGACGCCCCATTCCTTTTCAAGATTGCGCTGCTGGACCGGACTGACCGGCCCGTCGACCAGCACCAGCTCCACCTCTTCGGCGGCGAGGCGCGCCTTGAGTTCGGCGATCTTGCCGCTGCCGAAGAGCATCCCGGCCTGCGCTTTTGGCAGGCGCACGACCTCGGCCCCGACCACGGCAAGGCGCGGCAGCGCGTCGGCAAGCGAAACGGCTTCCTCAAGCGCCCGCGCAGGCGATCGCCGGGTGCGGCCGGTCCCCATGTCCGGATGCAGCACGAAGGCCCGTGTCAGACCTTCGGATGTCTCGTGCTCGCGGGTCAGTCTTCACCTTCGTAAAGCGAGATCGGCTGGCCCGGCATGATTGTCGAGATCGCGTGCTTGTAGACCAGCTGCGATTGTCCGTCGCGGCGGAGAAGGACGCAGAAGTTGTCGAACCAGGTGATCACCCCCTGCAGCTTCACGCCGTTGATGAGGAAGATCGTGACCGGAACCTTCGCCTTCCGGACATGGTTGAGAAATGCGTCCTGCAAATTCTGCTTGTCGGCAGCCATGTTTATCGTCGCCTTATGTTTTTCTTTGACGTTCTTTTGAAGGAAGTCGCCTCCCCTGCCCTCGGCGCTGCACCGGGGCCATAGTCGAATTATGCTTAAGACTTAAGGAACTTCCACAGAAAAATTGCGACCGAATCGGTCCTATCCGGTTCCGGAAATCAGCCCCGCCAGAAGTCGGGGTTAAGGAGCGCGATGATCGCCAGCGTCTCGAGCCGCCCCAGAACCATCGCCGCGGCGACCACGGCGCGGGCGGCGGTGCCAAGCTCTGCCCAGACGAGCGGGGTCTCGGCCGCGACCCCGGCGAGCGGCCCGGTGGTCGACAGGGCCGCCACCGCGAAGGTGGTCGAGGCGACGAAATCGAGCCCGGTCAGCGCCAGCGCCAGCATCGTCACCGCGATGGAAAGCGCGAAGAGCATGAAGAAGATCCAGGCCATCTGCGCGCCCTGCCGGCGCAGCCGCCGCGCCTCGGCGCCGGCGCCGCCGATCGAGCTTGGATGGACGAGCCGTTCGATCTCGCGCTCGCCATGCCGGAAGAGCGCGTAGACCCTCAGAAGCTTGACGCCGCCCGCGGTCGTGGCGACGCCGCCGCCAATGACCGCGAGGCCCGCGAGGATCAGGCCGGGCGTCGCAAGGCCCGACCATGTGCGCGCCTCGCTCCAGGCGGCCGATTCGAACCCCGTGGTGGTCAGGAAGGAAAGCACCGTGAAGATCGTGCCCCAGAGCGCCCGCAGCGCCGCGCCGACATCCTGCACCTCGTCGATCTCGAGCGCGCCAACCCAGTGGCGCAGGAAGAGAAGCGCCGGCACCCCGGTGGTCAGGAGAAGCGCCATTCTGAGTTCCGGGTCGCCCTTCAGCGTCACCGCATTGCGCAGCGCCCGCCCCGAGGGATAGAGTCGGCGCGACAGCGCGAAGATGAGGAACACGAAGACCACCACCTCGCCCCAAAGCCCCGACGATGTCGCGCCGAGACCGCCGACGGGCGAGATGCCCGAGGTTGCAAGGGTGGACATCGCGTGACAGGCCGCGAGAAGGGCGTCGTCGCCCGCAAGGATCAGCCCGATCCACAGCGCGAGCGTGAGACCGGAATAGGCCGGAAGCAGCGTGCGCGAATACCGCCAGAGCCGCTCGGACGCGGCCACGCCCCGCGCCCCCTCGCCCATGCCGACCGCGCCCTGCCCGGCCGCCGCGCCGCTCAGCACCTCAAAGCCGCCAAGGTTCATCGGCGCAAGGATCGCCGCGGCGGTAACGAGGACGAAATAGCCCCCCATCCAGCCGACAAGGGCGCGCCAGAGGTGTACCGAAGGCGGCAGCCGCGCCGGGTCGAAGAGGGTCGCCCCGGTCGTCGTGAGCGAGGACACCATCTCCCACCAGGCGTTGAAGAGCGTCGTGTCCGGCACCGCTTCGCGAAACGGGACAGCCAGCATCAGCGGCAGCACGGTGAAGGCGGCAAAGAGCGTCAGAAGGTGGCTCCGCGCGGGGTTGGCGGTGCGGTTCGCCACCGTGGCAACCGCGATCAGGAGCGTGATCATCAGGAACCCGACGCCGGAATAGACGAAGGCGCGCGCCTCGGCATGGTCGTGCAGCGCGAAGGCATGGCCGGCCGGCACGAACATCGCAAGGGACCCGATCCCCATCAGGATAACGATGAATGGAAGATCGGTGATCCGCTGCATGGCTCAGAAGAAGTCGATCGAGACCTGCAGGAGCTGCTCGACCTTGGGCACGTCGCCCGCCATCGAGAAGAGCGCGATCACGTCGCCCTCCTCGACGCGGGTGTCGCCGGTCGGCTTCAGCACCTTGTCGCCCTTCATCAGCGCGCCCATTAGCACGCCCTCAGGGAACTCGATCTCGCGGATCAGCCGCCCGGCGATGGGCGAGGTTCCAAGCACCTGCGCCTCGATCACCTCGGCCTCGGCATCGCCGATGGAATAGATCGCACGCACCCGCCCGTGCCGGATGTGCCGCAGGATCGACGAGACCGTGGTGGCGCGCGGGTTAATATAGGCGTCGATGTCGAGCGCCCCCATGAGCGGCAGAAGCGTCGGGTCGTTGACAAGGGCGATGGCCATCTGACAGCCGGCCTGCTTGGCGCGCACCGCGGCAAGGATGTTCGTCTTGTCGTCGTCCGTCACCGCCAGCACCGCATCGGCCCGCTCGATATTCGCCTCGGCCAGAAGGTCCATGTTCATGCCGTCGCCGTTCAGCACGATGGTGCGCGTCAGCGAATCCGCCGCGCGCTCGGCCTGCGGCCGGCTCTTCTCGATGATCTTGGCGCGGATCCGGTCGGTCCGCGTTTCAAGTGCGCGCGCGACGGCAAGGCCCACGTTGCCGCCGCCGATGATGACGATCCGCTCCTGTTTCTTCGTCGCCTTGCCGAAGATGTCGAGCGTGCGGTTCACGTCCTCGACATGGGTGAAGACATAGACCTGATCCCCCGCGAAAAGCTGGTCGTCCGGCTCGGGCGCGAATAGGCGCCCCTCGCGCCGGATGCCGACGACGATCGCGCGCAGGGTCGAGAACAGGTCGGTCAGCTGGCGCAGCGGCGTGTTCAGGACCGGGCAGTCGTCATCAAGCAGGATCCCCAGAAGCTGCGCCCGCCCGTTCATGAAGCTTTCGGTGTCGAAGGCCGAAGGCGCCGCAAGACGCTGCAGCGCCGCCTCGGCGACCTCGCGCTCGGGGCTGATGACGACGTCGATGGGCAGATGGTCGCGCCGGTAAAGATCGGAATAGATCGCGTCCATGTAGGACTGCGCCCGCAGCCGCGCGATCTTGCGGGTGATGCCGAAGACGGAATGCGCGACCTGACAGATCACCATGTTGACCTCGTCCGAATAGGTCGCGGCGATAATCATGTCGGCATCGCGCGCCCCCGCGCGCTCCAGCACATCGGGATAGGAGGCAAAACCGACAACGCCCTGCACATCGAGCGATTCCGTCGCGCGGCGCACGAGGTCGGCATTGCTGTCGATGATTGTCACATCGTTCTTCTCGCCGGCAAGGTGGCGGGCGATCTGCCAGCCGACCTGTCCGGTGCCGCAGATGATGACCTTCATGGACGAGACCCCTTCATTGGCTGCCGCCCTTGATAGGCACGGGCAGGCGGCGCGGTCAATCTGCCGCGCCCCTCTCTTCCCCCCCGCGCTGCCGCGATCAGGCCTCTTCCTGCTCTTCCTCATCGACATGGGCGACGCGCGCGCCCGACTTCGATGTCGTGACGACGCCCAGCGACTTCAGCTTGCGATGCAGCGCCGAGCGCTCCATGCCGACGAAGGTCGCCGTCCGGCTGATGTTGCCGCCGAAGCGGTTGATCTGGGTAAGAAGATACTCGCGCTCGAAAAGCTCGCGCGCCTCGCGCAGCGGCAGCGTGGCAAGCCCGCCCGAGAGCACGATCCGGCCATCGTCGACGGCGCCTTCCGCCTGCCCCGGCAACTCGCGCGGCTCGATCGCGCCGCTCGCATCGCCAAGGATCAGCGCCCGTTCGATCACGTTGCGCAGCTGGCGGATGTTGCCTGGCC
>JAGRDU010000092.1 GCA_020446905.1 Paracoccaceae bacterium | reverse complement strand
AAAAGCACACCGACTTCATCTTCACGACGCTGTCCGAGGAATTCGGCTTTGTCGGGGCCTTCTCGCTTCTGGCAATCTACATGCTGATCGTCGGCTTCTGCGTCGCCTCGGCGCTGGCCAATCGGGACAGGTTCTCGGCGCTTCTCACCTTGGGGGTCGCGGGGACGTTCTTCCTGTTCTTCACCGTCAACATGGGGATGGTGACGGGGCTGATGCCGGTGGTCGGCGTGCCGTTGCCACTTGTCTCTTATGGGGGGACGGCGATGATCATCCTGCTCGCCGCGTTCGGCCTCGTGCAAAGCGCGCATATACACCGGCCGAGGTAGCCATGCCCGTCAACGTCTATTTCGCTGCCGGTGCTGCCGACTGGCGCGACTACGAGCCACATCTGGCCACCGCGCTGGCCGAGGCGGGGGTGAACGCGACGGTCTTGCGGGACGTCTCCTATCCCGCTGCCGTGGATTACATCGTCACCGCGCCCAACGGCGAGGTGACCGACTTCTCGCCTTTCACGCGCTGCAAGCTGGTGCAGAACCTCTGGGCCGGGGTCGAGCGGATCACCGGCAATGCGACGCTGACCCAGCCCCTTGCGCGCATGGTCGATCCCGGCATGACCGAAAGCATGGTCGAATGGGTCGTCGGGCACACGCTGCGCCATCATCTTGGCATGGACGCGCATATCCTCGGGCAGGACGGCATCTGGCGCAACGGGATCACGCCGCCGATTGCGCGGGAACGGCCGGTGGCGGTCCTTGGTCTGGGCGAGCTTGGCCGCGCCGCCGGCGCGGCGCTGGCAGCGTTGAACTTTCCGGTCATTGGATGGTCGCGCAGCCCCAAGGCAATTGCCGGCATCGAATGCCACTCCGGCGAGGACGGGCTGCGCGCAGTGCTTTCGCGGGCCGAGGTTGTCATCCTCCTCATGCCCTTCACACCCGAGACCGAGAACCTGCTGAACGCCGCGCGACTCGCGCTCTTGCCGCAAGGGGCGGTGATCCTCAATCCGGGGCGCGGGCCGCTGATCGACGATGCGGCGCTTCTCGTGGCGCTGGACGCGGGGCGCCTCGGCCATGCGACCCTCGATGTGTTCCGGAACGAACCCCTGCCCCCCGCGCATCCCTTCTGGTCGCATCCCAAAATCACGGTGACGCCCCATATCGCGGCGAGCACCCGGCCCGTGACGGCCGCCAGGGTGGTGGCCGAGAACATCCGGCGCGGCGAGGCGGGCGCGCCCTTCCTGCACCTCGTCGACCGGACGCGCGGTTACTGACCCAAGCCGTGGCTGCGGTCGTAGCGGTTCGGTGGCGGCGACGCCCAGCCCGCCAGCGCTGCCGGATCGGGCGCAAGCACCTCGACCTCCAGCGGGTGACAGGCGGCGGCATCCGAGGAATGCTCGGCCGAGCAATCGCCGCCCGGACAGGCCGAGAGCGCCCCGAGGAGGTCGATCTCGGCGAAGAATTCGAGGTAGTCGCCGGGGCGGACGGGCGAGGCCTTCATGAAGTACTGGCCGGTATCGCGGGTGAAGCCGGTGCACATGAAGACGTTGAGGACGTCGTGCACATGCCGCTCGGCCTCGGCCGGCTGCAGGCCGGTTTCGGCCGCCAGCGCGCGGGTGAGGTTTGAATGGCAGCAGTGGTGATACTGGCCGCCATGGCTGAGCAGGTTATGCGTATAGGGATCGCAGCGCGTGCCGATCACATCGTGGACCGATCCGCCGTAGCTGTCGAATCCATACCAGCCGAGCGTGTCATGGGTGATCGTCGCCATCGGCCTCAGATGAGGGAAGGACGACCAGAGCCGGTCGCCCGTCGTCACATGGGTGCCGTGCAGCGCGCGGGTCTTGCCGGAATAGAAGCGTTCGGAAAGATCCTTCACGTTCCAGAGGTTGAGGTCACCGACCTGGGGCCCCCCGACGGAGCGGATGCGGAAGAAATGCCCCGCGGGAACGCGGAACGTGGCCGCCTCGCGCGGCGGAACAAGCACGTTGCCGGTCGCACGCAACGCCGCGCGGGCCGCCGTGTAGAGCGCCATCGGCGGGGCAGGCAGCGTGTCGGTCGGATAACAGATGACCGGAGGCAGCGCGCGGCGCGCCTCGGCGTCCGCGGGCGGGGTCGGTCGGTCTTGCATGGCGGTCCTCCCGTGACTGATGCCGCGCAGTCTCGCCGAAGCGCCGGCAGAGACAAGCCCCGTCAGCCGCGCTCCAGCACCTCGACCGCGAGGACGGTCGGCAGGTGGCGCGCAATCTCGTGCCAGCTGTCGCCCTCGTCGCTGCTGGAGAAAACCGAACCGGTGTTGGTGCCGAAGTAGAGGCCCGCCGGCTTCCGGGTGTCACCGGCCATCGCCTGCCTGAGCACCGTGAAGAAGCAGTTCTCCTGAGGCAGGCCGTTCCGCATCGCCTGCCAGCTCTTGCCGCCGTCGCGCGACCGCCAGACGGCGGCGGCCGCACCGGGCGGGAAGCGGCCGGCGGTGTCGCCGTTCAAGGGGATCGTCCAGAGCGTGTCGGGGTCATGCGGGTGCACCCGGATCGGGAAGCCGAACGTGGACGGCAGGCCCTCGGTGATATCCTCCCAGCTGCGCCCGCCATCGCCGGAGCGCCAGACACCGTGATGGTTCTGCTGGTAAAGCACGTCCCCCGCCCCCGGCGCGCGCATCATGTTGTGGACGCAGTGGCCGGTCTCGCCGTCGCGGGCGGCCGCCGGATGATCGTGATGGCCGCAGGCATCCGCGTTCGAGAGGCGGTTTCGCCGCTCCCAGCTTTGGCCGCCGTCCTCGGACGCGAAGACGCCGGCGGCGGAGATCGCGACCCAGAGTTTCTTCGCATCGGCAGGGTCGCCGACGATCGTGTGCAGCACAAGACCGGCCGCGCCGGGGTTCCAGCTGTCCTTCGAGGGGTGATCGCCGAGGGCATCGAGGCCGGTAAAGGTCTTGCCGCCGTCCCGGCTGGCGAGAAGCCCTGCGGGCTTGGTGCCGGCGTAAAGCGTGCCGTGATGCAGGCCCAGCGACCAGACCTGCTGGAAGTCGTCGCCGAATTGCGGCGCCTCGGGCGTCCAGCCGATCATCGCCGCGAAATCGGGATCGTTCGCGGCCCATTCGTCCATCTTGCCGCGCGTCAGCTTGGTCAGGTCCCAGCTGGCGCCGCCATCCCCGGACCGCCAGACCCCCGCGCCGTGCCATTCGCCGCCGCCGCCTGCCCAGATCGTTCCGGTCTTCGGATCGCCGACCGCGTGGTTGATCGGCCAGCCGCCGCAGTGCGGACCGCTGACAGTCCAGCCGCCCGCCGCGCCGTCGCCCCTTATCAGGAAAGCCCCCTTGGTCGTGCCGACCAGCAGCGTGATTTCCCCCGGCATTGTGCCACCCTCCCTTTTCGCGCGAGGGAATCGTAGCACGGCGGCCCTTCAGCGCACAGCGGGCTCAGCGGGGGCGCAGGCAATCCTTCGGGCGGCCTTCGCAGGTCGCGCCGCACGAGGCGCAGCGATAGCGGTCCGGCCCCGCCGCGCCGTCGCGGCGCCAGCGGCAGGCCCGCGTCAGCGTGGTGCCCCGGCGCGCAAGCCAGAGGTAGAGAAAGACCGAGACAAGAAGGACGAGGAGGAGAAGCGGCATGATGCCCACTAACATGCCGAAGGCCGCGCGAAAACACGGCCAGTGCCGACCATCCGCCGCGACGGACCGGCACTCCGCCCCGCAGCACCGGCATAATGCTGTCCCGCGCCGTCATCTTTACGTCACGTTCGCCCTTCGTCCCGCCGCATTTGACTTGCCTCCGGCGGTCCGGGGACTACCCTCGGTCCATCTTGCGCGGTGCATCCAACGCCACCGCTCAACCAGCAGGAGGATATCCCATGATGAACAAGCTTCTTCTCACCACCGTCCTCAGCGTCGGGCTGGCGCTTCCCGCCGTCGCGGCGCAGGTCCAGCCGGGCGAGACGCTCGCGGAGAACCAGGAATACACCTACTGGCTTCTCGACGCGATCAAGTCGATGGATCCCCAGATCAACACCGATACCGAAGGCTCGGGCGTCCTGCGCGCGCTCTTCGAGGGGCTGTACAACGAGGATCAGGTCGGCGGCCTCGTTCCCGGCGTCGCGCTCAGCCATGACCTCTCCGAGGACAAGACCGTCTATACGTTCCACCTGCGCGACAACGCCAAGTGGTCGAATGGCGATCCGGTGACCGCGGGCGATTTCGTCTATGCCTGGAAACGCCTCGCCGATCCAAAGACGGCTTCGGAATACGCCTGGTACATGGAACTCATGCAGGTCAAGAACGCCTCGAAGATCATCGCGGGCGAAGCGCCGGTGGACGATCTCGGCGTCAAGGCGATCGACGATCACACGCTTGAGGTGACGATCGAGGCGCCGCTGCCCTATTTCCCGAAGATGCTGACCCATGCCTCGGTCTTCCCGGTCAACCAGAAGGCGATCGAGGCCGGCGGCGACAAGTGGACCGAGCCCGGCAACCTCGTCGGCAACGGCGCCTATATCCTCAAGGAGCATGTTCTCGGCGAGAAGGTCGTGATGGAGCGCAACCCGATGTACTGGGATGACGAGCACACGATCCTGACCAAGGTGACCGCGCTGACGATCAATGACGAGAACGCCGCGCTGACGCGCTATCTGGCAGGCGAGCTTGACCGGACGCAGATTCCCGCCGGCCAATATCCGCGCCTGAAGGAGGAGTATCCCGACCAGGCGATCTCGGTGCCGCAGTCCTGCTCGTACATCTACATGTTCAACGTGGACAAGGCCAAGGGTCCGGCGGCGCTGCAGGACGTGCGCGTGCGCAAGGCCCTCAGCTATGCCATCGACCGCGACATCATCGTGAACAACATCCTGCAGGGCGGACAGGCGCCGTCCTACAACTGGACCCATGCGGCGACCGAGGGCTTCAAGCTGCCCGAGATCGACTACGCCAAGTGGACGCAGGAAGAGCGCACCGCAAAGGCGAAGGAGCTTCTGGCCGAAGCCGGCTTCGGGCCGGACAATCCCTTGAAGCTCACGCTCAACTACAACACCTCCGAGGCGCACAAGAAGATCGCCATCGCGGTGCAGCAGTTCTGGAAAGGTGTCGGCGTCGACCTCACGCTCAACAACATGGAATGGAAGGTCCACACCGACAAGATGCAGAACCAGGACTTCGAGGTCGCGCGCTATGCCTGGTGCGGCGACTACAACGAAGCCTCGACCTATCTCGACCTCTTCACCTCGTATTCGGGGCACAACAACGGCAAGTTCCTGTCCGAGCGCTATGACGAGCTCATGAAGGAATCGAAGACCGCCGCCGACCCGAACCCGATGTACACCGAGGCGGAACAGATCCTCGCCGACGAGATGCCGATGGCGCCGATCTACCAGTACACCAAGGTCGAGATGGTCAAGCCCGACATGCGGGGGCTTGGCCTCAACAACCTGATGCAGAACTGGTACCTCAAGGACATGTATCGCGTCGCCAACTGAGGCGACTGACCGGGGCGCGCCCTAACCGGGGCGCGCCCCTTCCTTGACCGGATCCGCCCATGTTCTCATTCATCCTCAAGCGCCTTGCCGTCGCGATCCCGACGCTCCTCTTGCTCATCATCATCTCGTTCCTGCTGATGCACGCGGCCCCCGGCGGCCCCTTCACGCAGGAACGCGCGCTGCCGCCGCAGGTGCTGGCCAATCTCGAGGCGAAATACGGGCTGGACCAGCCGCTCTGGCGGCAGCTTGCAAGCTATGTCTGGGGCATCGTCGCGCATTTCGATTTCGGCCCCTCGTTCATCTACAAGGACCGCACGGTGAACGAGATCATCGCACAGGGTTTCCCGGTGACGCTGACCTACGGGACCGTCTCCTTCGTGATCGCGATCATTGTCGGCATCGGCCTCGGCGTCGCCGCCGCGATCCGGCACAATTCCTGGCTCGACTATCTTGCCGTCGGCATCTCGATCGGCGCGCAGGTGCTGCCGAACTTCGTCATGGCGCCCTTGCTCCTCCTGACCTTCACGTGGTGGCTTAGGTGGCTTCCCGGCGGCGGGTGGGAGCATGGGCAGTGGGAATACATGGTGATGCCGGTCATCGCGCTGTCCACCTCCTACATGGCCTCCATCGCGCGCCTTACCCGCGCCTCCATGCTCGAGGTGCTGACCTCCAACCACATCCGCACCGCCCGCGCCAAGGGACTGCCAGAACACAAGGTGATCCTGCGCCATGCGCTAAAGCCCGCGCTGCTGCCGGTCCTCTCCTACCTCGGCCCCGCCTTCGTCGCGATGGTCACAGGCTCGGTCGTGGTGGACTTCTTCTTCTCGACCGGCGGCATCGGCCGCAGCTTCGTGGATAGCGCGCTCAACCGCGACTATGCGGTGATGCTCGGCATCACGATCCTCGTCGGCGCCCTCACCATCCTCTTCAACCTCATCGTCGATATCCTCTACGGATGGATCGACCCTAAGATCCGGTACTGATCCATGGTCATCGACGCCACCCGCATGAAAGACCTCGGCGACCGTCTGGCCGAAGGCGAGGTCAAGGGCCGGTCCCTCTGGGCCGACGCCCGGCGACGGTTCTTCCGCAACAAGGCCGCCGTCGGGGGCCTTGTCACGCTCGCCCTTGTCACGCTTCTCGCGCTTTTCGGCGACAGCCTGGCGCAGTGGTCGAACGAGGAGATCGACTTCACGATCATGGGCCAGGCCGCGCAGCTTGGTCAGCCGTCGCTGGAAAACGGCCACTACTTCGGCACTGACGATCTCGGGCGCGACCTCTACTCGCGCACGCTGCAGGGTACGCGCATCTCGCTCATGGTCGGGATCGTCGGGTCCTTCATCGCGGTCGTCGTCGGCACGCTTTACGGCGCGATCTCTGGCTATGTCGGGGGGCGCACCGACCAGATCATGATGCGCATCGTCGATATCCTTCTCGCGGTCCCCTTCATGTTCGTCGTCATCCTTCTTCTCGTGATGTTCGGCCGCTCGCTCTTCATGCTCTTCTTCGGCATCGGCCTCATGTCCTGGCTCAACATGGCGCGGATCGTTCGTGGCCAGACGCTCAGCCTCAAGCACAAGGAATATGTCGAGGCGGCGCAGGCCACCGGCGTGCCGACCTTCACCATCATCCTGCGCCACATCGTGCCGAACCTCGTCGGGATCGTCGCGGTCTATGCGACGCTTCTGGTGCCCGAGATGATCCTGACGGAAAGCTTCATCTCCTTCCTCGGCCTCGGTGTGCAGGAGCCGCTGACGTCCCTTGGCGCGCTCATCTCGGAAGGGGCCAAGACGATCTACTACGGCACCACCTGGCAGCTTCTCTGGCCGCTCGCCTTCTTCGTCGCGACGCTCTTTTCCTTCTTCTTCGTCGGCGACGGCCTGCGCGACGCGCTCGACCCGAAGGACCGCTAGGATGGCGCTTCTGGACATCAAGGGCCTGACGGTCCGCTTCGATACACCGGACGGGGTCGTCACAGCGGTGAACAACGTCACGCTCTCGCTCTCGCGCGGCGAGACGCTGGGCATCGTCGGCGAAAGCGGCTCTGGGAAAAGCCAGCTTGCCTTTGCCGTCATGGGGCTTCTGGCGAAGAACGGCCGGGCGACCGGGTCGGTCACGCTCGACGGCAAGGAAATCCTGAACGCCCCGCCCTCGGTCATCAATCCGATCCGGGCGCAGAAGATCGCGATGATCTTCCAGGATCCGATGACGTCGCTCAACCCGTACATGCGAATCTCGGACCAGATGGCCGAGGTGCTGGTCCATCACAGGGGCATGGCGAACGCGCAGGCGGTGGCCGAAGCGGTGCGGATGCTCGACGCGGTCAAGATCCCCGATGCCGCGGGCCGCGTCCGGCTTTATCCGCACGAGTTCTCGGGCGGCATGCGTCAGCGGGTGATGATCGCCATGTCGCTTCTCTGCCGGCCCGAGATCCTGATCGCGGACGAACCGACGACCGCGCTCGACGTAACCGTTCAGGCGCAGATCATGACGCTGCTCTCCGATCTTCAGCGCGACTTCGGCATGGCGACGATCCTCATCACCCACGACCTCGGCGTGGTCGCGGGGTTCTGCGAAAACGTCCTCGTGCTCTACGGCGGTCAGGTGATGGAGAAGAGCCCGACCGATCCCCTCTTCGCCGCGCCGTCGCATCCCTACACTCGCGGCCTTCTGTCCGCGATCCCGCGCGTCGATCAGGAGGGGGAGGAACTGGACGCGATCCCCGGCAGCCCGCCCAACATGACGATGGAGCCGAAAGGCTGCCCCTTCGCCCCGCGCTGCACCTACGCGGGCGAAGATTGCGAGGAACACCTTTCGCCCCTGACCGAATTCGCGCCAGGCCGCTTCCGCGCCTGCAACAGGTCGCTGGAGGAGCTTTCATGACCCAGCCCCTTCTCAGCGTCACGGACCTTCGCGTCACGTTCGCGCTGCACCGCGCCGGGGACATGCCCTGGACGAAGCCGCGCCTCCTCCATGCCGTCTCTGGCGTCAACTTCGACCTCATGCCGGGCGAAACGCTCGGCATTGTCGGCGAGTCCGGCTCGGGCAAGTCCACCCTCGCCCGCGCGCTGGTGCAGATGGTCCCGGCGACCGGCCGCGCGATCTGGCAGGACGGCGCGGACCTTATCGCACTGACGCGCGCGCAGATGCTGAAGTATCGCGCCGATATCCAGATGGTGTTCCAGGACCCGCTGGCGAGCCTCAACCCCCGCATGACCGTCGGCCAGATCATCGCCGAACCCCTCCGCACCCATCACAAGGGCCTTTCGGACACCGAGGTGAAGGCGCGGGTGAAGGAGATGATGGACCGCGTCGGCCTTCTGCCGAACCAGATCAACCGCTACCCGCACGAATTTTCCGGCGGGCAGGCGCAGCGGATCGGCATCGCCCGCGCGCTGATCGTGAAGCCGAAGCTTCTCATCTGCGACGAACCGGTCTCGGCGCTCGACGTGTCGATCCAGGCGCAGGTCATCAACCTTCTGGCGGAACTGCAGCGCGACCTTGGCCTTGCGATGATCTTCATCGCGCATGACCTCTCCGTGGTGAAGCATATCTCCGACCGGGTGATGGTGCTCTATCTCGGCCGCACGATGGAGATCGCCGAAGGGAGGGAGCTGTATTCGAACCCGCAGCATCCCTACACACAGGCGCTATTGTCCGCCGTGCCGATCCCCGACCCGGCGGCGGAACGTGCCAAAGTGGTGATTCCGCTTGAAGGAGATCTGCCCTCGCCGATGAATCCGCCCTCGGGCTGCGTCTTCCGCACCCGCTGCCCGCGCGTCGAGGCACGCTGCGCCGAGGTGAAACCGGACCTCACGGCGGGCGCGCATGGCGTGGCCTGCCACTTCCCGGGGCCGCTCGGGGCGCGTCAGGCCGAAACGGCCTGAGGTTCCGTCAACACCAGCCCGCCCTCACGCTCAAGGAAGGCCACCACCTCGCCTATCCCCTTGCCGCGCCGCACCTCGGCCATCACGAAGGGCCGGTGCCCGCGCGCCGCCTTTGCGTCCGCCTCAAGCTGCGTCAGATCCACGCCAACGTAAGGCGCAAGGTCGGTCTTGTTGACCACCAGCAGATCGGACCGCGCGAGGCCAGGCCCGCGTTTCCTCGGAATGTCCTGCCCGGCGGCGGTGTCGATGACATAGATCGTCAGGTCTGCCAGCTCCGGGCTGAAGGTCGCGGCGAGGTTGTCGCCGCCGCTTTCGATCAGGATCAGGTCAAGGTCCGGAAACGTATTCCGCAGATCGGCGACGGCGGCGAGGTTGATCGAGGCATCCTCGCGGATCGCGGTATGCGGGCAGCCGCCTGTTTCGACGCCCCTGATGCGCGCCTCCGGCAGGACCTGCGCGCGGACGAGGTAATCGGCATCCTCGCGGGTGTAGATGTCGTTGGTGATGACGGCCATGGAGCAGCGGGGGGCCAATGCCTTCGCCAGTTGCTCCGTCAGGCTGGTCTTGCCGGCGCCGACGGGGCCGCCGATACCGACGCGGAGGGGGCCGTTCGTGCTCATGTCCTGAAGATCCTCGTGTCCATCGTCTCGTGCCGCATCGCGGCCATGTCCGCACCAAGGGCCGCTCCGCCGAGGTCGCCCTCGCCCGCCGTTGCCGCCCGTCCGGCCAGCTTGCCGATGCAGGGGTGAAGGCCCGCCAGCACCGCCTGCCCCTCGGTCTGGCCCAAGGGCACGAAACGGACCGCGGCCGAGACAAGATTGCTGGCAAAGGCGTGAAGGTATAGCGCGATCACCTCTGTCGCGGGCAGCGCCAGCCCCGCCGCCGCCTCACCAAGGCTGACGGGCAAGGCGCGGGCGGGCAGGTCCCGCCGGGTTAGCGAGGCGATTGTGACGGAAAGCGCCGCGCCCTGATCCAGTGTCTCGGAGAGCCGCTCGGCCGTAGGCTGCAAGGCGCGGGCGAGATCGTCGAGCGCTGCATGGTCGGCCCCCTCCCGCAACGAGAGCGACAGCAATACCGCGTCCTGCCAGCCCGCGCCAAACTCAAGGATTCCGGACAGCCAGAGCGCCAGATCGGCCCCCGAGGCGATCTTCCCCTCGGAAATCGCCGCCTCCAGCCCGTGCGAATAGGCAAAGGCCCCGGTCGGGAAGGCGGGTGACAGCCACTGGACCAGCGTCAGGCGGGCGGCGAGCGCGTTCAAGGGTCAGTGATCGTGGTCATGGGCGTGGCCGTGGCCAAGCGCATGGCCATGCCCGTGGTCGTGGCCCATGGTCCGGCCATGCCCGTAGGCGCCACCCTCGGGCGAGAAGGGCGCGACGACCCGTTCGATCCCGGCACCGAGATGGCGCAGCATCGCCTCGAGCACATGATCCTCGCGGATCAGGAGATGATCGGCGAGGATCTCGCAGGGCGTGTGGCGGTTGCCGATATGCCAGGCGAGGCGCGGCAGCCGGCCGGTAATCTTCAGCACCGCCTCGGGCGCAGCGCGGACCTCGACGAGGCGGCCGTCGGCAAGCAGGAAGCAGTCGCCGGCCGAAAGGCTCACCGTCTCGCTGAGATCGACGAAGATCGCGAATCCGTCGTCGGTCTGAAGCCGCTTGCGACGCAACATCCGCTCGTCGTAGCCCAGCGTCACACTGGCCATCGGCGCGGCGCTCACCTCTTCCCGGTGGCGGATGGAACGACAGATCGGCAGGTCGGACATCGGCGCCCCCTCAATACAGGAAATAGCGCTGGGCGAGCGGCAGTTCCGTCGCCGGTGCGCAGGTCAGAAGCTCGCCATTGGCGCGGACCTCGTAGGTCTCGGGGTCCACCTCGATCGCCGGGGTGGCGCTGTTCAGCTTCATGTCGGCCTTGCCGATGCCGCGCGTTCCCTCGACGGCGAGCGTGGTCTTCGCCAGCCCCAGCGCGCGGCCGATCCCGTCCGCTTCGGCGGCGGCCGAAACGAAGGTGACGGCGTTCCTCTCGACCGACCGGCCATAGGCGCCGAACATGGGCCGCGTATAGACCGGCTGCGGTGTCGGGATCGAGGCGTTAGGGTCGCCCATCTGCGCCACCGCGATGACACCGCCCAGAAGCACCATCTCGGGTTTGGCGCCGAAGAAGGCGGGCGACCAGAGCACGAGGTCGGCGCGCTTGCCCTCCTCGACCGATCCGATGTGCCGGGAGAGGCCATGCGCGATGGCCGGGTTGATCGTGTATTTCGCCACATAGCGCCTGGCGCGGGCGTTGTCGTTGTCGCCCGTCTCTTCCGGCAACCGCCCGCGCTGTTGCTTCATCTTCGACGCCGTCTGCCAGGTCCGCGTGATGACCTCGCCCACCCTTCCCATCGCCTGGCTGTCGGACGAGATCACCGAAAAGGCGCCCATGTCGTGGAGGATATCCTCGGCCGCGATCGTCTCGCGCCGGATGCGGCTTTCGGCGAAGGCGACGTCCTCGGGCACCTTGGCGTCGAGGTGGTGGCAAACCATCAGCATGTCGAGGTGTTCCTCGATCGTATTGACGGTGTAGGGCATCGTCGGATTGGTCGAGGACGGAATGACGTTCGGCGCGGCGACAACCTTGATGATGTCGGGCGCGTGGCCGCCGCCCGCGCCTTCGGTATGGAACGCATGGATGGTTCGGCCCTCGATGGCGGCGAGGGTGTTCTCGACAAAGCCGCTCTCGTTCAGCGTGTCGGTGTGGATCATCACCTGTACGTCCATCGCATCGGCCACCGACAGGCAGCAGTCGATGGCGCCAGGGGTCGTGCCCCAGTCCTCGTGCAGTTTCAGGGCACAGGCGCCGGCCTTTACCTGTTCCTCAAGTGCGGCGGGCAGCGAGGCGTTGCCTTTACCCGCGAAGGCAAGGTTCATCGGGAAGGCATCGGCCGCCTGAAGCATCCGCGCGATGTGCCAGGGCCCGGGCGTGCAGGTGGTGGCGAGCGTGCCATGCGCCGGGCCGGTGCCGCCGCCCAGCATCGTCGTCAGGCCGGAGTGCAGCGCGTCGTCGATCTGCTGGGGGCAGATGAAATGGATATGCGCGTCCATGCCGCCCGCCGTCAGGATGCGCCCCTCGCCTGCGATGATTTCCGTCCCCGGGCCGATGACGACATCGACGCCCGGCTGCGTGTCCGGGTTCCCCGCCTTGCCGATCTTCGCGATGCGCCCGTCGCGCAGCCCCACGTCCGCCTTGTAGATGCCCGTCCAGTCGAGGATCAGCGCATTGGTGATGACCGTGTCCATCGCCCCCTCGGCCCGCGTCCGTTGCGACTGGCCCATGCCGTCGCGGATCACCTTGCCGCCGCCGAACTTCACCTCTTCGCCGTAGCGCAGCGCATTCGCTCCGCCCGACGAGCGTTCGGCGATCAGGTCGCGCTCCACCTCGATGATGATCTCGGTGTCGCCGAGCCGCACACGGTCGCCCACCGTGGGGCCATACATGTCGGCATAGGCAGCGCGGGTGATCGTCGCGGGCATCCTGTCCTCGTCCTTCTGCTAGTAGGCGCCGACCCGGGCCTTCGGTCCGCGGCGGCTGAGCCGGCGGACATTGCTCCTTGTGCGCTTGCGGATCGGTTTCAGGACGGCAAAGGAGGTCGCGGCGGGCCCATGCCCGCTCCACAACGCCGCCGAGGCCGCATGGCCTGCCTCGACGAAGGCGCCCGCCTTCTCGGCGACCATCCGGATATTCTCGAACCCGTCGACGTTCCAGAATCCCGCCCCGCCGAGCATCCGCATGGCGATGACCATCTGCGCTTCGGCCACCATCGCGCCGAGCATCACCGCGCCGCGCCAGTAATCAACGGGTGTCAGCAGTCTCATCCGTCCCTCCTCCTCACGCGCCGAGCGCGCCCATGACTTTCTGATTGAACCCAAGAACGATCCGGTCGCCGCCGTAAGGCACCAGCCGCACCTCGCGGGTCTGTCCCGGCTCGAACCGGATCGCGGTGCCCGAGGCGATGTCGAGCCGCTTGCCCCTTGCCGCATCGCGGTCGAACGTGAGGCCGGGATTGGCCTCGGCGAAGTGGTAGTGACTGCCGACCTGCACCGGCCGGTCGCCGGTATTGGCGACGGTCATCACCGTCACCCCGGCGCCGGCGTTCAGCTCGATATCGCCGGTCGCGGCAGGAAAGACTTCTCCGGGGATCATCGGCCTAGCCCGCCACCGCGAGGGCGAGGCCCGCCATTGCCGTCGCCCCGCCGACAAGCCGCAGCGCCAAATCACCCAAGATCCGTCCCAGAGCAATTCCGGCCCCGTGGAGCGCGGCGGTGACAAGCGCGAAACCGAGGGCATAGGCGCCAAGACTTGCGCTCGGCCCCTCGGCGCCATGTGCCCAGCCATGCGCTGCCCCGAAGAGCGCGATAAGGGGCAGCGCAGCCTTCAGCGGCAGACGCGCGACGGTCGCAACGAGGGCACCAAGGATAACGATGGAGGCGAGGATCATCGGTTCGACCGCCGGGAAGGGCAGGCCCTCTGCACCGCCCGCTCCGCCGATAACCATCGCGCCAACAAAGGCCAGCGGCATGGACCAATGCGCGCGGCCCTCCCCCCGCGCCGCCCAGAGACCGACCGCAATCATGGCGAGGATGTGGTCGGCGCCGCTGACGGGATGTCGCGCGCCGGCGAGCAACGTGCCCGCATCGTGGCCGGCATGGGCGAAGGCCGCCGCAGGGGTCAGCGCGAGGACAGCCAGGAACAGGGCAAAGGGTTTCATCGGCGGCTCCTATCGGATCGGGTGGTGGACGGTGACAAGTTTGGTGCCGTCGGGAAATGTCGCCTCGACCTGAACGCTATGGATCATCTCGGGGATCCCGTCCATGCACTGGTCTGCGGCGATGACATGCGCGCCCGCCTGCATGAGGTCGGCGACGGAACGGCCGTCGCGCGCGCCCTCGACGACAAAGTCGGTGATAAGGGCAATGGCTTCGGGGTGATTCAGCTTGACCCCCCGCGCAAGGCGCCCCCGCGCCACCAGGGCGGCGAGGCTGACCAGAAGCTTGTCCTTTTCACGCGGGGTCAGGTTCATGTCGGTCCCTTCAGATCTGCCAGACGCGCGGCAACGGCCTGTCGCGCAGCAGGCACAGCAGGCGCGCGATCTGGCGGCGCAGAGGATAGGCCTCGTTTGCCGACACCCGTATGACAAGGCGCCCCGGCAGGGCCGAGGCCGCGACCGCGCAGCCCGGCTCGCCCGGCAGGGCGCGGACGCGGGCAAGGCGGTCTTCGGCATCCTCGTCGACAAGGACAAGCGAGGCGAGGGCCCGGGCGTCGTCCAGAACGGCGGGACCCGCCTGCAAGGCGGCATCCGTCAACCGCAAGGGCTCCAAAAAGACCGGGCGGCCGGCGCGTGTGATGCAGCGCAGGTCGTTCAGCGCCGTGCGCGTCACCGTCTCGCCCATCGCGGCGCGGCCAAGGACGACGGTCTCCAGCATCAGGCAGCCCGCGCCCTCTGCAAGCTCGATCCCGGTCCGGCGGTCCAGCCTCGCACCCTCGAAGAGGATCGTCTCCTGCGGCAGCCAGTCGAGCCAGCCGCCGGCGCCGACGCGAAAGCGCACGTCGAGCTGCGCCGCGCCTTCGCCCGCGCGATAGGCGCGCTCGGCCGTCTGGGTCGTCGCCGTCACCCGCACACCGGGGCCAAGATCGGCAGCATAGGAGAGGCGGTCGCCCGAGGTCAGACCGCCCGAGGTGTTCAGAAAGACGACCTCGGGCTCTGACCCGCCGCTATGCGGCAGGATCGCCTTGGCGGACCCTTCCTGGCGAAGATCGCGGAGCCGTCCGCGGGAGTTCACAAGAACGAATCCGACAGCGGCATGACCCTGGCTGCGCTGATGCAGAGTCTGGCGCATTTGCATCGTCGACGTGAACCTCCGGGGGACGGCCCCGAAGACATGTTGGCCGGGCCCGCCCGCAAGGCAACGCGGGTCGGCGGGAAGGCAAAATGCTGCAACTGCAAACACTCGCGTTTGCGCAAATTATCAGCGAAACGCCCGGTAATTGAGCAAGCTCCACACGCGACAGGACGGGTGGTGGCCGCTGGGGGACTTGAACCCCCACGCCCGAAGGCCTCCGATTTTAAGTCGGGTCTGTCTACCGGTTCCAGCAAGCGGCCGCCCGGCACGTTCTAGCGGTGCGGTGCCCGGGCTGGCAACCGGCATCGGCGGTCAGAGCCCGGCCTCCTTCACCGCCTCCATCGCCACGAAGGTCGAGGTGGAGGCGACATGCGGCAGGGTCGAGATGCGCTCGCCCAGCACCCGCCGATAGTCGGCGATGTCGCTCGTCCGCACCTTCATGAGGTAATCGAAGGCCGCCGCCATCATGTGGCACTCCTCGATCTCCGGCACCGCCCGCACCGCGCGGTTGAAGGCCTGAAGCGCCGCCTCGCGGGTATCGGACAGGCGCACCTCGACATAGGCGACATGGGCAAGGCCCATGCGGATCGGGTTCAGGACGGCCTGATAGCCGGCGATGACTCCCGTCTCCTCCAGCCGCTTCACCCGCGCCTGCACCGGCGTCTTGGTCAGCCCGACCCGCCGCGCGAGTTCCGCCACAGGCATTCGCCCGTCCTCTGACAGGGCGCGCAGAATCGCGGTGTCGTAGCGGTCGAGCGCGGTTAGGTCGCTCGGAATGTTCAGTGTCATGATTTTGGCCTCATCGCCTGTATTTCTGCAATATTCAGGCGAATATACTTTCAATCAAGCGGTATCATGGGCCATCCCACAGGAGAGCGCCCATGTCCGACCTCTGGCACGCCATCGAAACCGGCACGCTGCAGCCCGAAGCCCCGCTGCTATCCCGCCTCATCGCCGGGGCGGCGCTGTCGGCCGAGGACCGCGCCCGCATCGCGGCCGACGGCGCTGCGCTCGTCCGCCAGATCCGCGCCGATGTGCGCCCCGGCCTGATGGAGGTCTTCCTTGCCGAATACGGCCTTTCGACCGAAGAGGGCATCTCGCTGATGTGCCTTGCCGAGGCGCTTTTGCGGGTGCCGGATGCCGAGACGATGGACGCCCTGATCGAGGACAAGATCGCGCCTTCGGACTGGGGCCGCCACCTCGGCCATTCCGCCTCCTCCCTCGTCAACGCCTCCACATGGGCTCTGATGCTGACCGGCAAGGTGCTGGAAGACCGCGAACCCGGCATTGTCGGCCACCTCAAGGGCGCGGTGAAGCGCCTCGGCGAGCCGGTGATCCGCCGCGCCGTCCGGCAGGCGATGAAGGAGATGGGCCGCCAGTTCGTCCTCGGCGAGACGATCAATTCCGCGATGGAACGCGCCGCCAGGATGGAGGCGCAGGGCTACACCTATTCCTACGACATGCTCGGCGAGGCAGCGAAAACGGCCGAGGACGCGGAGCGTTACGCCCTCTCTTACGCCCGCGCCATCGCCGCTATCGCTTCGGCCGCCCGCTCGGACGACATCCGCGCCAATCCCGGCATTTCGGTGAAGCTTTCGGCCCTCCACCCCCGCTACGAGGTCGCGCAGGAGGCGCGCGTGATGGCGGAGCTTGTGCCCGTGGTGCAGGGCCTCGCGCGGCAGGCGGCTCAGGCGAAGATGGGCTTCAACATCGACGCGGAAGAGGCCGACCGGCTGACCCTCTCGCTGAAGGTGATCGAGGCGGTTCTGTCCGACGAGCAACTAAAGGGCTGGGACGGGTTCGGCGTCGTCGTGCAGGCCTATGGCCGCCGCGCCGGGGCGGTGCTGGACTGGCTGCATGCACTGGCGACGCGGCTCGACCGCAAGATCATGGTCCGGCTCGTGAAAGGCGCCTACTGGGACGCCGAGATCAAGCGCGCGCAGGTCATGGGTCTTGCCGACTTCCCTGTCTTCACCCGCAAGGAGGCGACCGACGTCAGCTACATCGCCAATGCCAGGAAGCTCCTCGGCATGACCGATCGGATCTATCCGCAGTTCGCCACCCACAACGCCCATACCGTCGCCGCGATCCTCGACATGGGGGCCGGCAAGCCCTTCGAGTTCCAGCGCCTGCATGGCATGGGCGAGCGGCTCCATGACATCGTGCTGAAGCGCGAAAAGACCCGCTGCCGCATCTATGCGCCGGTCGGCGCGCATCGTGACCTTCTCGCCTATCTCGTCCGGCGGCTCTTGGAGAACGGCGCCAATTCCTCCTTCGTCAACCAGATCGTGGACGAGGACGTGGCGCCCGAGACCGTCGCCGCCTGCCCGCTGACCGCGGTGGAGGCGATGCTGCCCGGCCTTGCCAACCGCAGCGTCGTGAAGGGGCCCGACCTCTTCGCGCCCGAACGGACAAACTCGGTCGGGTTCGATCTGACCGACGCCGAAACGCTGGGCCGGATCGAGGCGGCCCGCGCCCCGTTCCGCGATGCCGCCTTCACCGCCGCGCCGGTCCTTGCGAAGGGCAAGCCCTCGGGCACGCAGAAACCCGTCCAGAACCCCGCGACGGGGGCCGGGATCGGCACTGTCACCGACGCGACCAAGGCCGATGTGGAAAGCGCGCTTGCCGGCGCCCGCCCGTGGGACGCGCCGCAACCGGAGCGCGCGGCGATCCTCAATCGCGCCGCCGACCTCTATGAGGCCGACTTCGGCCCGATCTTCGCGCTTCTGGCGCGCGAGGCGGGCAAGTCTCTGCCCGACGCGGTCGCGGAACTGCGCGAAGCGGTCGATTTCCTGCGCTACTACGCAGCGCAGGCGGCCGGCCTCACCCGCCCCGCGCTCGGCACTTTCGCCTGTATCTCTCCGTGGAACTTCCCGCTCGCCATCTTCACCGGTCAGATCGCCGCCGCCCTTGCCGCCGGCAACACCGTCATCGCGAAGCCCGCCGAACAGACACCGCTGATTGCCGCCCATGCGGTCGCACTCCTCCTGAAGGCAGGCGTTCCCGCCGAAGCCCTGCAACTCCTGCCCGGCGACGGCGCGACGGTCGGCGCCGCGATCACCTCGGACCCGCGCGTCGCGGGCGTCTGCTTCACCGGCTCGACCGAAACCGCCCGCCTCATTCAGCGCGCCATGGCCGAAAACCTCGCCCCCGGCGCGCCGTTCATCGCCGAGACCGGCGGGCTCAACGCGATGATCGTGGACAGCACCGCGCTGCCCGAACAGGCCGTCCGCGACATCGTCGCCTCGGCCTTCCAGTCGGCCGGCCAGCGCTGCTCGGCGCTCCGCTGCCTTTATGTCCAGGACGACATCGCGGCCCATTTCACCGACATGCTCTTCGGCGCGATGGAGGAACTTTCCCTCGGCGATCCCTGGGCGCTGTCCTCCGACATCGGCCCGGTCATTGACGCCGAGGCCGAGGCGGGCATCCGCGCGCATATCGAAAAGGCGCGCAAGGAAGGCCGGCTTCTGCGGCAGCTCTCCACCCCGAAGGGCGGCCATTTCATCGCCCCGACGGTGATCCGCGTGAAGGGAATCGCGGACCTGAAACGCGAGATCTTTGGTCCCGTCCTCCACATCGCGACCTTCGACGCCGAGGATCTGACGAAGATTACCGGTGACATCAACGCCACCGGCTATGGCCTGACCTTCGGCCTGCACACCCGTATCGACAACCGCGTGCAGGAGGTGACGGAGGCGCTTCACGCCGGCAACATCTACGTCAACCGCAACCAGATCGGCGCCGTCGTCGGCTCCCAGCCCTTCGGCGGCGAGGGGCTCTCCGGCACCGGCCCGAAGGCGGGCGGGCCGGACTACCTGCCGCGCTTCACCGCGCCCGAGACCGGCCTGCCCGGCACCGCTCCCGAAGGCACGGCCGACCTGGTCAAGGTGCAGGGCGCGCTAGCCGCCGCCCCGGCCCGCGCGCCCGTCCACACCGCGGACCTCCCCGGCCCCACGGGCGAATCGAACCGGCTGACGCTGATCCCGCGCCCGCCGGTGCTCTGCCTCGGCCCCGGACCCGAGGCGGCCGAGGCCCAGCGCAAGGCGGTCGAATCTCTTGGCGGCAGCGCCATCGCCGTCCCCGGCGCCCTCGACGCCGAGGCGCTTGTCACGCTGACCGGTTTCTCGGGCGTCCTCTGGTGGGGCGACGACAGCACCGCCCGCAGCTACGCCCGTGCGCTTGCCCGCCGGACCGGCCCGATCCTGCCGGTGCTTACCGCGATGCCCGACCGGGCCCATGCGCTCCACGAACGCCATGTCTGCGTGGATACCACGGCATCGGGCGGCAATGCCGCGCTCCTGGCCGAGGCCGGTTCCGCTTGACGCAGCCACGCGGATCGGTTTGCGTGGCGACATGTTTCCGATCCGCGATCATAACCCTTCCGAAACGACGCCTTACGTCGTCTATGCCCTGATCGCGATCAACATCGCAGTCTTCGCGCTGCAACTCCCCTACATGTCCGACGAGCGGGCGCTGTCGGGGTTCTGGGCCGACCGAGCGCTCTACCCGTCGGACGTGACCCTTCACGGCGACTACACGGGCATCTTCACCTCGATGTTCCTGCATGCCGGCTTCATGCATATCGCAGGCAACATGCTCTTCCTCTGGATCTTTGGCGACAATCTCGAAGACCAGATGGGCCATCTCGGCTTTCTCGCCTTATACCTCGTCTCGGGCATCGCCGCCGCGCTCGCGCATATCGCCGCCGCGCCGACGTCCGATATTCCGACCGTCGGCGCCTCGGGTGCCATCGCCGGGGTGATGGGCGGTTATCTCCTTCTTTTCCCGAAGGCGAAGGTCGATGTCGTCCTCATCATCGTCATCCTCTTCAAGGTGATCTCGATCCCGGCGTGGATCATGCTCGGCCTCTGGTTCGGGCTGCAGATCTTCTCCGGCGTCGGCACGCCGGTCGAGGGCGGCGGCGTCGCCTACTGGGCGCATGCCGGCGGCTTCATCGCGGGGCTCCTCCTGACGATCCCGCTCTGGCTCCGGCGCGGCGGCACGGGCTTCTGGAACCGCACCCATGGCAAGCCGCCGCACCCCGAGTTCGTTTACGCCCCCTCGCGCCTGCCGACGGTCCGGAGACGGCGCTGATGCTGCCCAACCTCACCCGCCCCCACCGCGCCACATGCCATTGCGGTGCCGTCGAACTTGCCGTCACGCTGGTGCCCAAAGGCTTCGCTTCGGCCCGCCGCTGCGACTGCTCCTTCTGCCGCCGCCGAGGCGCCATCGCCGTCTCGGCCCCCCTGAACGGCGTTACGGTCGTAAGGGGCGCGGACAACCTTGCGCTCTACACCTTCAATATCGGCACCGCGCAGCACTACTTCTGCAAGACCTGCGGCATTTACACCCACCACCGGCGCCGCTCGAACCCGAACGAATACGGCGTGAACGTCGCCTGCCTCGATGGGGTCAACCCGCGCGACCTCGGCGACGTCAACTGGACCGACGGGGTCAATCACCCCTCGGACCGCACCTGATCTTCTTCTTGGCGTAAATACTCCCGGGGGGTCTGGGGGCCGGCAGCCCCCAGCGCCGCCTCACTCGGGCGCGCGCAGGATCTTGGCGAAAGGCGCGAAAAGATCGGCGTTCGCCGCGATGACCGACCCGCTTTCGAAGATGTCCCGGCCCTCGCGGACCGCCTCGGCGAAGCCGCCCGCCTCGCGCACGATCACAAGGCCCGCCGCCATGTCCCAGGCATTGATCTCGCGCTCCCAGTAGCCGTCGTAGCGCCCCGCCGCGACATAGGCGA
>JAGRDU010000091.1:16203-18708 GCA_020446905.1 Paracoccaceae bacterium | reverse complement strand
CCTGGATGGCGGAGTTCCGGACGCCCTTCTTCCGCTCCTATCTGTGCAACGACCCCGCGCTGGTCGATCTCGTCCTGAAGGAGCGCCCGGGGGACTTTCCCAAGTCGAACCGGGTCCGCGAGGGGCTCGCGCCGCTTCTCGGACGGTCGGTGTTCGTCACCAACGGTCCCGAGTGGCAGAGGCAGCGCCGCATCATCGACCCGGCCTTCGAGGGGGGGCGCCTGCGCGAGAGCTTTCCCGCGATGCTGGCGGCCGCCCGGGCCGCGCGGGACCGGTTGACGGCGAGGGCCGGCGAGGTGGTCGAAGTCGAGGCCGAGGCGAGTCATGCCGCCGCCGACGTGATCTTTCGCACGCTCTTTTCCGTCCCCATCGAGGACGACGTCGCATCTGCGGTCTTCTCGGCCTTCCGAACGCATCAAAAGGCGCAACCGCTTCTGAACCTTGCCGCGTTCCTTCCGCTGCCGCGCCTTGTGCCGCGCCTTCATCGCCGCGCCGCGAGGTCCAGTGCCCGCCGGATCCGCGCGCTGATCGAAGGGCTCGTCGCGCGGCGACTGGCCGCGATCGCGGCAGGCAGCGCGCCCGACGATCTCGCGACCAAGATCATGACGACACCCGACCCCGAAACCGGTGCCTGCTTCACCGCCGCCGAGATGGTCGATCAGGTCGCGATCTTCTTTCTCGCCGGGCATGAGACCTCGGCCTCGGCGTTGGCCTGGGCGCTTTACCTTCTCGCAGCCTTTCCCGAGGCGCAGGAGCGCGTCGCCGAGGAGGCGAGGAACCTGCCGAAAAACCCTGCGTTCACGGATATTTCCGCGATGTCCTTCACGCGCGACGTCTTTCGCGAGGCCCTGCGCCTCTATCCCCCGGTTCCCATGATGGTCCGCGAGGCGGGCTGCCCGGTGACCTTGCGCGGGCGCCCGGCACCGAAGGGCTCCCAGATCGTCATCTCGCCCTGGCACCTCCACCGTCACGACCGGCTCTGGGCCGATCCGGACGGTTTCGATCCCGGCCGTTGGCAGACCGACGAGGGGCGCGCCTCGGCGCGCGCCGCCTTCCTGCCGTTCTCGGCCGGTCCCCGGGCCTGTCCCGGCGCCGGGTTCGCCATGGTCGAGGGTGTGCTTCTTCTGGCGCTTCTACTGCGCGATCTGAAGCTGACCGTCGACCCCGGGCGCCCGCCGGTGCCCGAGGCGCATCTGACGGTGCGCTCGCGCACCGGCATTCACCTTTGCATCGAACGACGGGACGCAACGTCACGCGTCGAACACGCTTTGTGACAGCGCCGAAATACAACCTTGAATTGATGAGTGTGGAGAAATCGGTGATTTTTCCCCGTGTTCGACGGTCGATTCGGCTGTTGAATAGATCCGCGCCCCGAAAGCTGCACCCGGGGCGGGCACCTGGGGGTAATCGGATGAACGCGGCTTCGATTTCGGCCCTAACGGGCGATGCGTGCCTGCCAGGCACGCGAGGATTCTTGCGGATCGCCGTCCCGTCCTGGCGACGCATGGGCGAAGACCCGCCGGCCGCGCCCCTGTCGCCGGCGCTCTCACGCGAGGAAATCCAGCGGCTCTTTCAGCGAGAGCTGTCCGGCCATGCCCGGCGCAAGCCGGCCCTGACCGATCGGGAAGTGCACGAGAACTCGCTCGCCCGCCAACTGCGCACCGCGCTCTATCCAGCGCCGGTCCGGTTCGCGCACTAGCCCGCGACGCGGGCCATGAGGTCCCTCAGCACGTAAAGCCGGATCGCGGTCGCGAGTCCTGTATCTACTGTCCTTTGAGAATCAATCTCGGCCGCCAACGCATTGATCGCCATATCTTTCCGGGCCGCGATATCCCGAAAGGCGCGCCAGAACTCCACCTCCAGAGACACGCTCGTCCGGTGACCGTTGAGGGTGAGCGAGCGCTTGACCGGCCGGCTCACGCCTCCGGCTCCTCGCGCTTGTGCGCGTCGAGGTTGGCGCGGGCCTTGTCGACCTGCGCCTCTTCCAGATTACGCTGCATCTTCGTCCGTCCGAAACGCAGCGCATTGGCGTCCGCCTCCGCACGCGCCTTGGCGCGCGCCTGGGCCTTGCGGGCCGTGCGGAGGTTGACGATCTCGGCCATCAATCCTCGGGACCGACCATCATTTCGGGCCGGACGATCCGGTCGAAGGTCTCGCCATCGACATAGCCGAGCGCGATGGCCTCTTCGCGAAGAGTGGTCCCGTTCTTATGCGCCGTCTTCGCGACCTTGGTCGCCGCGTCGTAACCGATGGTCGGCGCCAGCGCCGTCACCAGCATCAGCGACTCCTTCATCAGCTTGTCGATCCGCGCCACGTTCGCCTGCGTGCCGACCACCATATTGTCGGTGAAGGACCCGGCCGCGTCACCCAAGAGCTGCATCGACTGGAGGACGTTGTAGCTCATCATCGGGTTGTAGACGTTGAGTTCGAAGTGACCCTGCGAACCGGCGAAGCCGACGGCGGCGTCATTGCCCATGACGTGGGCGCAGACCATGGTCAGCGCCT